>CAMNOL010000030.1 GCA_946546815.1 uncultured Oscillospiraceae bacterium
ACTGTGGCTGCCGGATATCCTGATCCGGTTTCGAAAAAAGTATCCCCACATTAAAGTCGTAATCATGCAGTCCGGCGACATGAGCATCAAGGAGTGGATCGAAAACGGCGAGGTGGATCTTGCTGTTTCCAAATCCGTGCTGGGAGAGACCTCCCTGCAGCAGTTTGAATCCTTTATCCCACTGCACAAGACCCAGATGGTGTGTATGACCCCGAAGGACTACACGCCCATCAATGGCAGCTATATTTCTTCGGAGGATTTCAAGGAAATGCCGGTGATTCTGCAGCTGGAGGGATACGATACGGAAGCCCTGGAGTTTCTGAAGCAGAACGGCGTGACGGCTGACTCCGACTTTCGGATTGAGACCGACAGCACCTGTCACACCCTGGTGGAGCGGGGCTTCGGATTCTGCGTCACCTCTGAGCTGGCAGCTCAGTGCAACCCCAGTGACACCAGGCTCTATCCCCTGACGCCCCCCATTTCCATTACCATCGGACTGCTGACGGTTTATCCCAGCTTTATTTCCCCGGCAGCAAGGGCGCTGCGTAAGGAGATCCTCGGGTACATGATCGACGAAGGATGGATGAACGTATAAGCAAAGTCAGTTCTCCAAACTGTACTGAGAAGGAGGTCGTAGGATGGTTTACATCACCGGAGATATCCACGGCGGAATCGACATTGAAAAACTGTCCGGAAAACATTTTCCCCAAGGCAAACAGCTGACACGGCAGGATTATGTCCTGATCTGCGGAGATTTCGGCCTGCCCTTTCTTCCGACGGATTCCTATCCGCCAGGAACGTTTCTGCCCAACAAATACGCCCGCTCCAGTCAGAAAACCTACCTGCACTGGTGCAAATGGCTGTCACAACGACCCTATACCATCCTTTGGGTCGACGGCAATCATGACAATCATCCCTTCTGGTATGACCAGCCGGTGACAGAGTGGAACGGCGGAAAGGTGAATATCCACCCGCTGGCAGAGAACGTCATCCATCTGAAGCGGGGGGAATACTACAAGATTGATGGACACACCTTCTGGACCATGGGCGGAGCGGCATCCCACGACAGAGAATACCGGATTGACGGCTACAGCTGGTGGAAGGAAGAAATTCCCAGCGCGGAAGAGATGCAGCACGGACAGGACACCCTGGCTGCCCACGGCAACCAGGTGGACTTTATCATCACCCACACCATGCCCCAGTGCCTGATCGCTCCTGCGCTGAGCAGCCTGTTCCCTACAGAGCCGACTCGGGAGTATCTCACAAAGATCTACCGTACCACCGCCTTTCGGTACTGGTTTTGCGGGCATCTCCACATTGACAAAACGGACCGGAAGCACCGTCTGCGCGTCAGTTACAACGAGATTGTCCCCCTGGAACAGTTCATGCTGGAACCAGTCCGCTTCTCCCGATGATTGCAACGAAACCAAAGTTTTGTACTGTTTTACCGGCAGCCCCTGCAGGGGCTGCTGTTTTTTTCGACGGCGTGGCTGTGTTGCGGAGCATCCGGGATCTGCCAGGGGTGAAAAAAACCGGACAGGCAAAAACACCTGTCCGGAGTCAGATAGGAAAAAATCGGATTATTTCATCGTGATCAGCTCATAGTCCCGGGTGCCCAGACCGATTTTCTCTCCGTGGGCAAGCTGCGCCTTCCACTCCACCTCGGGATTAGAATTTTTGAAGGGGTCGCCCAGATCCAGGAAACCGCACTTGCAGAGGTTGTCGCTGAGCTGGCTGTTGGGCATGGGAGCGGCCTTCCCGCAGGCATCAGCACAGGCTTGATCGATGGCCACCGGGTCAAAGGAGGCAAACATTCCGATGTCCGGCAGGATCGCCGCGTCGTTCTCGCTGTGGCAGTCGCAGTTGGGAGAGACATCCTGCACCAGGCTGATGTGGAAATTGGGGCGATCCTGTACCACTGCCTGGGTGTACTCCGCCATTTTGCAGTCCAGATCTACCAGCGCGCCGCCATTGGGATTGTAGATTGCATCGAAGTTACAGGCGCCGATGCAGCGTCCGCAGCCTACACAGTTGTCGTGGTTGATTTCAGCAAGCCCCTGCTCGTTGTAAGAGATGCCATTGTTGGCGCACTGTCTGATGCACAGGTGACAGCCGCGGCACTGATCCGGATCCACCACAGGCTTGCCGGTGTTGTGCTGGTGCATCTTGCCTGCACGGCTGCCGCAGCCCATGCCGATGTTCTTGATGGTGCCGCCAAAACCGGTCATCTCATGCCCTTTAAAATGGGTCAGACTGATAAAAATATCTGCATCCATCACCGCACGGCCGATGTATGCGGTCTTGCACAGCTCGCCGTTTTTCACCGGGACCTCCACATCATCGGTGCCCTTCAGGCCGTCTCCGATGATGACCGGGCAGCCGCAGGTGATCCAGTTGAAGCCGTTTTCAGCCGCAGTGTACAGATGCTCAATGGCATTTTTTCTGCGCCCGGGATACAGGGTGTTGCAGTCCACCAGGAAAGGCTTGCCGCCCAGCTCCGTGACTACGTCCACCACTGCTTTGGCGTAATTGGGCCGCAGGAACGCCAGGTTTCCCGGTTCCCCAAAGTGCATTTTAATGGCGACAAATTTTCCTTCGAAGTCAATGCTTCCAATTCCTGCCCGGCGAATCAGTTTTTTCAGCTTGGTAGGCAATCCTTCTCCGTTTTTCGCCCGAAAATCAGTAAAATAAACCTTTGATGCCACAAGAATTCCTCCTCTTTGTCATTCAGGCGATTCTCTCTCCTTCTGAAACCAGTACGGCAGCATGTATGTCGGAGTGTCCACCCCGCACTGCCTGCGCACCCTGGAGATCCGCCTGTCTGAATTACCATCATTTTACTGATTCTTTTCTCCCGATGCAAGGTTACAGGTGTAAAAAACGCCGCCGTTTCCGGCGGGGTTGGAAAACTGTGACTGGAACCTCAGATCAGACAAAAAAGAACTGACCCAAACCGATTCGATTGAACCTTTGGTTTGGGTCAGTTCCGTTCTGATTTGAAGTCTAGTTTCATATCCATTTCCTCGCTTTCATCAGATTTTTGGATTCAATCCTTCAAGACTGTGCTCTTCTTGAAGTGTTTTCGGTTTCGAGCCTTAACACGTCAGCGCTGGATTCTTTACCCCGCCGCAGAAGGGACTTTTTACCACGGACATTGTGTCTCGTCAGCTCACCGTAAAACGGAATCCGCATCGGCAATTCTTTTTTGGACTGCTGCCGATCGCCGTCCTATGAGAAGTTCTCTCTCTTCCCCTCTTCTGGATACCAATACTATACACGACTTTCCTATTTTTGTCAAGCACTTTTTTAAAGTTTTTATTTATTTTTTGCCATAGGGCAGGGGGACCCTGCTCCGTCCCCCTGCCGTTCCGTTCCCGATTGGTTTCTTCAGTTGCTCACCAGCTTCAAGAACTCCTCTTCACTCAGCAGCCGGATCTCCTTTCCCTCCTGCTGAAGCTCCCGGGCACGCTTTTCCTTGCTGCTCATTGGTGCATTTTCCGGCTGTCCGTGGGTACCGATGACCAAAAAATCTGTTTTGCCCGACACGCCGGATTTGACCAGCGCTCCCCTGTTGACCGCCAACTGGACAGCGTCCGCCCGGTCAATGGACAGGTCCCCGGTAAACACCACATTTTTCTGGTACAGAGGATGGGTCAGATCGAACTGGTCTACTGTGGCAGTGACCTCGGACAGCTTCACCGCCTTATGAGCGTAACGGTTGAAGCGGTTGTCCTTTCGATGAAAATCTGTGCGGCTAATGCGCTCCTGCCTGAGATAGGCGGAGAAGCTGTCACACCCTGCCGCTTTGGCGCAGCAGATGGCCACGTTGGCGCAGGCCAACGCGTCATCCAGCGCATTGTGGTGATGTTTCAGTACGATCCCGAAATACTCACAGCAGGCGTCCAGCCCGTGACGGCCGGGCACCACGTTTCTCACCATAGTCAGGGTGTCTGCGTATTTGAAATTGGGGATGCGTTCGGAAGTGCTCAAACTTTTCCGCAGCACAGACACGTCAAACCGGGCGTTGTGGGCAACAATCAGGTTTCCGTCAAAGTATCTGCTGATTTCCGGCCACAGCGCATTCAGGCTCTGCTCCCCAGCTGTCTGAGCAGGGGTAATTCCGTGGACCCGCACGTTGCCCTCCTCGTATCGGTTCATGGGGGGCTGAATCAGGTGATACCAGGTTTCTGCCACCTGCATCTCCCTGACCACCGCGATACCCAGCGAGCAGGCACTGTCATAGCTGCCCGTGGCAGTTTCAAAGTCAATGGCGACAAAATCAATCCCCGTCGCTTTGCTCTTTGGGCTTTTTCCTGCAGCGGACCGCGTGGAGGTTCCCCGGCGCACAGAGGTGCCTTTCTGCATCTCCGCCAGATAATCCGGGTGGATGCAGTGGTACTCCTCCCCCACTTTAATCACCAGCGTGCAGTCATCCACAACGCCCTCAGCAGTACAGAGCTCCGTTCCCTCAGCGTCGATGCCGCTGTAAAACAAAGGTTTGGGCGCCTTGGCGCTTTTGGGGGTGAGTTTATGATCCTTTAAGTACTCCAGCCGGGCCTCATCGGAGGCAAAGGGCTGCCAGCTTGCGGGTTGAACAGACATGGTATTCTATCTCCTGTAATAATCGAAACGTTGATCGGCATGAACCGGAAAGAACCTCCACCTGATTCCGATGGGGCCAGACTGAATCCGGCCGCAGTCTTTCTCATTATACCTGTTTATGGCGAAGATTTCCACTGCAAAAAAGCCGCCTCCACCGAAAACCGGCAGAGGCGGGGAGTATGATTCAGTTAAAACCGGAAAATCGGAACAGGGCAGCCCATGGGTTACATGGCGCCGGTCATGGCCTCCAGGACCTCCTGTTCATCGGCATTCAGCTGGTTCTCCATCTTCAGGGCTTCCGCCATATCAATGTCGGTGATGTGGCCCTGCTGATGGACGATGACACGGTTGGTCTTTCCTTCTGCCAGTGCCTTGACAGCGAAGTAGCCCATACGGGTAGCAGTGACCCGGTCACGAGCGGAAGGGGAGCCGCCGCGCTGAATGTGGCCCAGCACGGTAACACGGGGATCCAGGAACAGCTCCTGCCGAATCAGATCGGCAACCTGCTGGCCGGCACCGCCGTTGCCCACCACTTCGTTGTCCAAAGAACCATCTGCCTTGCGCTTGGCGCCCTCTGCCACGACCACCATAAAGTGGGTGCGGCCAGCCAAACGGGCGGTGCGGATCTTCTCAGCGACGTCGTTCTCAAAGTCCCAGGGCTGCTCGGGCACCAGAACAGCGGTGGCGCCGGTGGCAAGGCCAACATACAGGGCCAGATTGCCGGCACGATGACCCATGACCTCAATGACGGAGCAGCGCTCGTGAGCCTGCATGGTGTCACGGAGTTTGTCGATGGCTTCAATGGCGGTGTTGGCAGCGGTGTCATAGCCGATGCAGTAATGGCTGCAGCCGATGTCGTTGTCGATGGTTCCGGGAATGCCCACTACAGAGATAGGATACTCGGTGGCCAGAGCCAGAGCGCCGGCAAAGGTGCCGTCGCCGCCGATGGCAACCAGGCCGTCCAGACCAAGCAGCTTGCAGGTGCGGTAAGCCCGCTTCCGGCCTTCCTTGGAGCGGAACTCCTCGCTGCGGGCGGTGTTCAGCATGGTGCCGCCGCGGTTAATGATATGTGCCACATCAGTGGTGGTCATATGGAACACATCGCCGTTGATCAGGCCATTCCAGCCGCGGCGAATGCCCACCACGTCAATGCCGCGATAAATAGCAGTGCGGACAACCGCACGAACCGCCGCGTTCATGCCGGGAGCGTCACCGCCGGAAGTCATAACGCCAATGCGTTTGACTGCGTTAGTGAATTCAGGTGCCATAAAATACCCTCGCTTTCATTTACAAATTGTAGAGTCTTCACTCTGCATTCAGATGCTTTATTTTACCTTAATTTCGAGGTTCTGGCAAGTACCTCCCCCAAACTTTTTTCGAAGTATTCTTCAAAACAAAACTCTGCCGCTTCGCCAAAGAACCAGCAGAGTTTTCAGATTTTCATTCAAATATTTAAAAACAAATTCCATGTGAGCGAGCATTTTTTCAGCGCTTTTTTCTCACTCGCCGCAGCAGCGCGGAGCGATCATTCGCCACCTCATCATTCAGCACGGCTTCCAGCAGCTCTTTTAAAATCGTTCCCATTTCCGGGCCGGGACGAACCCCAAGCTCCATCAAATCTCTGCCCGATACTGCCAGATCTCGCAGATGCAGGCAGGCATTTTCCTGTTCCAGCTGCGCCACCTGTGTCCTCCATTGCTCCAGAACCTCCAGCTTTTGGGGGAGGAATTCCGGGCTCTGGGCACGGATATCCGCATTGATCACCCGGAACAGCAGCTGCGTCCGCTCGCTTCCCAGCGCCGCCAGCAGTTTTTTTGCTCCACGGCGGCTGACCCTCCAGCAGCGGTCGTGCCAGCGGATCAGCAGATCCACCGTTTCCTTTGTCTGGTTGTCACAATGGAACCGGTCCAGCACCTGCAGCGCCAGCTCCGCACTTTTTTGGGGATGTCCAAAGAAGTGGTCGATGCCGCGCTCATCCCTCCTGTGGCAGGCGGGCTTTCCAGAATCATGAAACAGCATCACAAAGCCCAAAACTCCGTCACCGGCGGCGTAGTCCACAGAATAACAGGTATGCTCCCAGACGTCATAGCAGTGATGGGGATTGTTCTGAGGAACGTCGAACATGGCGCTGATTTCCGGCATGACCACAGCGAACACATCCCGGTAGTCATTCAGCAGCCGGGCAGGACTGCTTCCGGCAAAAAAGCCCTTCAGCTCCGTCCAAATCCGCTCCCCCGCCACATAGTTCAGCAGCGGAGCCTTTTTACGGAGCGCCCGTCCGGTGTCCCCTTCGATGGTAAAGCCGTAGCGTGAGGCAAAACGCAGCGCCCGCAGGATCCGCAGCCCATCCTCTTCAAAACGCTGTTCCGGGTCACCCACGCATCGGATTAAGCCTTTTTTCAGGTCCTCCTGGCCCTCAAAAAAGTCGATCACGCCTTCCTTCGGATGAAACGCCATGGCGTTAATGGTAAAATCTCGCCGGGACAGGTCGTCCCTCAGGCTGCTGACAAAGGTGACCCCGTCCGGATGCCGGTGGTCTGTGTAGTCTCCATCCGCCCGGTAGGTGGTTATTTCATAGTTTTCGCCCTCTATCGGCAGCACAACGGTTCCATGCTGGATCCCAACGGTATAGATCCGCCGATCGGGAAACGTCTCAGAAACCTGCCCGGGCAGCGCTGAGGTGCAGATATCCCAATCGTGGGGCTCCAGCCCCAGCAGCGCATCCCGCACGCAGCCGCCCACCGCGTATGCTTCGTAGCCCGCCTGGTTCAGCGTCTCAATAATCAGTTGTACTGCCGATGGAATGTGTTCCAGCATAAATGCTCCTTTCCTTTTTGAGTCGTTCCGGTCATCCCCAAAGAACGGGAATCAAGCCCGTTACGGTGATAAAAACCACCATGCCTCTGAACTCGTTAATCCTCCATCCATGGGAGATCGAAACCGCGCAGTGGGGATTCTTCATCAGGCTCTTCCTCCGGTTCTTCCCCCTGGTCAGTGTCTCCGCCAAACAGATCGTCCAGAATGTCATGAATGGTGATGGCTTTGCAGTTCACCTGGCAGCTGTCGCTGCAGCCGTCAGCGTATACTGTGATGGTGCACTCGCCCCCGTTGATCCAGGTCACCAGACCGGTTTCATCTACATCTGCCACCAGCGGATTGCTGCTTTCCCAGGTCACCGAACCGTTCCAGTTGGACGGAAGGACTTCGGCAGTCAGCTGGAAGGTCTCCTTCTCCCCCAGATTCAGGGTATGCTGGCTCAGCCAGACATCAGAAGCGGAGGTTCCCTCGCAGTGAACCACGCACTCCGCCTTCTTCTTTCCTGCTTTGGCGGTGATGACGCACTCTCCGGATCCTGTCCACACCACCAGGCCATCAGAGACGGTGGCCACATCCGGGTCGCTGCTGGACCATTCTACCTCGCCGTGCCAGTCCTCAGGGCTCACTTTGGCCTTCAGCTGCTCATACTCGTTTCCGGCCAGCCACAGCTCTTCCCTGCTCAGTTTGATCTTCTTTGCGGGGGGATATTCCACCTCAACATAGCTGCTGATGCTGGCGCTGTTGCCTGCCTTGTCTTTCACGGAGTAGGTCACGCGATAGCGCCCCGGCTTGTTCAGATCAACCTTGCCGGCGCCGAATTTGATGGAGCCGCTCAGGTCACCGTCCACCGCATCCACAGCGGTGACGTGTTCCTGATACTTCAATTCCTTCCCCACATAGACCTTGAACTCCTCAGCGGTCAGCTCCGGCGGGGTGGTGTCCACCACCTGAACCACAATGGTTTCTGTGGTCTTGTTCCCGTGGGCATCCTTTGCAGTGACCTGCACCGGATAGCTGCCCACACCGGGGAAAACCAGACTCTTCCGATCCTCGGTGAGAGTTCCCTGATCCGACGCCACCGACAAAGAGAACTTGCTGTCATCATCCACCCGATCCACCAGCTCATACATGGAGACAGGATGACCGTATTCCACCTCAAGGGAGTCCAGAAGCTTCAGCTCCGGCGCCTGGTGGTCAGAGTGCAGATACAGCGCAGCGGCAACACCGAAACAGCACAGCAGCATCAGAACCGCTGCCATGATGCGAATCGTTTTTTTCTTTTCCATAACCCCAGCCTCCCTTCTTTTCTCAAAAGACACGGTTATTCTTTCTCATACGGGCTGATTCCCGTCTGCAGGCTCTATCATATCACGGCAAAGATAAAAATTCCACTGTCGAATTCTGAAAATAACGTTAAAAATCATTTACAACAGATTACAAGGCACATAAACTGCAAAAAATCCCGCGCCCGAAACCCGGACGCGGGAGGGATCAGACAATCTCGGCAGGTCTCTGCGGCTGCAGATTACAGGTTAGCCTCAAAGAAAGCCTTCAGACCGGCAATAGCAGCATCCTCATCGGGGCCATCAGCCTTGATGGTGACGGTCTCGCCCTTCTTGACGCCCAGGGACATGATCATCATCAGAGCAGTCAGCTTCTTGGTGACGCCGTTCTTGGTGATGGTGCAAGCGGAGCTATACTTCTTGGCTTCCTTAGCCAGCAGGCCGGCGGGACGAGCGTGAATGCCCAGTTCGTCTTTGATGACATAATCGAATTCTTTCATGGTACGTACTCCTTTTAAAATTGATTTATATGATCGATCAACCCTTTGTACGTCGGTGTTGATCTCACATTCGGTTCTTCAGCTGCGGCGGCCACGTCGGGCTGATACCACAGCGCGTGCATTCCGGCGTTTCGGGCTCCCTGCACATCCTTCTTCAGGTTGTCCCCGATGAACAGGCACTCTTCCGGCGCACATCCGGCTTTTTTCGCACACAGGGAAAACAGACCAGACTCCGGCTTCTCTACGCCGGCCTCCTCACTGGTGACTACAAAGTCCAGCAGCTCCAGCAGGCCCAGCTGATGCAGCTTTTTCAGCTGCCAGTCCGCGGTCATATCCGAGCCTACCCCCAGCCGGATTCCTCTGGACTTCAGGGCACTCATAAAGGCAACGACCTCCGGGAATGGCCGGATCACTTCCAAAAAGGTATTCCAGTAGAGGTCATTGAGCACAGCAGCATGATACAGCGGCAGCCCCATGGCTTCCAGCGTCATCTGAAACCGGATTGCCCGGCTGTGGCAGCCAGCGGTTGCGCTGTGGGCGCTCAGCTGTTCCTCCATGGCCCTTTGGTACTGGCTCAGGAACACCGCTCCATCCACGCCCAGCTCCCGCTCCGCATAGGAAACAACTGCCGGCATGGCGTAATCGTTGGCATCTCTGTAGCTGTACAGGGTGTCATCAATGTCAAAAATAACTGCTTTCAGCATCGTGTCGCTCTTTCCGGTACCTCTTCTTCGAAAGTTCATTGTAATTATACCTTCTTTTTTCAAATCTTGCAAGCCCTTTTGTGATATTTTCACAGTTTCTTCCGTGGCACCTGGAGTTTCCTGGTCGCTTTTTTGCATTATTCTGCAAATAGATTGTTGTATTAAGTTGAGACAGAAGGAAACGGGCGGTTTTCACCGCCCGTAGAATACTATATTCGCTGCCTTACCCCTGGGTATAACGGGACAGGAACTGCTTGGTGCGCTCCTGCTGGGGATGATTGAACACCTGGTCAGGCGTTCCCTGCTCACAGATGGTTCCATTGTCCATGAAGATGACGTGATTTGCCACATCCCGGGCAAAGGCCATTTCATGGGTGACAATGATCATGGTGGTTTTCTGCTCTGCCAGCTCTTTCATGACCTTCAGCACCTCCCCGGTCAGCTCAGGGTCCAGTGCCGAGGTGGGTTCGTCAAAGCACAGGATATCCGGCTGTAGGGCCAGCGCCCGCGCAATGGCTACACGCTGCTGCTGTCCGCCGGAGAGCTGGTGCGGGTAGTTGTCCATTCGGTCTGCCAAACCGATCTGAACCAGCAGCTGCTCCGCCTGCTGCTCGATCTCCGCCAGAATCTCTTTTTTCCGTGTCTTGTAGTCCGGCTGCTCCTTTGCCAGCAGCTGCCTGGCCAGCATCACATTGCCCTTGGCGGTGTACTGGGGAAACAGGTTGAAGGACTGGAACACAAACCCGAAATGCAGCCGCTTTTTCCGCAGATCCTGCTCCCGCTGGGTGGCAGGGTCCTCCGAGTCGAAGATCACATCGGTGTTCACCATCACCTTGCCGGAGGTGGGACGCTCCAGCAGGTTGATGCACCGCAGCAGCGTGGTCTTTCCGCTGCCGGAGGAACCGATGATGGAGACCACCTGTCCCTTTTCCAGTGAAAAGCTGATGTCTTTCAGCACCTCAGTGGGTCCAAAAGACTTTCGAATATGCTCAACGTTTAAAATCGCCATGTCGTCCTCTCCTTATCTGAAATAGTCCAGCTTCTTTTCCAGCCTGCCCAGCAGCACCGTCAGAATACCGTTGAAGATCAGGTAGTAGAACGCGGTGAAGAACATGGGCCAGATGGCGCCGGAGATGCCCTGGGATCCTTTCATAAAGGCCTGGCCCGCCCAGATAACCTCCTGCAGGGAGATGATGCGGGCCAGCGCAGTATCCTTGACCAGAGTGATAATCTCGTTGGACATGGGAGGCACAATGCGCTTGATCATCTGCAGCAGAGTGACCTTAAAGAAAATCTGGCTGCGGGTCATACCCAGCACCAGACCGGCTTCCTCCTGTCCCTTGGGCACGCCCTGAATGCCGCCACGATAGATTTCGGAGAAGTAACAGGCATAGTTGATGATAAAGGAGACGGAAGCTGCCAGGAACCGTCCGGTCTCGCCGCCGCCCCAGATGGGATTATTGAACACCAGTCCGGGGAAATAGTAGATGATCAGCATCTGAATCATCAGCGGGGTGCCTCGGATAATCCAGACGATAAATTTGGTCAGAAGAGACAGCGGCTTGAACCGTGACATCGAGCCAAAGGCAATGATCAGGCCCAGGGGAATTGCACCCAGCAGGGTGACAAAGAAGAGCTTCAGTGTTTGCAGAAATCCGGCGTTCAGCGAGTTGAGAACGATGGGCATCTGCTCCATAATTGTTTGCATAAAACCACCTTATGTTGAGCTTAAAAACAGAGAGCGGCGAACCGCTCTCTGCTGAGGGTTGAGTTTATGGAGGAAGATTACTTAACCAGCGCTGCCTGCACCTTGTAGGTATTGGCGATCTGTTCCAGAGTGCCGTCCTCTTTGCAGGTATCGAAGAAGTCGTCCAGCGCCTCGGCCAGGTCAGAGCCCTTGCGGAAGCCCACGCCGTACTCCTCGCTGTTCAGGCCCACGGTGTAGGTCAGGTTCTCGTAGCTGGTTCCCTCGCCCACCATTGCAGCAGCCATCAGGGAGTCGATGATCGCTGCGTCAGAAGTGCCTGCGGCAACTTCCATCAGAGCGGCAGCCTGATTCTGAACCTCAGTGTAATTCAGGCCGTTCTCCACAGCCTGGGCCTGTCCGGCAGAACCGGATTCCACGGCGAAGGTCAGATCCGCCAGGCTGTCCATGTCCTGATACTGATCCGCCACATCGGCGTTGACCACGGCCACCTGAGCGTTGTTCAGATAGGCCTCCGTGCACTCCATAGCGCTGAGCACTTCGTCGGTGAGGGTCATGCCGTTCCAGACGCAGTCAATGCTCTTGCCGTCCAGCTCCAGGATCTTGTTGTCCCAGTCGATTTCTACGAACTCCACACTGACTCCCAGGCTTTCCGCAAACAGCTTGGCCATATCAGCGTCAAAGCCGATCCACTCGCCATTCTCATCCTTATAGTCCATGGGCTCGAAGTCGGTGATGCCCACGGTCAGAACGCCCTTTTCTTGAATGTAAGCCAGATCACTGTCGCTGTCAGCAGGAGCCTGGGCAGAAGCAGAACCTTCCGCAGCGGCTGCTGAAGAGGCCGCCTCGTCTTTCGAAGCAGCGGGAGCGGAAGAGTTGCTTCCGCAGGCAGCCAGGCTCAACACCATGGCCATCGCCATGATCAGTGCAATCAGTTTTTTCATATTTGTTCTCCTCATATCATTCCTGTTTCATTCGCTGCACAATTTCTCTGTCGAGAAAGCACGCTATCATATTACCAATTTACCAAGCTAAAGTCAACAGGGAAATTCATTTTTTTCAAATTTTGCTACAAAGAGGAAAACGGCGCAGCAAAACTGCGCCGTCCCTCGTCAAAACACAAATCTATGGGTGCCGGGTTACTCAAGAACGAGGACACTCTCATCCTCTTCCGCTTCAACTTCCGGTTCCGGATCCGCTTCGGCCTGTGCTTCTTCTGCTTCTGCGTCTTCCAGATCCAAGACGCTCATATCCTCCAGTTCATCCCAGTCCAGCTCCATCTCTCCTTCATATTCATCTCCGTAGGCATCAGGCTGGTACAGCAGGGCCCGTGAGAGAACTTCCTCATATTTCCCATTCTCACGGTTTTGCCAGTCCTTCCAGATTTCCGCCATTCCGCCGTCACTCAGCATATCCTCCAGCGTCTGTTCCACCGCGCTGTAAAGAGGGGCATCGTCCGGGAAGGACGCGCCGTTGACGATATCGCAGATTCCATTGGCAGATACGACATCATCGGACTCGTCGGAATAGATGTCAACGTCATACAGTGTCTGAAAACCGATGTCGTCAAATGCGTCAAAATCTACCTGGCGATCGCCTGTTCCGCTGACCAGCACCGCATCACATTTTCCGTTGTACAGATCCTCATACGCCGTTTCTGCACTTTCGACTTTGTTGACCGCAGCGGCATTCTTCATAAGCTGTTGGCCCAGTTCAGTGGCAGAGTCTCCTTCCACCGCAAAAAGCGCACCGGGTTCTGCCTCAATGGTCTTCCCTTTCAGGTCGTCCAGGATCGCCATCCCGGAATCCTCCCGGACAACAGCATCCACGTAGATCTCACTGTGAATGCTCCAGGGGTGTCCGTTGTCCTCTGCCAGCGCCTCGGAATAGGATGCGCTTCCCCAGACACAGTCCACCTCTCCGTCCGTCAGCAGCTGATCCTTTTCCTCCCAGCTGACAGCACTGGCATTCAGCTTCCAGCCCTTTCTCTGACAGATCTCTTTTGCCACATCCACATTCAGGCCCACCAGCGTTCCGCTTTCATCCAGATAGCTGTAAGGAGCGTTGTCCTGGTCAAAGGCTGCCCGAAGCTCATATCCTTCGGGAACGTCGACCTCGATCTCCTCTTCCCAGATGCTTTCATCTCCGATGGAGCCTGCGGCGCTTGCATCCGCAGGGTCAGAAGCGGGTTCCGACTTGTTTTCGCTTTTCCCGCAGGCTGTCAAAGACAGCGCGAGGGCAAGGCACAGCAGCAGTGCCGTGATTCGTTTCATGTGTATCTTCCTTTCCATTTTTTGCTTAAGGCATCACCACACAATAGGAACGTCGGCGCCTTGCGGTTTATTCTCCGCCAGGATTTACCCGCAAGGGGCACTTACGCCTGCGAAATCTTCGAATAATCTGGGGGAAGAATACCCTGGCAATTCGCTTTTGTCCCATTATGCAGTGAAGCCTTAACCGGTTCCCTGCCGGAGCGAGAGCCGATCACAAAAAAGGGGCCGAGACAGCGCCCGGCCCCAGATCAATTTACTTATTTGATCTCCGCGTCAGCATATCCATAATCCTTCTCGACCTGACCGATCAGGCCCACCCGGCGGGCATGGCGGCCGCCCTGGAACTCAGAGTCAAAGAAGGTATCACAGATCATTTTGCCCAGCTCTTCGCCGACCACACGAGCGCCCATGGCGACGATCTGGCAGTTGTTGTGCTCCGCGATCATCTTCGCGGTGTAAGGCTCGCTGCACACGCCGGCACGGATGCCGGGAACCTTGTTGGCGGCCAGGGAGATACCCACGCCGGTACCGCAGACCAGCACACCCCGGTCAATCTCGCCCCGGCGAATGGCCTCTGCCACCGCACGGCCGGGAATCGGATAGTCCACCTTCTCAGTGGGGCTGTAGGCACCGAAGTCCACACACTCAAAGCCGCGCTCCTTCATGTGCTCCAGCAGGCAGTTTTTCAGATCAATGGCTGCATGGTCGCTTCCAAAACCGATTTTCATATTTTTCCGCTCCTTTGTTCATAAAATGCAGTGATTTCTCGGATTGTTCTTTTGATTATACTACAGAAATTCAATTCTGTAAACAGCCTTACGAATCTTTTTTTGGCACTTCTGTTTTGTGTAAATACACCAAAAAGGCTTGACAGAAAGGCCAAAAACTTAGTATGATAGGAGCAGTAAAACGAAACCGTTTTCAATTCAAACTCCAGGAGAGAAATGAGGTATTCCTATGTTTGACATTACTGCTCTGGGCGAATTGCTCATTGACTTCGCGCCTGTCAGCACCGACGCAGACGGCTATCCCACCATGGCAGCGCATCCCGGCGGCGCTCCCGCCAACTTCCTGGCCGCCGTCAATATGCTGGGCGGCAAGGCCGCTTTCATGGGCAAGGTCGGCAACGACGCCTTTGGCAAACTGCTGGTCAACACCGTGAAGGACGCCGGCATTGAGACCCGCGGCGTAATTCTGGACAACGACACCTTCACCACTCTGGCCTTTGTCACACTGGATGAGACCGGTGACAGGGAATTTTCCTTTGCCCGCAAGCCCGGCGCTGACACCCAGCTGAAGTTTGAGGAGCTTGACCTGTCCCTCATCGACGAGGCCACCGCATTCCACTTCGGCACCCTGTCTTTGACCGGCGAGCCTGCACGCACCTGCACCCAGAAGGCCGTTGCCTATGCCAAGAGCAAGGGCAAGCTCATCACCTTCGACCCCAACCTGCGCGAGCCCCTGTGGGACGACATGGAAGAGGCCAAAAAGCAGATCCTGTGGGGTCTGGAGCAGTGCGACGTGGTCAAAATCTCTGACAACGAAATTGAGTTCCTGTTTGGCTGCACTCCCGCCGAAGGCGCTCAGAAGCTGCTGGACGAGTTTGACATCAAGCTGGTCTTCGCCACCCTGGGCCCCGACGGATGCCTGTTCGCAAACAAGAAGTGCTCCGGCGTGGACGGCAAGATTACCGGCCTGAAGATCGTCGACACCACCGGCGCCGGCGACATCTTTGGCGGCACTGCCATCCGTGAGGTGCTGCGCGCTTCTGCGGCCCCCGATGAGCTGGAAGCCGACGAGCTGACCAATATTGTGAAACTGGCCTGTGCCACCGCTTCCCTGTCCGCCACCAGATTCGGCGGCATCTCCAGTGTTCCCACCCGCGAGGAGGTCCTGGAGCTGTTGGCAAAGCAGTAATCACGCTGCTCATCTGTAAATATCATATAAAACAGAAATGGAGTGACCGATCATGCCTGCAAATACGCCGAAGCAAGCCGCGAAGGAGGCAATTCCCACCCCTCTGACTCCCGAGGTCAGCGCCCCCACCGCTGAGGAGCTGTCTGTCAAGCACGCCAATGAGTTTGAAGCCCGTCTGCAGCACCATATTGATGAGCTGCGCTGGCTGTTCTTTGAGCTGTACAACAACATGACCCTGGAGGACCGGGAAGCCAGCTTCAACGAGCTGCTGGCCAAGATGCGCGCCGCTTATGACAACCGCCGTGAGGGCCTGAAAGACATCGACCGCAAGCGCGAGGCCAATCCCAGCTGGTACACTGACAACAAGCTGCTGGGTATGTGCCTGTATGTTAAGCCTTTCGCCGGCACCCTGAAGGGCGTCCAAAATGCGCTGGACTACATCCAGGAGTGCAACGTGAACTACCTGCACTTCATGCCTCTGCTGGACACCGTGGACGGCCGCAGCGACGGCGGCTACGCCGTTGCCGACTTCCGCAAGGTCAAGCCTGAGCTGGGTACCATGGAAGATTTGGCTGAACTGACCGCTGAGTGCCACAAGCGGGGTATCTCCTGCTGCATGGACTTCGTCATGAACCACACCAGCGAAGATCATGAGTGGGCAAAGCGGGCCCGCGCCGGGGAGAAGGAGTATCAGGACTACTACTTCTTCTATGACAACTGGGATATCCCCAACGAGTACGAGAAGTATGTGCCCCAGGTATTCCCCACCACCGCTCCCGGCAACTTCACCTGGCTGGAGGACGCACAGAAGATCGTGCTGACCTCCTTCTATCCCTATCAGTGGGACCTGAACTACTGGAATCCCAAGGTATTCATCGAGATGGCGGACAATATGCTGTTCCTGTCCAATCAGGGCATGGACGTCATCCGTATTGACGCCGTCCCTTACATCTGGAAGCAACTGGGCACCGATTGCCGCAACCTGCCTCAGGTTCACACCATCGTGCGTATGTGCCGCATGATCTGTGAGATCGTCTGCCCGGGCACCATCCTGCTGGGCGAAGTGGTGATGGCTCCCGAGAAGCTGGCTCCCTACTTCGGTACTGTGGACAAGCCCGAATGCCATATGCTCTACAACGCCACCACCATGTGCACCATGTGGAGCACCGTTGCCACCCGGGATACCCGCCTGCTGCGTCATCAGATGGATGCGGTAAACGAGCTGCCCAAGGAGTACACCTTCCTGAATTATGTCCGCTGCCACGACGATATTGGCTGGGGTTTGGATTATCCCTGGCTGGCCTGGAACTTCGGACAGCAGGAGGTCCCCCACAAGAAGTATCTGAACGATTTCTTCACCAACAAGATCCCCTCCTACGCCCGGGGCGAGCTGTACAACGATGATCCCCGTCTGGGGGATGCCCGTCTGTGCGGCACCACTGCCTCTCTGGTGGGCATTGAGGCTGCTGAGTACGAGCACGACACCCACAAGCTGGAGCTGGCCACTGACTTTGACCTGATGCTCCACGCGTTCCTGCTGGGTCAGACCGGTCTGCCCATCCTGTACGCCGGCGACGAGATCGGCCAGCTCAACGACTACACCTATCACAATGATCCCAACAAGTGGGATGACAGCCGTTACCTCCACCGGGGCAACTTCAAGTGGGACGAGGTCGAGCTGCGCCATGACGCCTCCACCCGTCAGGGCAAGATCTTCCAGGGTCTGCTGAAGATGGAGAACATCCGCAAGGAGAACCCAATCTTTGGCTCTGAATCCGATATGTGGACCTTCTGGGCGGGGCACGAGTCCCTGCTGGGCATCAAGCGCAAGCTGGGCGAGAAGGTGCTCACCGCTGTGTACAACTTCTCCGAGTTCCACCAGCACGCCACCCTGGAGGCATACGGCCCCCACACCGATCTGATGACCGGTGCCAAGCTGGACATCGTGGGCGATTGGGAGCTGCCTCCTTACGGCTTCCTGTGGCTGCTGTATGACCCCCAGTAAGAATCAGCCCGATTATCCTTTCATCTGATTCCGTCTCCATCATCTCAGGGTGATGGAGACGTTTTTTCCTTATGGGGCAGAAAAACAGCCCCCGGAACACCGGGAGCTGTTTCTTGCTTGCTGGATTATTCTCTTCTCAGCGCCTCAATGGGGTTCAGCCGCGCCGCTTTGACCGCAGGCAGCAGGCCGAAAACCACACCGATGAGCATGGAGAACGCCACTGCAAGGGCACTGGCTGGCACGCTGATGGCCATTGGTGTCCCCGTCAGCTGGCTGATCACCTTCGCCAAAACAATGCCGGCGAGTACGCCCAGCACGCCGCCAAAGCTGGTCAGCACCGCCGCTTCCGTCAGGAACTGGAACAGGATCCGGCTCTCCCGGGCACCGATGGCCTTTTTCAGGCCGATCTCCCGGGTTCGCTCCGTAACGGACACCAACATGATAT
>CAMNOL010000031.1 GCA_946546815.1 uncultured Oscillospiraceae bacterium
TCCTCCAGGTATTCATGAGGAAGGGCTGCATAATCTCTGGCCATTGGTTCCTCCTGTAACGTACTTCCAGTCATCCCGCCCGGCCTTTTCAGTCAGACCCATTCCTGCCTGCCCTGCCGGGCTGTGCCGTATGGTTCCTCCCTTTTGCCGGTTCGGGTAACTCGAACTCTTGTTCTATTATAGCCGGGATTCCCGAACTTGTCAACGGGTTTCCCGAAATTCTTTTCGGTTTTCTCGAAGTTGTGTTTGACTTTCTCAAATTTTTGTATTATACTTGCTGCAAGAGGTGATAGAACATGGCCAACCGAATTACACAGGCGAGAAAGCTGGCGGGGCTGTCTCAGCGGGAACTGGCCCAGCGGATGAACCTGAAGCCCTCCACCGTCAGCGGCTACGAGTCGGGCACCTACGATCCCAAATCTGACGGGCTCACCAAAATTGCCACCATCTGCGGCGTGACCGTAGACTATCTGCTGAAGCTGACCGATGACCCCCGGGGAAATTTCACCGTGACAATTTCTGACACTGACCCCCAAATGGACGAAATCATAAAAAAATGCCAGGGCCTGACAGCTCAGGCTCTGGAAAAGGTGAAAACCTATCTGGATGATTTGCGCTGCAACCCCCAGAATTTGAAGAAAAAACCCTCCCAAGAGGGCTGAAAGGCACCCTCCCCTGACGTCAGGGATTTGGTTCACTCACAGAGGAAGGAGATGATTGGCGGCAATTGAAAGAAATCAGACAGAAGGAAGAGCCTGATAAGCTTTGATTGACAATCCTTCCATAGAAACGCAAACGGAATCCAAGAAGTCATGCATGGTTGATTAGTAAGCACGAATTTGAAAGGAATGTTGAACCAATGAGCAAAAAAGATGCCAACATCAGCGGTAATACAGAAAACATCGAAAATCCTCTCAATTCAACCGAACCTTCATCCGCCGATTTCCCGGAGCTGGACCAGCTCCTGCCGGACGTCTTGCAAGAAGAAGCAGGCGAAGCAGAAGCGTCAGAACCTTCTATCGAGTGGGTGGAAGAGTATCTCCCCTACCTGGGCTTAAAAAGCAGAGAACGGAAGGTGATCCGTTTCCAATTGGGCTGGGAGGATGGCGTCTTTCACACCCAAGAGGAAGCGGCTGCGGCCTATAGAATATCGGTTGCGCGTGTGAAGCAGATTGAGCGCAAAGTATGGAACTGTTTCCAGCACAGGGCCCGTCTCCAGCGGCTGAAGGATTATTTGGAGGAATAACAGAGAACAAGCGGATTGGAAGCAGGGGTGTGTTTCCTTCCCCATGCTGTGATTTGCACTGAAGCAGGCGGAACCGCCCGTCGGAATGGTCCGGCAGACAAGGGGGTTCGCCCTGTCCCACACCGATACGGAGGAAAAACCATGAGAATTGAAATCAAAGGCGGCAGAACCAGGGCGTTCTGCCAGCAGGCCGTCAACGTGTTTCATCAGTGCCCCAGTCTGATGAAACACCCCCAGGGAAAACTGAAGAACTACTTCCGGAGCCTGCAGCGTTATGTGACCATCTGCACCGCGCTGCTTGTCATTCTGGGGGCGATGTGCATGTTCTGGGGCCCGGATGCGCTGACCATCACCGCCATGGTGCTGATGGCGTTGCTCATTGTCCTGTCCAGCGCGTTTCTGTTCCGTCTGAACCAGCTGTGCAGGCAGATGATGGAGGATCACCGGAGGACTGTGCTGACCCTGGACGAAGAGGGGGTGGAGCTGGAGAAGGAAGGGGCCCAGCGGGTGCGACTGGCCTGGAGCGCCATCGCCTTTGTCCGGGTCTTCAGCGAAGCCCTGTGCTTCATCCCCGGGGACTCCACCGGCCTGGTGATGGCGGTGAGCCGGGACTATCGGGAGGAAATTCTGGCGTACCTCAGGGAGCACAACCCGGACCTCCCCGTCATCCAGGTGTGAGCCGCCCCACGGATCTGTATCAGATCATCTGCCGGGAAAGGAGAACCAGGTCATGAGATTTAAGTACGTGAGAATTCAGGGCAAGGAGCTTGCCGAAAACACCAAATACGCAAAGGGAATCTTCAGTATGTGCTGGCAGCTGATCCAGAACGACGTGATGGAGGAGGAGGACGCAGATCTGTTCCGGGAAATTGATCTGTGGTTCTCCGAGATCCTGCCCTATCCCCCTCAGTGCCGGAACCAGGAGCGGGTGGTGTGCTTCTTCAAAACGGAAAACTCCGATCTGATGATGAAGCTCATCACCCCCGCCATGTGGCTGCTGGAAAAGTACAACCACCCCTATTACGTGGTGTACACCAATTTCCCCGGGGAGATCGTCTACGAGGACCCCTATCAGGTGGCGGTAAAGGTGGACGACACCGTGGTGATCGAGGCGCTTCAGGAATCCTGGTCCCCGGAGGAAACGACGGGAACGGTCCCCATGAAAAAACCTTAGAAACAGGAAAAGGCCCCTTGACCAGGTGCCCCGTCTGGAAAACGGCCCCATTGTGCTCCAAAAAGCAGAAGCCTCCGACGGAGCGGCCCACCCTTGCCGACAAGTGGTTTGGGCAGCGTTCTGCCGTCGCTCTTGCCCGGAATTTCTTTTTCTGGTATACTTTTACTATAGTCCCCCGGAATCGCCGCTGGGGCGGTGGAACATGGGCCATTCTATTGGAAGGAGTTGTCATAGTATGAAAAAGAAACTGATTGCATTCCTGGGTATTGTGCTGTCGCTGTGCCTGTGCGCCTGCGGCGCCTCCACCGCTTCCACCGCCGACACAAGCGCAGGGGCAGAGGGAAAGCTGGAGACCCTGGGCGACGCTTTTGCGGTGGAGAGCGAGTTCCAGAGTACCGCCTACACCGAAGACCAGTACATCTATGTGTTTGATCTCAACGGCACCCCCACCCGGGTCGTCGCCGCCCTGCCTGATGGCGTCGCCGAGCAAATCGAGGCCATTGATTTCTCCGATGAGGACTATGATGCCAAGCTCAACGCCCTCATCGGCTCCCTGAAGCTGGACCAGGTGGAAGATCTTTCCAAGGGCATTCCCTCCCAGGAGGAGCTGGACCAGCTGGTGGGCAAAACCGGCAAGGAGCTGCTGGAGGACGGCTACGAGATCATGGGCTATATGATGGACGGCGAGAGCACCGTATACACCCTGGAAAAGGGGCTGTACCAGTACGAGTTCACCTTTAACGAGCTCATCGAGATCACCGACGATTTTGATGAGTACAAAGCGCTGTCAGATCTGACGGTGAAGAGCGTGGAATACGACACCCTGTCCACCAATTGCACCGATCTCAGCTACACTGAATAACCACAGCTCCCCTTGACCGGGGCATTCCTTCCCTGCACGGGCGGAAAGGGGGCAAAATACCGTGATTTTTTTCACCGCAGACCAGCACTTTGGTCACGCCAACATCATCCGGCACTGTCATCGCCCCTACCGGGACGTGGAGGAAATGAACCGGGACCTCATCGCCCGCTGGAACAGCCGGGTCGCCGGCGCCGACACGGTCTACATTCTGGGGGACCTGTTTTTCCGCTGCCGGGAGCCGGAGCCCATCCTCCGCCAGCTCAAGGGGCAGAAAGTCCTCATCGAAGGAAACCATGATTCCTCCTGGCTGGGACTGGTGGAGGCGGAGCGGTACTTCCGCCGCATCCTCCCCTATCTGGAGGTCTCCGACGGCCACCGGGGGCTGGTGCTGTGCCACTACCCCCTGCTGACCTACCGGCACGAGAGCAGAGCCTGCATGATCCACGGCCACCTCCACAACAACACCCAAGCGGATTTCTGGCCCCTGCTGGCAGCACGGGAGCGGGTGCTGAACGCCTGCGCAGAGGTGAACGGCTACCAGCCGGTGCCCTTTGACGAGCTGGTTGAAAACAACCGGCGCTTCAAGGCCGCCCACAGCGCCGCCGCCCCCTGACCCGCTCCCTCGCCGGGGAGGAAAATCAGCAAGCGGTTATGCGTTCCAGGCCATCCCTTCTGTCCCCTCCCGGGACGCGGACGGGCGGAAACGCTCCGAAAAGGACGGTGAACACAGAATGATACGAAAATATATGCTGCTGTCCGGCCGTGTCCAGAGCGTGGGCTTCCGGTACACCGCCTACAAGGCGGCCAACCGGCTCCACCTCACCGGCTGGGTGCGGAACCTGCCGGACCGCCGGGTGGAGCTGGAGGTCCAGGGGGACTCCGGTTCGGTGAGCCGCTTCCTGTCCCGGGTGGAGCAGATGAACCCCTACATCCGCATCACGGAGGTACAGGAGGAGTCCCGCAGCGTCGTGGAGGGGGAAGCCTCCTTCACCGCCCTGCGGTAGACCGGGGGCACAAGGTCATAGACAAAGAAAAAGGGCTGTCTCCCCGGGAGACAGCCCCTTATTTTGCCCGTAACGGGTCAGCTTATCACATCTCCCACCCGCTTCAGGCGGAAATCAACGGAGCGCTTCAGGTACTCCAGATACTCCTCGTCCCGGCACATGGACTTGCCCGGGGTGTCGGAGAGCTTCGCCACCGCCCGGCCGTTGACGGTCTGCAGCTTGATGACGATGTTCAGCGGCTTCTCACAGGTGTCGTTGGAGCAGTAGGTGCCGATGCCGAAGGTGACCTTGATCCGGCCCCGGAAGTGGTTGAACAGAGCCTCCGCCCGCTCAAAGTCCAGGCTGTCGCTGAACAGCAGCTGCTTGGTCATGGGCTCGGCGCCGTATTTTTTGTAGTGGGCGATCATCTTCTCGCCCCACTCATAGGGGTCGCCGCTGTCGTGGCGCACGCCGGAGAAGTTGTTCACCATGGCGCGGTTGAAGTCCAGCAGGAACAGGTCCGTGGTGATGGTGTCCGTCAGCGCGGTGCCGTTGTCGCCCCGGTACTCGTCGTACCAGTCCTCCAGGGCGTAGTGGTTGGTGTAGGCCAGCGGAATGGAGTCGATGCCCTGGTACATCTGGACAAACTCATGGGCATAGGTGCCGATGGGGGTCAGGTTCAGCTTCCACGCCAGGTAGACGTTGGAGGTGCCCACGCAGTTGGGGGTCTCAAAGGCCAGGCGGCGGACCACCTCTTCCTGCCATTCCCGGGACAGGCGGCGGCGGCAGCCGAACTCTGCAAACCGGAAGTTGTACTGTCCGGCCTGGAACGCCAGGATCTTCTGCTCCAGCCGGTCCGCGGCGGAGGCCCGGAGGGTCTCGTAATCATAGCGCATCCGGAAGTAGACCTCGTTGACGATCTCCAGCAGGTAGATCTCAAACTGCATGGCGGAGAACAGCGGGCCACGCACCACGATGCCCAGCTCCCCCTCGGGGGACAGGGAGGTCTCCACATAGTCCCGGATGGGGCGCCACAGCCGCAGGAACTCCACATAGTCGTCCTTGATAAAGCGGATGGAGCGAAGGTAGTCCAGCTCCTCCTTGCGGAAGGTGAGGGTGCAGAGGTGGTCGATCTGCTCGTTGATCTCCTGGAACATCTCCTGGGTGAAGACGATGCCCTCGTTGCGGCAGCGGAAATAGTACTCGCCGCTCAGGTCGGTGTGCTTATGGAAAATCACCTGATCCATGTTGAACTTGTACAGGTCTGTGTCCAAAAGGGAAATAATAATCGGTTCCAGCTTCATTTTGCGCTTCCTCCTGTCTCTGTCTGTGCCGCTGTGCCGCTTCTCATTCGGTGGTCACGCCGGAGGGCAGGATCACGGGCATACGGCGCTTGTGGAAGTTGGCCCGCTCCTTCCGGCGGATGGCCTCGTCGGTGTCGGCATCGCCGCAGGTGCCGCAGCGGATATAGCGGTGGATGTCCGCGTACTTCAGGCCCAGCCGCTCCTCATCGCTGCAGCCGGACAGGCCGTCGGTGGGGGTCTTTTCCACCAGCTCCCGGGGCAGCTCCGGCATGGTCAGGCCGATCTGAACCACTTCCACGCTGGTGACGCTGCCCAGCAGGGAGAAATCGCAGGAGGTGTCGCCGTCCTTGGTGCAGTAGCCCACGGTGGCCTCGGACAGGTTGCCGGTGCCCACCAGTCTTGCCCCCAGGCTCTGGCCGATGTAGCGCAGCACCATCATTCTGATCCGGGGGCCCACGTTGATGTCGCTCTCCCGGCTGTAGGGAATGGAGAACTCGCCCTCCGCGGCCTTGTCCTCCTGCTGGTCGGTGAGGTCTCTCAGCTCCTTGTGGATCTTGCCGATGTTCAGGGTGCGCTGCTGAATGCCCAGCGCCTCGCAGACCCGTCTGCTGTCGGCGATGTCCTTCTGCTCTCCGTCGGGCATCATCACGCCGTAGACGTTCTCTTTGCCCAGGGCTCTGGCACTGATGGCCGCCGCCACCGTGGAGTCCTTGCCGCCGGAAATGCCCAGCACCACCTTGCTGAAGCCCTGCTCCTTTGCCAGCTTCCGCAGCTCCTCCACCAGTCTGTCCCGGGCCTGTTCCGCGTTGAATGTGTACTCCTTCATGGTTCTTTCCTCCGTTTTCGCTGTTTGGTTTATGGTTCTGTCCCCCAGGGGTCAAACAATGTCGATCTGGCAGCTTGCCATGGTCTGCAGCGCCGCCTCGTGGCTCTGGGGCGTCACTCCGGCACAGCAGGCGCGGCTGACGGAAAGCTCCGCCTCGGGGAAGCTGGCCTTGAGCAGCAGGGCGTTGGACACCACGCAGATGTCGGTGCACAGCCCCACCAGCTCGATGGACAGCCGTTCCGCCCCGGCGGCCTGCTCCCGGATGAGCTCAGGCAGGCGGAGGCTGCCGAAGGTGGGCTTCTCCACCAGCTGGCAGCCCTGGAGCTGCGCCAGAATATCCGGATGAATCTGCCAGCCCTCGGTACCCCGGATGCAGTGGCACACCGGCAGCTTTCGTCCTTCGGAGGTGGTCAGATAGTCCTCCTCGTGGGTGTCCAGGGTAGCCAGCACGACAGCCCCCTCCGCCCGGCGCTTCCGAATGCGCTGCGCAACGGCGGGAACGATCGCCCGGGCCTCCGGGGTCCCCAGACTCCCGTCAATGAAATCGTGCTGCATATCCACCACGATCAAAAAGTTCTTTTCCAGCATGGGAACTGCCTCCTTGTCAGTCTTCGGTCAGGCAGTACAGCGCAGCGGGACGTCCCCGCCCCCGCCGCCGTGCGGTGGATGGGTGCTCCACCTGCACCATTCTGCCCGTGTCCACATAGCGGCCCAGCATGGCCCGGCGGAAGTTGCTGCCGTCCACAGGCTTGTCCAGCACCGCCTCAAACACCCCCTGCAGCTCGCTGAGAAAAAAGCTGCGGGTGTCGTTGAGGAAGTGAAAGGCGATGTCGGTGTAATGGAGCTTTCCCCGCAGCCGCAGCAGGCCGGTCTCCACGATGGTTCCGTGGTCAAAGGCCAGGTCCTCCCCGGTGAGCTCCGTGCCGTCCGGTGAACCCAGGCGAAGGCCGCCGCCGTCCGCGTGCAGGGTGAACAGCCGCAGCTTTGGGTCCCCGGCGCTCAGCACACCCTGCAGCTCCTTCCAGGGGAGCACCGCCAGGTAGGCGATGGAGATCACCCGGCCCCGGGGGTCCCGTTCCCGGTCAGAGAAGGTGTACAGCTGCTCCAGAAACACCTCCCGAACCGGGAGCATCTCCTCCAGCAGCGCTTTCGCCGCCGTTTCCGCCGTTTCCTCCACTCCGATCAGCTTGCCGAACAGCGCCCAGCGGCCCTGATCCGGGGGGCGCACCCGCCTGGACAGCAGCAGCTTCAGCTCTCCGTCCTGTACCGTCAGCGCCATGATGTCCACGGTGACAAAAATCTGCTCCTGGGTCAGCGCCTCCTGCATGGGTCCCCCTCCTTTTTTGGTCAAGTTGACTTAAATTGAATCATACACAGTGTGACAGGATTTGTCAACTGTTTTTTGTCGCAATGACAAAAAAATTGTCTGACCTCCGGCAGAACCCCTTTGTTCAGCGGATGGACGCCCTCTGAAGGGCGGTATTGTTCTGATCCTTCCCCAGAGTTCCCCCTTTGATTCGTCGGGTGTTCCACGGGGCATTTTGTGGCGTTTTTGCCCCGGTTGAACGGCTTCCTCCGGCGGCGGTGCCGGAGCAGGCGTCGTTCCGCCCCGGTTTTCCGCCGGGACAGACAGAGAAAACCGGCAGAGAACGAATCGCTCCCTGCCGGTGGATGGCTTTTCCTGGGTCTGCTTATTTCTCCACAATGCGGATGACGGTGCCCACGCCGATGATGGGCATGCTCTTGTGCTCCACATAGATGGTGCCGGGCAGCTCCACCTCAGTGGCGCCGCTGAAGTTGATGGTGCAGTGGCCCAGACCCTTCAGGGTGACCGGAGCCTCATAGCCAACAGCGGTGATCTTGTACTCCCACTCTCCAACCTGGAGGTACTGACCGGCCTTGATCTCGCCGTTAATGGGGTTGACGCTGACGGAATAGCAGTAGTCCTTGATCTCTTCGGGTGCGTTGTCACCAAAGATGATGAACATCCCTGCATCGCGGAACTCTTCCACGGCAATGCCGCAGGCCTTGACCTGATTTTCATAGATGACCTTCATGTGATTTACCTCCTGAATATTGGTGATTGGTGTGTTATGGCGGAAGAGCATCTGGCCGGGGCTTGCTGGCCCGTTTGCGGTTCCGGTGTTCCCATCGGACCGGACAGAATCCCTTCTGCCTGCTCCGACGGGGACAGGGGTTATGAGCCGCAGCGGGGCACCGGGACCGGAGTCCCGGCTCCCGCCGCAGTTCACGGGAACTGGATCGAAAAGAAAGGGAGGGATCCAGACGTTTTGTTATGCGTACATACCGATGCTGAACACGAAGGCAAGCAGCACGCGGATCCAGCTGGTGATGAAGCGGGAGTACATGACGGAGACGACGCCCACCTCAACGGTCTCGGTCTCAGCCTCAGCCAGGCCCAGGCCGACGGGGATGAAGTCGCAGGCCGCGTGGCAGTTCAGAGCGAACAGGCCAACCAGAGCCAGGGACGGAGAGATGTGGCCGGCGGCGATCTCAGCGCCGAAGATGCCGCCCAGGATCTGGGAGATAACAGCGCCGGGGCCCAGCAGGGCGGACAGGCCGGGGATGGAGCAGATGATGCCCAAAACCAGCAGGCCCACCACATTACCCAGCAAAGGCTGGAGCAGCTTGGAGAAGGCGTCGCCGAAGCCGGTGCCGTTGATGATGCCGATCAGCATGGACACGAAGGCCATGAAGGGCAGCAGGGTGTTGATGCAGGTCTGAACGGCGTCCCGGGCGGCCTGGTTGAAGGTGGCGACGACCTTGCCGGCGCCCAGGCCGATCTTGGCCATCAGGTTGGCGTTGCCGGACTCAGCCATCTGCTCGGAGATCTTCTTGTACTCCTTCTTCTCCTCGGCGGGAGCCTCAGCGGGAGCAGCAGCCACGGGAGCGGAGCCGTCAGCCAGGGAGATGTTCTCGTCCTTGACGCCGGAGACGTAGATGTCTTCCACGATGTACTGGGCCAGAGGGCCGGCCTTGCCCACGGGGTTGATGTTGATGGTGGGGATGCGCTTCTTGGGGTACAGTCCGCAGCGCAGGGTGCCGCCGCAGTCGATGATGACCAGGGCGATCTGATCCTCGGGGCAGGTGGTCTTGAAGCCGTTGACGGGCTCCAGGCCGGACAGCTCGACGATCTTGTCCAGGATCTCGGGGGCCACGCCGCCGCCGGTGATGTACATGACTTTATTCTTCTGCTCGGTGCCCTGGATGGTCAGAGGACCGCCAAAGCCGCCGGAACCTTTTTCAACTTTAATTGCACGATATTCTGCCATGGTAATTCCCTCTCTTTCTCAATCAGTGGTGGGTCTTCAGCGTGCGGCTCAGCTTGACGCCCTGCTGCTTCTCAACAAAGGCGGTGGTGAAGTCGGTGGCGAAGCCGGAGATGAAGTTTGCAATGAAGCCGACCAGCATATAGCGGAGGGCCAGAGGAGTGGCGTCCAGACCCAGCTGGGTGACGCCGTTGGCGATGCCCAGGTAGATCAGGATCTCGGCGGGGTTGATGTGGGGGAAGATACCGCTGTTGGTGTGGCAGTGGTAGCTGGCAGAAGCGTAGTAGCTGGGCTTGTAGAACTCAGGCATAAACTTGCCCATAGACAGAGCCATGGGGTTGCCCAGCATGAAGGCGCTGACCCAGGGCAGCACCAGGTAGCGCAGCAGGGGGTTGCTGGTGCAGACCTTGGCGATGGCTTCGATTCTCTGGTCACCGATGAGGGCGATGATGGCGTTCATCATAACCAGCAGCATCAGGATGGTGGGGATGATGCCGGTGACCCAGCCCATGAACTGTTCGCCGCCCAGCTGGAAGACGCCCATGAATGCCGATGCAAATTTGACTAAAAATTCCATAATGTTCCGCCTTTCTTAATACTTCTCAGCGTTTCTTTGTCTGTATCTCCGGCCGACGCTGGTCAGCGCCATGCCGGCGCGCTGGAACGGGGAGGGCGGCTCCTCGATGAGCTCGCCGGCGGTGTACTTCCGGTAGGTCAGCGCCGCATCCTGGATGGCCTTGCACAGGTTTTTGTGGTTTCTGGGACCGTCTGCTTCGGTGAGGTCTCCCACAAAGCGTCCCTCAAAGCCCTCCAGCGGTTTCACCCGTGCCAGAACGGTTACACCCTCCAGCACCTTCGCCTCCTGGACGATGCCGTCGTCATCAATGCGAAACATCACAATGGCGCCCGCGTGGAAGCCTCCGGACTTGCGCCCGAATGCCACCTTGCCCTTGCGCCGAAGGGCGATGTACTCATTGGACAGGTTTTTCATTTGCATGGAACTCAGAATTCCCTGCACAACAAACACAATGCCGGCAAAAATGATGACTGGCAGCATATTGTCTCCTCCGTTCCTTTCTTAATTGTTATCGTCTAAAGTAATCTGTTATTCCGCCTGGCGGTACAGGGCCTGCTGCAGCTCCTGATAGCTGGATGCCGCCGCGATCTTGTCCCGCAAAGCGCTGTCCTGCCCGATGGTGATGATCTCATCGTAGATCCGAATGAGCAGGTTATCCTCCTCGTCCACCCGCTCCGGCAGGCCCAGGATGAAGATGATGCGAATGTTCCTGTCTCCCCGCTTCAGCGGAGGGTTGAACACGCCGATGGCCAGCGTCAGCTTGTCCGTTGCGTACTGCACGGTGTGGGGCAGCGCGACGCCGTTGTCGAAGATCATGGTGCCCTCTGCTTCCCGCTTCACCAGGCGTTCCAGGAATCCCTCGTCTGCCAGGCCGTTGTCCACCAGGTGATCCACCATATAGGCCAGGTTGTCCTGGTAGCTCAGGGTGTTGTCCAGCACGAAGAACTGCTTCTTGTCCAGAATGCCGGACATGACGAACCAGTTGCTGTCCAGCACCGGGGCGTCCACCTGGTCCAGATACCGGGCCTTTTCAATCTTCCGGCGCAGCTCCTGCTCGTTGAAGATCTCGTTGATGGCGATCACCGGCCGGCTGCACTCCTGCTTCAGCTTGACGGTGGTCAGCACCAGGTCGAACTCGTCCAGCACCTCCGGGGTGGCCTCCTCCACCGGCAGCATGGTCAGCTCGGAGGAGCTGTCCACGATGCGCCGCAGCTGCATCTCCACCAGCCGGGCGGTGACCCGTCCTGTGGTGTAAATCGCCACGATGCGGAACCGCTTTTCCAGCCGCAGCTGGCTCTCCGTCAGCAGCACGCCGAAGTAGGTGGCTAAATAGGCCTGCTCGTCGGTGGTGACGTCCAGGTCGCACTCCCGGCTGATGACCCTGGAGGCGATGCCCGCCACCTGGTAGGCCAGGGGGTACTTTTCCATGATGTCCTCTGTCATGGGGTTGGGCAGCCGGATCCCGAAGCGCATCCGGTTGATCATGAACATCAGGTGGTAGAGAAATTCTTCCGTAAAATCCCCCAGCTCAACGCTCAGGTTCATTTCCAGCCGGATCTGCTCTACAATCTTGGGCAGCAGGGGCCGGACCGCTTCATCCAGCTCGATGGAGCGCATTCCCTGAATGTCAGCCGGCGTCCGCATCCCGATGATGGGCATGAGCACGAACAGCTTCTCCTCTGCCGGCAGCATCACCTGCAGGCTCTCGCCAATCTGGTCCACCACGTCGTTGACCATGGCGAATTCCGGCCGGGCGGTCAGATCGTAGACCTGACTGGACATCTGTCCGATGTAGTGCCCGGTGAGGAACCGGTCCAGCATCAGGATGGCGAACCGGCGGAAGTTCTCCTGGGCCCGGCGCTCCAGCCGCTTTTCCGTGAAGAACGTCTCGATGATCCCCTCCACCTCCCGGTCCAGCGGGTAGGTGCGGTAAATGGAATCGAAGTTGGTGTCCAGCACGTAGCGGCGGATCTCCGTTTCGTTGCCGTAGAGGGTCAGACCCTTGCTGGTCTTGCCCACAATGGTCAGATGGTAAGGTTCTATTTCCGTGCGCAGCTTTTTCAGGTCTCCCATCAGGGTGGTCCTGCCGATGGACATCTCATAGGCCAGGTCGTCGGTGAGCAGCGGATATTCCGCCCGCATCAGCCTGCCGAAGAGGTAGTCCATGCGGTTCCGGGAGGAGTTGAGGAAGTCGTCTGCCTCTGAGATCTCCGCCAGGATCCGGCCGAACCGTTCTGCGTCAAACACCCGGAGGGAGTAGCGGCCGTGATAGCCTTCGATCAGGGCGCAGCCGCTGAGCATCTGATTGAGCTGCTTGATATCGTTGCGAATGGTGCGGTCGCTGACATTGAGTTTCGCCGCCATGGTGTTGACGGACATGGTCTGCGTGTTGTGAAACAGGTGCAGCATATTCGCCAGCCGGTTATCGCTGAATAAACTCCTCATACTGTCAGCGCTCCTTTTTATTCATTAGCCTCTGGACTTGCCTCCGGAGATGTTCAGGGTGGTGCCGGCGATGTAGCTCGCGCGGTCAGACACCAGATAGGCAACCAGATCGCCAACCTCGTCCAGCTTGCCGTCCCGTCCCATGGGGATGACCTTGCTGTAGTCGGTGGACAGGTCCTCAGGCTTCACGCCGCGGGTGTAGGCCAGAGCCTCGTTGTAGGCGGCGGTGCGCAGGCCGGTGGCCTCCATGATGCCGGGGGCGACGGCCACGACGCGGATGTTGTATTTGCCCAGCTCCTTGGCCCAGGAACGGGTGAAGCTGTCGCAGGCACCCTTGGTGGCGGAGTAGGCGGACTGTCCCTGAGAGCCTTCCTTGCCGGACTCAGAGGACATATTGACGATGACGCCCTTGCCCTGCTTCAGCATCTGCTTGGCGCAGGCCTGGGCACAGAACATCAGGCCCTTGACGTTGATGCCGAACATGATGTTGAAGGCCTTCTCGTCCAGCTCGTACTCGGGTCTCTCTCCCTTGACATCCACCAGCAGACGGGGCAGGTTCACGCCGGCGTTGTTCACCAGTGCGTCGATTCTTCCGTACTTGTCCACAACGGCCTGGGCCATTGCGTCCACGCTCTCCTTGCTGGTGACGTCGCACTTGACGCAGTACACGCCGTCCCGCTCTTCGCCGGTGGTGACGCTCACGTCAACGATGACCGGGGTTGCCCCTGCGTCCTTGAGGGTGGAGACAACGTGCTTGCCGATGCCGGAAGCGCCGCCGGTGACGATGACGACCTTCTCCTCAATGCCTAACCAGTTTTGGCTCATTTCAAATTCCTCCCATGTAAGATATAGTCTCTTCCGGTCCGCGGCTTCTGGGCCGCTTCCCTTCTGTGCCTTCATTGTACGGGAGGATGCTTCAAAGCTTAATGCGTTTAATTTCGTAAAAGTGGAAACCAATTAGGCCGTCAAATTTCCGCCGGCTGGAAAAGCGGCGGATGACAGAGGGGGGTTCTGCGGGTAAAATACATCAGTATCAGCATAACATAATTCAGCCCATTGTTAAGACGCATTTTTTCCCCTGGGTGGAAACGTCTTGCATGTTTGATGCAGCCCAGGGTCTCCCCCCGGCAGCAGTCCGCCCCTGCCCCCGCCCTCAAAGTGCTTGCCAAGGGGGATCACACCGTGTAAAATGGAACGTGTTACCCTAAACTCATAGAAAGGAGACGTTATGAAACAGCACAAAGCGTTTAGAATGGAACTTCGCCGCCAGCGGGGGAACCCCATCTGCGGCAGCTTTCCCGTCAATGAGGGAGACTGCCTCCGGGACGGGGCCTCCGTCCGGCTGGAGGAGCACACGGAGCAAGGGCTCCAGACCGCCGCGCTCCACCTGAACCTGAAGGACGAGGACGCCTGGGTCAATCACGGCCTGGAAAAGGAGCAGCCCATCCGGGTGTTCGTGCCGCTGGAGCCCAAGCCGAAAAAGATGACCGCCCTGTACCTGTTCTCCCCATGGTGGACCCGGCCCGCCTTTGTGGACCGCTTTGAGGAGATTCCGCCGCTGACCCAGGTTCTGTTTCTCCAATATGAGGAGCATTGCGCCTGTTTTGTCCCCATGGTGGGCCGGGAGTGGAAGGCCTGCGTCCACGGCGGAACGGAAACAGAGCTGTGCCTGGAGCTGACCGCCGGCATGGGGGGCGCCCAGCAGGTGGACGAGCCGCTGTACCTGCTCACCGAAGGGGCCACCCTGTCCGAAGCGGTACACCGGGCCTTTTCCCGGCTGGCAGAGGAAAAGGGCATCCGCACCCGGGAGCGCCGGCGCCTCCCGGAGATGTTCCGCTTTCTCGGCTGGTGCAGCTGGGACGCCTTCTACACGGAGGTGGACGAGACCGGAATCCGTCAGAAGGCGGAGGAGCTTGCGGAAAAATCCATCCCCGTCAAGTGGATGCTCATTGACGACGGGTGGATGAGCACCGAGGGCAGATACCTGACGGATTACGCCCCCGACGGCAAAAAATTCCCCCAGGGCTTCCGGGGGATGATCGAGGACCTGCGCCGGACAACTTCTGTCCGCTGGTTCGGCGTGTGGCACGCCCTTGGGGGCTACTGGAACGGCGTCAAACCCGGCTCGCCCCTGGCCCGTCAGCAGGCAGACCATCTCTGCCGGACCGTAAGCGGTGCGCTGGTGCCCAGCCCGGACCGGGGCGCAGACTTTTACCGGGACTGGTACAAGGTGCTGGCCCGGGAGGGCATCGAATTTGTCAAGGTGGACGGTCAGAGCACCGCCTCCACCTACTATGAGAACACCCTCCCCATCAGCGCGGCGGCCCGGGGGATGAATCAGGCTTTGGAGAGCGGAGCCGTTCTCATGGACAACGCCATCATCAACTGCATGGGCATGGCCATGGAAAACGTTCTGGCCCGTCCCGTCTCCGCCCTGTCCCGGAACAGCGATGATTTCTTCCCCCGCAGAGCGGGCAGCTTCGCCGAGCACCTGCTGGAGAACGCCTACAACGCCCTTTACCACGACGAGCTCTACTGCTGCGACTGGGATATGTTCTGGACCAGCCACCCGGACTCCCGCAAGCACAGCCTGCTGCGGGCCATCAGCGGAGGGCCGATTTACTTCAGCGACCGGGTGGGGGAGACAGACCCCGCCGTGTTGAAGCCCCTCACCTATCTGAATGGCGAGATTCCCATGATGAACCGCTCCGCCAAGCCAACGGAGGACTGCATCTTTTCCGACCCGCTGAAGGAGGGCGTTCTGAAGCTCCACAACGCCGCCCCCTGGGGGGAGGACGGCACCGCCGGCGGCATTGCGGTCTACAACCTGACCGGAAAGCCCCAGCCCTTTTCCTTTGCGCCCCGGGACATCCCGGAACTGGATCAGGCGGAGCGGTATTGGGTCTTTGATTATTTCGGAAAAACCGCCTGTTCCCTGGGAAGAGAGGAGCTTTATCAGGGGGCGCTGGACCCGGACGGCTACGGCTGGTATGTGATCCTCCCAGAAACAGGCTCCGTGGCCTGTCTGGGCCTGGTGGACAAATACGTGGGCTTCCCTGCGGTGGAGCAGGTGCAGCAGCACGAACACAAGGCCACGGTGGTCCTCCGGGAGTCCGGCCCCTTTGCCTGGATGTCCAGCCAGCCGTGCAGCAGGGTGGAATGGAACGGAACCGATGTGACGGACCGGCTGCGCCAAAAGGGCAGTCTCTATTTCCTGCCGGCGGAGGAAAAGGCGGGGAAGGTCGTTCTGACCATCGCGTGGTAACAGGGGAAGGCAGCGGAAGGAATGGGTTCAGGGAGCTGTTCTGCCTTTTCTGTGACCTCCGGAGCTTCCGCCTTGCGAAAAAATGACAGCAGTTCCATCAGCGCTGAATCTGTCTTTCCTTACCTTTTTAGAAAAAAAGGCGCTCCGCCTTTCGGCGGAGCGTCTGCTGCGCAGTCTGTTTCAATGGTGTGAGAAGGGAGTTACTTTTCCACAATGCCGCTGACGGCAATGATCTGCAGCACCGGCTCCTCCTCCGTCATATAATTGGGGTCCTCCAGCCACACCTGCCCGGTGCCCAGGCAGATGCCCTGGCCGTTGAAGAACAGATCCTTGCAGTCCTCATCTTCCATTTCTTCCCTGTCGCTCTCATCCACGGTCTTGTCCTTCATATAGGCGAGAAACTCCTCTGCGTTCTTCACCTTCACATCGGGGTACATGTTGATGGGATAGGAAATCAGGGTGGAGATGGTCTCCCAGTCCTGGTCCAGATAGGCCTGGCGCACAGAGGCGGCGAAGGCTTCCACGCTTTCCTTATCCATGGCGGTGACGCCAGTGTAACGCCCATCGCTGTCATCGCTGTCATCTGAATTGCCCATGGTCAGGGTGTGGTCCCGCAGCTGATACCAGGCAGCCAGAGCCTCCGGGTCCTTGAGGTAGGCTTCCATCTCCTCTGCGACCTCGCCCTCTTCAAAGGCGCCTTTGTTGGCATCCCAATCTGCCACGCAGTCGTCAATCAGAGCGACAACGTCGATGAAATTGCCGTCAAAGTGCCCCTGCTCTTCCTCCGTCATGCTCTCCCATGCGTCCAGCAGGTTGGTGCGCAGCGCGGAGGTGTCCACCGCCCACAGGGCGTGGGCCACGGAGAACCGGATGGCGCCGCAGGCGGACAGGGCCTCGGAGACAGAGGCGCCCTCTGCGTCATTTTCATAGCCGCCGATCATGTGGAAATAGTCCTCCACCAGTTCCTCCGTGGTGGGGGCCTCCGTTTCGATGTGGTCAAAGGTCATGCCCTCACCGGCGTCCTCTTTGAACTCCTCCCAGATCAGCTTGCCGTTTTCGTCAATGGAAAAGCGGGAGGCGCCGTCCTCAAACACCACCTCCTGGCTGGCAATCTCGCCGTTCTCGTCGAACACCAGATTGGTTTTTGTGCCGGTTTCAAAGGAGTAGAGGGCCTCGCCGTCGAAGTCGCACTGATACTCCCACACGGTGCGTTCCGTGGCGCTGCTGCCCCAGCCCACCAGGCACCGGTAGCCCCCCTCCAGGCCGTTGGAAATCTCAATGGTCACACGGTCGTGCTCCCAGATTCCGATAAACCGCTGGGCTTCGGACTCATCCGGCTCCAGATATGGATCCACATCCCCCTCGCTCTCTGCTGCGGGAGCGGATTCGGTTGCGGATTCTGCTGCGGGAGCGGATTCGGTTGCGGAGGGAGCCGAGCTGACTGCCTCCCCTTCGCTGCCCCCCTGCGGCGCAGTTTGGGCGCTGCCGCAGCTCACAAGGGACAGCACCATGGCAAAGGTCAGCACCAGTGCCAGCAAACGTTTCATCTGTTTCATATTCGTTCTCCTTCCAGGTGCAATGAATTCTACAGGATCACAGCAGCCCGG
>CAMNOL010000032.1 GCA_946546815.1 uncultured Oscillospiraceae bacterium
GCACAGCAGACTCTGACTCTGTATGTGAGGGTTCGAATCCTTCTCCCGCTGCCAGCCTTTGGATCACCGGTTCAGAGGTTTTTTTCTTTTGCGCTGCCGCCACTTAAAAAACTTAAAGATGATTGCTCATTCTACTCAGTTTTTTCAATTCTTAAAGTGAAGAGCACCGGCAGAAAACGGCAGCGTATCCATGAAAAATCCTGAAAAAAAATGACCGGGTGTTTTCTTTCTCAAAAAACTATGATACAATACCCATGTCCTGCCCCATCTGGGACAGGCTCTCTTTTGCACACAGACAGAAACAACCATATAAATAAATACGAGGTAATACTGTGAAACTGATTACATTTGCTGTGCCGTGCTACAACTCCGCGGCCTACATGGATCACTGCATTCAGACTCTGCTGGCCGCCGGCGACGAGGCAGAGATCATTCTGGTGGACGACGGCTCCTCCGACAACACCCCCGCCATCGCAGACCGCTATGCCGAGGACTACCCTGGCATCATCAAGGTCATTCACCAGCCCAACGGCGGCCACGGCGAGGGCGTGAACCAGGGCATCCGCAACGCCACCGGCCTGTACTATAAGGTGGTGGACTCTGACGACTGGCTGGATGTGGTGGCGCTGAAGCGGGTCATGGACAAGCTGCGGGAGTTCTCTCAGATGGAGCAGCCGGTAGACCTGATGATCTGCAACTACGTCTATGAGCATGTGGCTGACAACACCCGGAACATCGTCCGCTACAAGGGGGTATTTCCGGAAAACCGGATCTTCGGCTGGGAGGAAATGGGCCACTGGAAGCCCTCTCAGTACCTGCTGATGCACTCCGTCATCTACCGCACCCAGCTGCTGAAGGACAGCGGCATGGAGCTGCCCAAGCACACCTTCTACGTGGACAACATCTTTGTGTACCAGCCCCTGCCGCTGGTGAAGACCATTTACTACATGAACGAGGACCTGTACCGCTACTTCATCGGCCGGGACGACCAGAGCGTCCACGAGTCCGTCATGATTAAACGAGTGGACCAGCAGGTCCGGGTCACTAAGCACATGATCGACAGCACCAATCTGGAGGAGGTCCGCAGCCACAGCCTCAAGCTGTTCCGCTACATGAACCGCTACCTCTCCATGATGCTGATGATCTCCCACGTGTTCCTGCTGCTGGACGGCTCCAAAGAGGCCGGAAAAAAGCGCAAAGAGATGTGGCAGTACCTGAAAGAGCAGAACCCCAAGGCCTATCGCCGCATGAAGTTCCGCAGCCTGTCCGCCTCCACCAACCTGCCCGGCCCGCTGATGCTGGGTGCGTACCGCATCGCTCAGAAGATTTACAAATTCAACTGACCCCATTCCACAATGCAACCTGGAAGGATGGCTGAACCATGAAACTGATGGTATTTGATGTGGGCGGAACGGAAATCAAATACTCCGTCATGGACGAGCAGTTCCACATGACGGATGCCGGCAGCACCCCCACCCCCACGGAGAGCCTGCCTGTGTTCCTGGACACCCTGCACCGGCTCTATCTGCCCCACAGGGACCAGGTGGAGGGCATCGCCCTGAGCCTGCCCGGCATTGTGGACATGGATCGGGGCGTGGTCAACGGCGGCGGCGCCCTGACCTACAACTGGAAGCAGCCCGTTGGCCCCATGCTGTCTGAGCTGTGCGGCTGTCCGGTGCACATCGCCAATGACGGCAAGTGCGCTGCGCTGGCAGAGCTGGAGGCCGGCTCTCTGAAGGGCTGCCGGAACGCCAGCGTGTTCCTCATCGGCACCGGCGTGGGCGGCGGACTGGTGATCGACGGGAAAATTGTCCAGGGCCGGCATTTTACCGCCGGAGAGTACAGCTTTGTGCTCACCGACCCGGACCACTGGAAAAGCATCCACGACATGATGGGCTCCACCTGCAGCACCACCGGCCTGCTGAACCTGTACCGCGCCATGAAGGGCCTGCCTGAGGACGAGCCCATCAACGGCAAGCAGCTCTTTGAGCGATATCACAAGGGGGAAGCCGAGGCCCGGGACGCGGTCCAGGAGTTTTCCCACATGGTGGCCCTGCAGATTTTCAACCTGACGGTGCTGCTGGATCTGGAAAAGGTGGCCATCGGCGGCGGCATCAGCCGACAGCCCGCCCTCATTGATACGATTCGGGCAAGGGTGCAGGATGTATTTGAAAACGGCCCCTCTGTGCTGTGCGGAGCCAGCTTTCCCCCTCCGGAGGTGATTCCCTGCCGCTTCAGCAGCGAAGCCAATCAGGTGGGGGCCTATCTATTCTACCGGAAATAACCATTTATTACATGAAAAAGCACCCCAAAGGGCGCTTTTTCTTTTATACTTCCCTGGCGGGAGCCACTTGACGCCCCAGTTCTTTCAGCATGGCGCGGTCGCTGCGAATGGTGGCGCAGGCCGCCGTGGTCAGCATATTGCCGGTGATGGAGGCGGAGGCGCCGGAGCGGAAGGCCCGCTCCCCGTCATGGGTCAGCAGGGCGCGGCCCGCCGCCAGCCGGATGTTGGCCTCCGGGTTGAGGTAGCGGAAAAAGGCGATGGTGCGGAGGATCTCCTCCTCCGTCAGCCGGGGCTGATGCTCCAGCGGCGTGCCGGGAATGGGCATCAGCGCGTTGATGGGAATGGAATCAACGCCCAGCTCCGCCAGGCTGACCGCCATGTCCAGCCGGTCCTCCCAGGTCTCCCCCATGCCAATGATGCCCCCGGAGCAGGCGCACATCCCCTCCGCCTTCACCAGTTTGAGTGTCTCCAGCTTCTGTTCATAGGTGTGGGTGGTGCAGATATTGGGAAAGTTTCGCCGGGAGGTCTCAATATTGTGGTGGTAGCTGGTGACGCCCGCCTGGTGGAGCCGGTGCAGCTGCTCTGCGGTGAGAAAGCCCATTGAGGCGCACAGGCCGATGTCACACTCACTGTGCATGGTCTCATAGGCATGAATCGCCTTCTCAAACTCCTCTCCGGTCAGCGCCCGTCCGGCGGTGACAATGGAAAAGCGGTCCACCCCCTCCCGCTCGTTGACTTTGCAGGCCTCCAGAATGGTCTCCTCCGGCAGAAAATCATAGATTTCGCAGGCTGTGTGGTTGTGTGCCGACTGGGCGCAGTATTTGCAGTCCTCCGGGCAGCGTCCGCTGCGGCCGTTGATGATGGAGCACAGGTCCACCCTGTCCCCCACCAGGGCGGCGCGGATGCGGTCCGCTCCCCGGCACAGTTCCTCCAGGTCGCAGGTGAGAAAGGCGTTCAGGTCGTCCTCCCGGGTCAGGCGGCGTCCCTGTATGATCTCCTCCGCCAATGCTGTTACATTCATCGCGGTTCCTCCTGTTCTGTTTTGGAACCAGTCTACTCCTGCCCGCCCAGAATGTCAACCTGTTTTTCTCATACGTTTACAACTGTCCCGTTTCCTCGCCTCTTTTGAGGATTTAATGTTGCACAATCATAAGACCTGTGGTATACTTTATCCTGTCTTATTATGGAGATTATGCCGGTTTCCGGTCTAAGGATGGTGTCTTTGTGGTTTTTTCCAGCTTGCTGTTTTTATATGCGTTTTTTCCGCTGAATATCCTGTGCTACCGCTTCGCTCCCAGCTTAAAGGCAAAAAACTGGGTCATGCTGGTGTTTTCCCTGATCTTTTACGCCTGGGCAGGGCCGGTTTACGTGCTGCTGCTGGTGGGCATGACCTATGTGGATTACATCGCCGCCATGTGGATCGACCGCTCCAAGCGGGTCAGTGAACGAAAGCGCTGGCTGTTTCGGGGCTGTGCCATCAACCTGGGGCTGCTGTGCATTTTCAAGTACCTGACCTTTCTGTTCCAGAACTTCCACAACTGGTTCGGCTTCCCCTGGGTGCCGAAAATTGCGCTGCCCATCGGCATTTCCTTCTATACCTTCCAGCTCATCAGCTATATGGTGGATGTGTACCGGGAACAGGTGCCTGCCCAGCGGGACTTCAAGGTGCTGCTGCTGTACATCTCCCTGTTCCATCAGTGCATCGCCGGCCCCATCGTCCGCTACGAGACCATCGAGCAGGAGCTGACCGGCCGGAAATTCCGCCGCTCGGATATGGCTGGCGGCATCCGGCGCTTCACCATCGGCCTGGCGAAAAAAGCGCTGTTCGCCAACTACTGCGGCACCATGGCCAACTCCTTTCTAGTGGACACCGGCGCAGCAGACCAGCTGACGGTGATCCTCAACAAGCCCGCCCTGTCCATCTGGCTGGGCACGGTGTTCTACACCCTTCAGATCTATCTGGACTTCTCCGCCTACTCTGACATGGCCATCGGCATGGGCCAGATGATCGGCTTCCATTACGATGAAAACTTCAACTATCCCTACTGTGCCTCCTCCATCCGGGACTTCTGGCGCAGATGGCATATGAGCCTCAGCTCCTTCTTCCGGGATTATGTGTACATCCCTCTGGGCGGCAACCGCCGCAGCCTGCCCCGGGTCATCCTGAACACCTTTATCGTTTGGGCGCTGACCGGCTTCTGGCACGGCGCCAGCTGGAACTATGTGCTGTGGGGCCTGTACTACTTTGTGGCCCTGATGATCGAGCGCTACATCCTCCGGGGTCTTCCGGAAAAGCTCCCCAAGTGGGCCAACCGGGTCTATGTGCTGGGCATCATCGGCTTTGGCTGGCTGCTGTTCCGCTGCGAAGATCTGGCGGTGCTGCAGGCAGCGGTCCGGGGCCTGTTCGGCCTCAACGGCAACGGCTTCACCAGCTATGAAACCAACACCCTGCTGTTCAGCAATCTGTTCTTCCTGATTGCCGCCTGTGTGGCCTGCACCCCCTGGCTGATGAATCAGGGCGAAAAGCTGGCGCTGAGGGCAGAGCGCAAAAAGGGCGCCATGCGGCTGCAGCAGCTGGTGCAGGTGTTCTCCCCCATGGTGCTGATGCTGCTCTCCACCGCCGCACTGGTGGGCGACAGCTACAATCCGTTTCTGTACTTCCGGTTCTGAGCAGAGGCTGGAATCTGAGTTAAGCCTTTGAATCTGGTGAGATCACAATGAAAAAGAACGACATAAAACTGAACATCAAGCCGCCAAAGTTCATCCAGACCATCATCGACCGGTTCAATGCCTTTCTGGACTGGATCGCCCCGGTGGTGGACTGGGTGGGGGATCAGGCGGAACGCTATAAAGCCGCCTCTGATGCGGTTCCGCCCCCCAGCAAGCGCTGGGTCCACCGGCGCCGCATCAACAGCCGCAACCTGACCGTGACCCTGTTTCTGGTGTTTCTGGCGGTGGTTTCCGCCTTTGCGCTGTACCTCCCCAACCGTCCCACTTATTCAGAGCTGGAGCACCGGGACCTGACCAAATTCCCCAAGGCCTCCTTTGTCCGGGTGCTCAACGGCGCATATCTGGACGACATCAACACCTGGTTTGCTGACACCTTCCCCGCCCGGGAAACCTTTTTGGGCTTCCAGAGCTGGGCGGAGGAGCACTACGGCTTCCGGGGACACACCATCAGCGGCGATGTGGTGGAGGGAGACGAGATCCCCGACACCAACGAGGTTCAGCCCTCTGCCGCCCCGGCAGATTCCTCCCAGCCGGAGCGCAGCTCTGGCAGCACTTCCGAATCGGGAGAAACGTCCTCTGAGGACAAATCCGGCGATCCATCCGGAGGCAAGAGCAGTGCTGACGATTCCGATGGGAAGGACGCCTCTGAGAAAAAGGACGAGTCCAACCTGCCCAAGGGGGAAAGCGACAGCGGCGACGACGGCGCAGCGGTGGAAACCCTGGGGACCCTGCTGGTCATCAAAAACTCCGCCTATGAATACTACAACTTCGTTCAGGACCTGGCAGACCAGTATTCCGCCAACCTCAACCGGGCGGCAGAACAGTTGAAGGGCAAAGCAAAGGTGTACAGTATGCTGGTGCCCACCAGCATGGACGTGTGCGTCTCCGAAAAGGTCCGCAAAAAGATCAACACCTCCGATCAGGCCAAAGCCATCAACTACCTGTACTCCGGTATGTCGGAGGACATCGGCAAGGTGCCCCTCATCGACGACCTGCGGGCCCATCAGGAGCAGGACGAGTACCTGTACTTCCGCACTGACCACCACTGGACCGCCGTGGGCGCCTATGTGGGCTATGAGAACTTCATGGACGCAGCGGGAAAGAAGCCCCTGCCCCTGTCCCACTACACGGAAGCCGCCTACGAGGGCTTCACGGGCAGCTTCTACCGGGAGACGGAGTCCTCGGCACTGGCCTCCAAGCCGGACACCGTGTACACCTACGCCCCCACCGGCGCCGACACCGTCCACATCACCCAGAGCGACGGCGTGGAGCTGGATGTGGGCATCATCCGAGACGGCGAGGAGATGTCCGCCAGCAACAAATATCTGGTGTTTGTCGGCGGCGACCAGCCCTTCTCCGTCATCGAGAACCAGTCGATCACCGACGGCAGCTCGGTGCTGGTCATCAAGGACTCCTTCGGCAACTGCTTCTGCCCCTACCTGGTGGACAGCTATCAGTATGTGTATATGATCGACTACCGCAGCATCGCCAAGGTGGACAGCCGCAAGCTGGCCCAGATCGTGGAGGAGTATCAGATTCAGGACGTTCTCTTCCTGAACAACATCAGCGGAACCCGGGACCAGAAGCTCATCGACCGGATGAAAGGCTTCATCGGCTGACCGCCCAAAGACAAAATGCAACGCCTGTGGACGCATGATCCCCAGGCGTTGTTTTTTTATCGGAAAGGCAGGGCTTCCTATTGTGATTCAGCTCTCCATGTGCTTGCCCAGGAAGCTGGAGATGGTCTGCGCCAGCTTGTACTCCGTCTCCCCCATGGGCTCGTCCTCGCTTCCGCCGCTGAAGGCCACGCACCCCATGACATCTCCTTCGCTGAGAATGGGTGCGGCGATGAACACCACTGCGTTCTGGCTGGACTCGGACACCGGGAACATCTGGCCTCCCTCTTTATACTGGTAGATTTGGCGGCCCTCCATCACATTTTCCAGGGGCACGGACACCCGCTTCTCCAGCAGCTCCCGTTTGGGCAGGCCGGAGACGGCGATGATGGTGTCCCGGTCGGTGATGACCGCGGGCCGGCCGGTGGTCTTGTACAGCGTGTCGCAGAGCTGGCCGGAAAACTCGCTGAGACCGTTCATCAGGGAGTACTTTTTGAAGATCACTTCCCCGTCCTTGTCCGTATAAATCTCCAGGGGATCCCCTTCCCGGATGCGCATGGTCCGGCGGATTTCCTTGGGAATGACCACCCGGCCGAGATCATCAATTCTTCTCACAATGCCTGTTGCTTTCATATCTCTCTACCTCCAAAACTGGGCAAATTTCGTAATTCTGGTGAAAAAACGCCATGCAGGTAGTATTGACTCTTTTGGGAAGAATATGAAATAGGCTCTGTGGAAGATTATGGAAATGAATGTACTTCATCCCCGCCTTTTGGCGGCGGGGATGGGGCGCGGGGTTCACCCGTCGGAGCAGGAGGTTTTCCCCCGCTTTTTTCTCGCCGCGGGGTACGCCTCCAGCAGGCTGACCCCGGTCACCGTCACCCCCTCCGGGGCGATCCGGAGACAGATTTGCGCCCAGCTGCCGGGCAGGTCCAGCAGCGGCGCCGGCACCGTCAGGCAGCGCTGCACCGGTCTGCGTCCGCTGCGCTTCTCTGCTGTGCGCATCCTGTAGCTGTCCAGAACCAGAGCGCGGCACAGGGTTTTGTTTTTGGACAGGAAGCGGCAGACGGCATAGGCCGCCGTATCCCGCTCCAGCTGGCAGGACACCTGGGTGTAGAAGCGGAAGTCGGAAGCGGCGCACAGGCCGCAGGAAATGGCATAGCAGCCGGAACCAGTTGTCATTTTCATCGTTCATTCCTCCTGAAAACACACGGTAGATGTATGGGAACCTGTTTTACAGCGTTTGGTTGCCGCCCCGTGCTGTCCTCAGCAGCAGCACGTCTCTGTTGGAAAACTCTGTGCGGTTCCACCCCCGCAGGAACTGTGAAAAGGGTGTGTTTTCAGAAAAAACACCATGCCCGGATTTATGAACCGAACACAGTGTTAAAAGAAAACACCATGCTTGGGTACCAGCCGAACACGGTGTAAAAAAGAAACACTATGCCCGGTGCAGTTCTGATACTCCGAAATCATAGTGTTTGACACAGACAATTTGCCTGTGTCTCTATTATACTGATCTGAACCCAGCTGTCAACCGGTTTCAGAAAGAATTGTTCAATCATTGTTCGGACTGCCGCAGACGCGCTGACGCTGCGGCAGTTCCTTTTGCTGTGGGCCCATCCCGAAACAGCGCTCCGGATAGGAATGCGGGATCAGTCAAAGGGGATATCCTCAAACAGCTCCTCGTCCTGCCGGGACTTTGCCTGCTCCTCCAGGGCCGCTTTTCGGTTTTCGTCAAAAAGGGCTTTCTCTCTCCGGGCGGCAATGCGCCGGGCAGTCTTTTCATCCCCTTCGGCAAGCTCCCTGAGGCGCTCCTCCTCCCCTGCGCGGAGGAGGCCATCCAGCTCCTGTTCCGACGGCTTGCCGGAATCCGGCTCCGCCGGAGTCAGCCGATACTCCTGGGCCGGGTCCGGGTACTCTCCCCGACCATATTCGTACACCCTGACGCAGTTCATCAGACGCCACCGGCGGTCCTTCAGCTCATCGTGGAACTGCAGGGCGCGGCGCACCGTTTTCCAGTGTCCGGCGGGGCAGCGGCACAAATACCATCTCTTTCTGGTCAGTCTGGCAGGGGGCAGAATCACCCCGTCGACAGCGGTTTTCACCACGTAGACCCCATCGGCAGGCTCTATGGGCAGCTCTGTTTCCCGGTAGTACCCGTCTCCCAGCTCATAGGCAACGGCGTTGTCTGCGGGTTTGAGTCGGATCACCCTTGATTCGTCCCACAACAGCCGGCTCAGATAGTCCTCCGTCATCATACGTTCCTTCGCCTCCAACTCCACTGTTTTTTCGCTTCTGCAAAAACCTGTGTCAGCTCCGTTCCCGGACGACGGTTTCCACGTACTCCAGCACCGCATTGGCCACCTCTCTGCGATAGGGCCGCTCCTCGGAGACAACCCCTTCATAGAACAGCGGCAGTCCCGCGGCCTTTGCCATCCGGTTGAGCACATTCACCTGAACCAGCACCGCGTTGTGGTTTGCGGTGCGGCCCCGGTCCAGCTCTTCGATCAGCGTCCGGTACTCGCTGCCCTCCATGGCCCCCATGCTGTACAGCTGCTTTTTCAGCTCCAGGTAGTAGATCGCCTGGTGATATTCTTCAAAGCTCCGGAGTGCATCCTCCAGCATCTCCAGCATGACTTCCTCATCCCGGTACTGAAGCACCAGCTGCCGAATGGTATCCTTGTTCACTTTCATATCCGGTTCCTCCGTTTCTGTTGCACTCTCTTCCTGATTATACCAGAAAACTCCTGCCGATGCCACAGAAAGCTTGTCCGGGCGCCGCACATCGGATTGACGGTGGGCGATTTGGAAAAAATCAAAACGAGTGCAGTTTCTAATCTGGTTCTAACCTTTCTCTGCGAGAATGGCCTCGTTGAACCAAACCAGACAGTTCCAACCTGGAGGTGTTTATTGATGAATAGAATTGCTCTGATTCCCGCCTATCAACCGGACCGGACGCTGGAAACGCTGGCCGCAGAGCTGATACAAAAAGGGTTTTCCGTGGTTGTAGTGGACGACGGCAGCGGTCCGGCATACAAGTCCCTTTTCGATCACCTGAACCCCCGCGTCATCCTGCTCCGCCACAGCGAAAACCGGGGCAAGGGGGCGGCGCTGAAAACCGGGCTGAACTATATTCAGGAGCAGTTTCCGCCGCCCTATCTGGTGGTCACCGCAGACGCGGACGGTCAGCACCAACTCCCCGACATCCTCAGCGTCTGTGCCGCCGGGGAAGCGTCTCCCGACAGCCTGGTGCTGGGCAGCCGGCGCTTTGACGGGAAGGTGCCGCTGAAAAGCCGCCTGGGCAACACCATGACCCGGCTGATCTACCGGCTCTCCTCCGGGGTGAGGGTATACGACACACAGACCGGGCTGCGCTGCTTCAGCCACCGGCTCATGGACCGGATGCGATCCATTGAGGGAGACCGGTATGAGTACGAGATGAACGTGCTGATGCAGGCCGCCCGCAGCGGCATTCCCATCCGGGAGGTGTGGATCAAAACGGTGTACCTGAACGGCAACGCCTCCTCCCATTTCCATCCGGTGCGGGATTCCTGCCGGATTTTCAGAGAGATCCTGAGGTTTTCCGCCTCGTCCCTGTGCAGCTTTCTGGTGGATTACAGCCTGTTCTGCCTGCTCTCCGCCGCAACGGGGCTGCCGGCCTTTTCCAACATCGCGGCAAGGCTGGTCAGCGCAGTGGTCAACTTCAACCTGAACCGGAGGCTGGTCTTTGATGCCAAGGGGCACACCCTGCCTCTGGCCCGGAACTACTTCCTGCTGGCGGCCTTCCTGCTGCTGTGCAGCACGGCGCTGCTCCATGGGCTGACTTTGTCCGGTCTTGCCCCCTGGATCGCCAAGCTGCTGACGGAATCCCTGCTGTTCACCTTCAGCTACCTGATGCAGCACCACGTTATTTTCAGAAAGGAGCGTACCGCATGAAAAAGTACCTCTGGGCGGTGTGCTACGGCGTTGTATTAACCGCCTTCACCGTTTTTATTTCTCTGGACACCTTTGTCCTCAGCAGCCGTTATCAGACTGCAGCCAACCAGGTAAACTCCGCCCTGTTTGAGAACATTTCTGCTGATGCCGGACAGTCCTCCCCTTTTTCGGCGCAGAACGATGACACAGAGCAGAAAACCGTTGACGCAGAGGCCAACTCCCGCCATGGAAAGCCCTCCGGGAAACGGCATTCCAAAGGGTCCGGCCCACAGACGGAATCCGACACGGCCCCTTCCCAGTCCGGCACAGGCACTTCCGAATCCGTCTCCGCGGAATCCGGCGCTGAAATCGGCACCTATGAGGATGGAAACGCCAAAATCACCCTGACGCAGTACGAGGCAAGCGACACCACAATCTATGTTGCCGATGTGCAGCTGACCTCGGCGGAGTACCTGAAAACTGCATTTGCAGAGGACACCTACGGCAAAAACGTCACCGAAAAGACCTCCGAGATCGCCGCCGACCACAACGCCATTCTCGCCGTCAACGGCGACTATTACGGCGCCCGGGAATCCGGCTATGTCATCCGCAACGGCATTGTCTACCGAAACACAAAGGGTTCCAGTGACGTGCTGTGTATTTACGCCGACGGAACCATCAAAATCGTCTCCCCTGACGAGTACACCGCGGAGGAGCTGGTGGAACAGGGTGTCTGGCAGGCCTTCAGCTTCGGCCCGGGCCTTGTGGAAAACGGAACGGTCACCGTTTCCCAGGATGAGGAGGTGGGCAAGGCCATGGCCAGCAACCCCAGAACCGCCATCGGCCTCATCGACAGCAATCACTATGTGTTTGTGGTGTCCGACGGGCGCACCGACGAGAGCGAGGGCCTTTCCCTCCATGAGCTGGCTCAGTTCATGCAGTCCCTGGGTGTCACCACCGCCTATAATCTGGACGGCGGCGGCTCCTCCACCCTGTACTTCAACGGACAGGTCATCAACCATCCCACCACCAACGGCAGCATCAAAGAGAGAGGAGTGAGCGACATTGTATACATCGGATAACAAACTGTGGCGGCATATGATGGGTGCGCTGCTGGCCGGCCTCTGGTTTGCCTTCTTTGGCGCGGTCTATGAGCGGTTCAGCCATGAGGTGTATTCCTTCTTTATGATCTACGCCTTTGGCGTCCCCCTGTGTCTGGGGGCGCTGCCCTACGGACTTCTGGCGTTGAAGGGGCGCAGGCTCCCCGGCACATTTCTGAACCTGTGGAATTCCGCCCTGCTGACCTTGACGGTGGGCTGCGTGTTCAAGGGCGTGCTGGACATTTACGGAACCACCAACCGGCTGCTCATCGTTTACCCCACTGCGGCGGCGGTGCTGGCTGCGGCTGCGGCAGTGAGCCTTATTTTTTCCCGCCGCAAGGAACCCCCGAAGATGATTCTTTCCATGCTTCCAAAGCGGAAGCGTCTGTAATACGAAGCACACCGTTTTCCCCCTCTCAGGGGGAAAAAGCCCGGTCCTTTCCAGGATCGGGCTTTCTTGTTTGGTTTTCAGCCTGTGTCTTACAGCTCAGAATAGCCGTGGCCGTTGGCGATGGCGTCGATAGGCTCCCCCCGCTTGCAGTAGGGGCAGTTGGTGAAGTCATAGGACTTATAATCCGGCAGATCCTCCAGCGTGAACACAGAGTCCACCTGGATGTTGTCCTGATGGCGGATCTTGGAGAAAATCGCGGACACGCCCCGAATCATGCCGCCGTAGAAACGGACGGTTTCAATGCCCTTGTGGACGGTGTAGCCTGTGGAGGCGGAGGCCACCAGAATCACGCAGTCACGGTTTTTGACCAGGGGCTTCAGGTTGTCCCGCAGGATCAGGCGTCCGGTGTTGTCTGTCTCCGGGGTGACAACAGCCACATCCTTCTTGGCGTGGGAGCCCATGCCCAGGTGGGCATCTGCCAGCTGTTCCGCCAGCATGGCGCCGATGACCTCCGTGCCGTCCAGACAGAAGATGGTGTCAACTGGAACAATATTCTTATATTTACGGGACAGCACCTCTGCCACCTTGCGGGCCTCGCGGTAGATCATTCTGGGCGCCGTCATATCCACATAATAGTTGATATGGGAGTGGTTGGTGGCAAAATGACCGGGAATCACCTTCAGCTGGAGATTGGTGTTCTTATTTCTGGTATAAATGAGTCGGGCGTCTTTCAGTGCCATAACTTACACCTCCGGTATGTTTATGAGCGTATTATACAACAAGCCCCCATAATATTCAAGTACTTTTATAAAAATTGTCATGAATATTTCCCTGCATATTCGCCGTTTTTCCCCTGTTTGAGGGCATATGCCCCGAATCAGCCCCATTTCGCCCGGCAGGACAGAAGTCGGACACATTCGCGCGCCGTTTCCTGTTGTTTCCTGCCAATTCCTTCGTATCTGACACAATTCACAAAAGTTTCACATAAAAACAAGGATTTTCTACTTGTCTTTGGAATCGGTTTATATTAAGATATATTCTGAATCGTCAGCTGTATTCGGCTGTACGCTTCCACTACTCCATTATCTAGCAACAGGTGAAACACATGAGCCTTAGAATTGGTATCGACATCGGCTCCACCACCGTCAAGGTCGTGGTGCTGGATGAGTCAAACAAACTGCTGTTTCGTTCCTACGAGCGGCATTTCTCCAAGGTGCGGGAAAAAACCTGTGAGATTCTGAACCGCATCTCCGACCTGCTGATGGGCAAGCAGGTGCGCATGGTCATCACCGGCTCCGCAGGTCTGGGCGTCAGCAAGGCCTCCGGCGTGGATTTCGTTCAGGAGGTCTACGCCACCGCCGCCGCCGTGGATGAATTTGTTCCCGGCACCGATGCGGTCATCGAGCTGGGCGGCGAGGACGCCAAGATCATCTTCTTCGGCGGCGCGCTGGAGGAGCGCATGAACGGCTCCTGCGCCGGCGGAACCGGCGCCTTTATCGACCAGATGGCCACGCTGATGAACGTCACCGGCGACGAGCTGGACAAACTGAGCCTGCAGCACGAGAAGATCTACCCCATCGCCTCCCGCTGCGGCGTGTTCGCCAAGAGCGACATTCAGCCCATTCTGAACCAGGGCGGCCGCAAAGAGGACGTGGCGGCCTCCATTTTCCAGGCCGTGGTGGACCAGACCATCGCCGGCCTGACCCAGGGCCGGGAGCTGAAGGGAAAAATCGTGTTCCTGGGCGGCCCGCTCCACTTCCTCATGGGCCTGCGGGAGCGTTTCGTGGAGACCCTGCACCTGGACTCCGCCCACGCCATCTTCCCCGAGGACGGCGACTGCTTTGCCGCCATCGGCGCTGCGCTGTGCGCCTCCGACTACCAGGAGAAGCTCTTTGACGACCAGCTGAAGCTGCTGGAGGACTCCAAGGGCGCGGTCTCCAGCGTGGACACCGCTCCAGTGCTGTTCGAGAGCCAGCAGGACTACGACGCCTTCTGCGCCCGCCACAACGCCCAGCATCCCCCGGTGTACGACATTGCGACTTATACCGGCGACGCCTATCTGGGCATTGACGCCGGTTCCACCACCACCAAACTGGCGCTGATCGCCCCGGACGGCGGTCTGCTGTACACCTATTATCACTCCAACATGGGCAACCCCGTGTCCATTGTCCGGGAGCAGCTCAACAAAATCTATGAGCTGATGGGCGAGCGCATCACCATTCGCGGCAGCGCAGTCACCGGCTACGGCGAGGACCTGATCAAAAACGCCTTCCGCTGCGACCTGGGCCTGGTGGAGACTGTGGCACACTACAACGCCGCCGCCCACTTCAACCCCGACGTGGATTTCATCATCGACATCGGCGGACAGGACATGAAGTGCTTCAAGATCCGCAACGGCGCGGTGGATTCCATCATGCTGAACGAGGCCTGCTCCTCCGGCTGCGGCTCCTTCATCGAGACCTTTGCCCGGGCGCTGGGCTATGAGATCGCAGACTTTGCCAAGCTGGGCCTGTTCACCAAAAAGCCGGTGAATCTGGGCAGCCGCTGCACGGTGTTCATGAACTCCTCCGTCAAGCAAGCCCAGAAGGACGGCGCCAGCGTGGAGGACATCTCCGCCGGACTGTCCATCTCCATCGTGAAAAATGCCATTTACAAGGTGCTGCGGATGTCCTCCGCCGACGATCTGGGCAAGCACATCGTGGTGCAGGGCGGCACCTTCCACAACGACGCGGTGCTGCGGGCCTTTGAGCAGGAGCTGGGCCGGAACGTCATCCGTCCCACCATCGCCGGCATCATGGGCGCCTTTGGCGCGGCGCTGGCGGCCAAAAAGCTGAAGCTGGACAAATCCTCCCTGCTGACTCCGGAGGAGCTGGCAGCTTTTGTCCACACCGCAAAGCCTGTCACCTGCAACGGCTGCACCAACCACTGCTCCCTGACGGTGAACACCTTTGACAACGGCCGCCGCTTTATCTCCGGCAACCGCTGCTCCAAGCCCCTGGGCGGCAAGAAGGTGGAATACCCGGACCTGATGAAGTATAAATATAACAAACTCCGCTCCATGCAGGGCAAGGGCGAGGGAACCGGACAGCGGGGCCGCATCGGCATTCCCTTCGGGCTGAATATGTACGAGAATCTGCCCTTCTGGTTCGCGTTCTTCACCCATCTGAACTTTGACGTGGTGCTCTCCCCCGAGTCCAGCCGCAAGCTGTACATCAAGGGCCAGCGCACCATTCCCTCCGACACCGTGTGCTATCCGGCCAAGCTGCTCCACGGTCACGTGCTGAGCCTGCTGGATCAGGGCGTGGACGCCATTTTCTACCCCTGCATGAGCTACAACTTCGACGAGGGCACCAGCGACAACAACTACAACTGCCCGGTGGTGGCCTACTACCCCGACCTGATCGCCACCAACATCCCCCAGCTGGCGAAGATGCGGTACCTGCACCCCTATTTCGGTCTGCACCGTCCCAGGGACTTTGAAAAGCGCGCCGCCGAGTACTTCAAAACCGAATTCAACATTCCCAAAAAGGAGACCGTTGCCGCAGCACGGGCCGCCTACGCCGCCTACGATGCGTACAAGGAGGATCTGCGCTCCACCGCTGAGAAGTATGTGGCCTTTGCCCGTAAGGAGGGTATGCCCATCATGGTCATGGCCGGCCGGCCCTACCACATGGACCCGGAGATCAACCACGGCATCAACGATCTGGTGACCTCCTTCCGCTTCGTGCTCATCACCGAGGACTCCGTGGCCTGGCACATGGACAAGGAGCCCCGCACCGTGCTGAACCAGTGGACTTACCACTCCCGTATGTACAACGCCGCCCGGTATGTCTGCACCCAGAGCGACATGGAGATGATCCAGCTGGTCAGCTTCGGCTGCGGCGTGGACGCCATCACCACCGACGAGGTTCGGGAGATCCTGGAGGACGGCGGCAAGCTGTACACCCAGCTGAAGATCGACGACATCTCCAATCTGGGGGCGGTGAAAATCCGCATCCGCTCCCTGCTGGCCGCCATTGAAGCGAGAAAGGCCCGGCAGTAAGTCTGCGGAGCCGCCCGATTTCTCATTTAGAAAGGGAACCATATATGGCAGAATTAATCTACAATGAGTCCGGCCGTCTGCTGTTCACCAAGGAGATGCGGGACGAATACACCATTCTGATGCCGCAGATGCTGCCCATCCACTTTGAGCTGTTCCGCCAGCTGCTGCTGCTGGAGGGCTACAAGGTGGACCAGCTGAACAACGACAGCCGCAACGTGGTGGACGAGGGTCTGAAATACGTCCACAACGACACCTGCTACCCCGCCCTGCTGGTCATCGGCCAGTTTATGGACGCCATCAAGAACAGCGGCTATGACCCCCACAAAATCGCCCTGTTCATCACCCAGACCGGCGGCGGCTGCCGGGCCTCCAACTACATCTATCTGCTGCGTAAGGCGCTGAAAAAGGCGGGAATGGACTATATCCCGGTCATTTCCGTCAGCTTTGGCCAGGAGAGCAACCCCGGCTTCTCTCTGACCATTCCCCTGGTGCAGAAGCTGATCTACGGCATGATGTACGGCGACCTCATCATGAACGTGGCCAACCAGGTCCGCCCCTATGAAAAGAGCAAGGGCGACACGGATCTGCTGATTCACGACTGGATCAGTGACCTGGTGGAGCGCTTCCAGCAGGGCAAGGGCCTGAACCGCCGCTCCATGAAGAAGATTTTCGCGGAGATCATCGAGGACTTCGAAGCTATTCCCGTCAACGACGAGGAGAAAATCCGCGTCGGCGTGGTGGGCGAGATCTATGTGAAGTTCTCCTCTCTGGGCAACAACCACCTGGAGGATTTCCTGCTGTCTGAGGGCGCAGAGCCTGTGGTGCCCGGCCTGACGGACTTTATGATCTTTAAAATCTACAACCGGGTCGTGGATGTGAACATCTACGGCGGCAGCTTCGCCAAAAAGGAAGTCTGCGAATTCTTTATGCACTACATCGAAAAGTGCCAGCACGACATGATCGCTGCGCTGAAAAAGTCCCGCTTCCGGGCCCCCGGCGACTTCGCCCAGCTCCGGGAGCTGGTCCAGGGCTATCTGGGCGAGGGCTGCAAGATGGGCGAGGGCTGGCTGCTCACCGCGGAGATGCTGGAGCTGATTCACTCCGGCACCAACAACATCGTCTGCGCCCAGCCCTTCGGCTGCCTGCCCAACCACATCGTGGGCAAGGGCATGATCCGGGCGCTGAAGGACAACTATCCCGACTCCAATATTGTGGCCATCGACTACGACCCCTCCGCCACAAAGATCAACCAGGAAAACCGCATCAAGCTGATGCTGGCCAACGGCAAGACCATGCTGAAGAAAAAGCACGCCGAGCCGACCGCTGTGTAGGTTTTCCTGCAGGGTGGTCATTGCTCAAATAGCTCACCGAGCTATTTGAGCCAATGACTTTATCCGCAAGCGAAGGCTTCGCCTTCTACAGGAAAACCG
>CAMNOL010000033.1 GCA_946546815.1 uncultured Oscillospiraceae bacterium
TTTTCTTCAGCATGGTCTTGCCGTTGGCCAGCATCAGCTTGATGCGGTTTTCCTGGTTGATCTTTGTGGCGGAGGGGTCGTAGTCGATGGCCACAATATTGGAGTCGGGATAGTTGTCCTTCAGCGCCCGGATCATGCCCTTGCCCACGATGTGGTTGGGCAGGCAGCCGAAGGGCTGGGCGCAGACGATGTTGTTGGTGCCGGAGTGAATCAGCTCCAGCATCTCCGCGGTGAGCAGCCAGCCCTCGCCCATCTTGCAGCCCTCGCCCAGATAGCCCTGGACCAGCTCCCGGAGCTGGGCGAAGTCGCCGGGGGCCCGGAAGCGGGACTTTTTCAGCGCAGCGATCATGTCGTGCTGGCACTTTTCGATGTAGTGCATAAAGAATTCGCAGACTTCCTTTTTGGCGAAGCTGCCGCCGTAGATGTTCACATCCACGACCCGGTTGTAGATTTTAAAGATCATAAAGTCCGTCAGGCCGGGCACCACAGGCTCTGCGCCCTCAGACAGCAGGAAATCCTCCAGGTGGTTGTTGCCCAGAGAGGAGAACTTCACATAGATCTCGCCCACCACGCCGACGCGGATTTTCTCCTCGTCGTTGACGGGAATAGCTTCGAAGTCCTCGATGATCTCCGCGAAAATCTTCTTCATGGAGCGGCGGTTCAGGCCCTTGCCCTGCTGGAAGCGCTCCACCAGGTCACTGATCCAGTCGTGAATCAGCAGATCCGTGTCGCCCTTGCTCTTTTCATAGGGGCGGACCTGGTTGGCCACGTTCATGATGAGGTCGCCGTACATCATGCCGTAGATCAGCTTCTGCACCAGGGGAATGGTCAGAGAGAAGCCGGGGTTGCTCTCCTGGCCAAAGCTGACGGAAATGACCGGGATATAGTCCATTCCCGCCTTTTTCAGCGCCTTACGCAGCAGATAGATGTAGTTGGAGGCCCGGCAGCCGCCGCCGGTCTGGGTGATGAACAGGGCGATTTTGTGGGGGTCATAGCCGCTGTTCTTGATGGCGTCCATAAACTGGCCGATGACCAGCAGGGCGGGGTAGCAGGTGTCGTTGTGGACGTATTTCAGACCCTCGTCCACCACGTTGCGGCTGTCGTTGTTCAGCTGGTCCACCTTGTAGCCCTCCAGCAGCAGCAGCTGGCGGAACAGCTCAAAGTGGATGGGCAGCATCTGCGGCATCAGAATGGTGTATTCGTCCCGCATCTCCTTGGTGAACAGCAGACGGCCGGACTCATTGTAGATTAATTCTGCCATATATGGTTCCCTTTCTAAATGAGAAATCGGGCGGCTCCGCAGACTTACTGCCGGGCCTTTCTCGCTTCAATGGCGGCCAGCAGGGAGCGGATGCGGATTTTCACCGCCCCCAGATTGGAGATGTCGTCGATCTTCAGCTGGGTGTACAGCTTGCCGCCGTCCTCCAGGATCTCCCGAACCTCGTCGGTGGTGATGGCGTCCACGCCGCAGCCGAAGCTGACCAGCTGGATCATCTCCATGTCGCTCTGGGTGCAGACATACCGGGCGGCGTTGTACATACGGGAGTGGTAAGTCCACTGGTTCAGCACGGTGCGGGGCTCCTTGTCCATGTGCCAGGCCACGGAGTCCTCGGTGATGAGCACGAAGCGGAAGGAGGTCACCAGATCGTTGATGCCGTGGTTGATCTCCGGGTCCATGTGGTAGGGCCGGCCGGCCATGACCATGATGGGCATACCCTCCTTACGGGCAAAGGCCACATACTTCTCAGCGGTGGAGCGCAGATCCTCCTTGTACGCATCGTAGGCGGCGTAGGCGGCCCGTGCTGCGGCAACGGTCTCCTTTTTGGGAATGTTGAATTCGGTTTTGAAGTACTCGGCGGCGCGCTTTTCAAAGTCCCTGGGACGGTGCAGACCGAAATAGGGGTGCAGGTACCGCATCTTCGCCAGCTGGGGGATGTTGGTGGCGATCAGGTCGGGGTAGTAGGCCACCACCGGGCAGTTGTAGTTGTTGTCGCTGGTGCCCTCGTCGAAGTTGTAGCTCATGCAGGGGTAGAAAATGGCGTCCACGCCCTGATCCAGCAGGCTCAGCACGTGACCGTGGAGCAGCTTGGCCGGATAGCACACGGTGTCGGAGGGAATGGTGCGCTGGCCCTTGATGTACAGCTTGCGGCTGGACTCGGGGGAGAGCACCACGTCAAAGTTCAGATGGGTGAAGAACGCGAACCAGAAGGGCAGATTCTCGTACATATTCAGCCCGAAGGGAATGCCGATGCGGCCCCGCTGTCCGGTTCCCTCGCCCTTGCCCTGCATGGAGCGGAGTTTGTTATATTTATACTTCATCAGGTCCGGGTATTCCACCTTCTTGCCGCCCAGGGGCTTGGAGCAGCGGTTGCCGGAGATAAAGCGGCGGCCGTTGTCAAAGGTGTTCACCGTCAGGGAGCAGTGGTTGGTGCAGCCGTTGCAGGTGACAGGCTTTGCGGTGTGGACAAAAGCTGCCAGCTCCTCCGGAGTCAGCAGGGAGGATTTGTCCAGCTTCAGCTTTTTGGCCGCCAGCGCCGCGCCAAAGGCGCCCATGATGCCGGCGATGGTGGGACGGATGACGTTCCGGCCCAGCTCCTGCTCAAAGGCCCGCAGCACCGCGTCGTTGTGGAAGGTGCCGCCCTGCACCACGATGTGCTTGCCCAGATCGTCGGCGGAGGACATCCGCAGCACCTTGTAAATGGCATTTTTCACGATGGAGATGGACAGTCCGGCGGAGATGTCCTCCACGCTGGCGCCGTCCTTCTGGGCTTGCTTGACGGAGGAGTTCATGAACACCGTGCAGCGGCTGCCCAGATTCACCGGCTTTTTGGTGAACAGGCCCAGCTTGGCAAAGTCTGCGATCTCATAGCCCAGCGCCCGGGCAAAGGTCTCGATGAAGGAGCCGCAGCCGGAGGAGCAGGCCTCGTTCAGCATGATGGAATCCACCGCGCCGTTGCGGATCTTGAAGCACTTCATGTCCTGTCCGCCGATGTCGATGATGAAATCCACGTCGGGGTTGAAGTGGGCGGCGGCGTTGTAGTGTGCCACAGTCTCCACCAGGCCCAGGTCGCAGCGGAAGGCGTTTTTGATCAGGTCCTCGCCGTAGCCGGTGACTGCGCTGCCGCGAATGGTGATGCGCTCGCCCATCAGCTCATAGATTTTGTTGAGCTGCTCCCGGACAATGGACACGGGGTTGCCCATGTTGGAGTGATAATAGGTGTACAGCAGACCGCCGTCCGGGGCGATCAGCGCCAGTTTGGTGGTGGTGGAACCGGCGTCAATGCCCAGATAGGCGTCGCCGGTATAAGTCGCAATGTCGTACACCGGGGGATGCTGGGCGTTGTGGCGGGCGCAGAAGGCGTCGTAGTCCTGCTGGCTCTCGAACAGCACTGGAGCGGTGTCCACGCTGGAGACCGCGCCCTTGGAGTCCTCCAGCAGCTTCAGCTGGTCGTCAAAGAGCTTCTCCTGGTAGTCGGAGGCGCACAGCGCAGCGCCGATGGCGGCAAAGCAGTCGCCGTCCTCGGGGAAGATGGCGTGGGCGGAGTCCAGGTGCAGGGTCTCCACGAAACGCTCCCGCAGGCCCATGAGGAAGTGGAGCGGGCCGCCCAGGAACACGATTTTTCCCTTCAGCTCCCGGCCCTGGGTCAGGCCGGCGATGGTCTGGTCCACCACGGCCTGGAAAATGGAGGCCGCCACGTCCTCTTTGCGGCCGCCCTGGTTCAGAATGGGCTGAATGTCGCTCTTGGCGAACACGCCGCAGCGGGAGGCGATGGGGTAGATCTTCTCGTGCTGCAGGCTCAGTTTGTCCAGCTCGTCGCCGGTGACGTTCATCAGCGTGGCCATCTGGTCGATAAAGGCGCCGGTTCCGCCGGCGCAGGAGCCGTTCATGCGCTCCTCCAGCGCGCCGCCGAAGAAGATGATCTTGGCGTCCTCGCCGCCCAGCTCGATGACCGCATCGGTGCCGGGAACAAATTCATCCACGGCGGCGGCGGTGGCGTAGACCTCCTGAACGAAATCCACGCCGGAGGCCTTGCTGACGCCCAGACCTGCGGAGCCGGTGATGACCATGCGCACCTGCTTGCCCATCAGCAGGTCGGAGATGCGGTTCAGAATCTCACAGGTTTTTTCCCGCACCTTGGAGAAATGCCGCTCGTAGGAACGAAACAGCAGTTTGTTTGACTCATCCAGCACCACGACCTTGACGGTGGTGGAGCCGATGTCGATACCAATTCTAAGGCTCATGTGTTTCACCTGTTGCTAGATAATGGAGTAGTGGAAGCGTACAGCCGAATACAGCTGACGATTCAGAATATATCTTAATATAAACCGATTCCAAAGACAAGTAGAAAATCCTTGTTTTTATGTGAAACTTTTGTGAATTGTGTCAGATACGAAGGAATTGGCAGGAAACAACAGGAAACGGCGCGCGAATGTGTCCGACTTCTGTCCTGCCGGGCGAAATGGGGCTGATTCGGGGCATATGCCCTCAAACAGGGGAAAAACGGCGAATATGCAGGGAAATATTCATGACAATTTTTATAAAAGTACTTGAATATTATGGGGGCTTGTTGTATAATACGCTCATAAACATACCGGAGGTGTAAGTTATGGCACTGAAAGACGCCCGACTCATTTATACCAGAAATAAGAACACCAATCTCCAGCTGAAGGTGATTCCCGGTCATTTTGCCACCAACCACTCCCATATCAACTATTATGTGGATATGACGGCGCCCAGAATGATCTACCGCGAGGCCCGCAAGGTGGCAGAGGTGCTGTCCCGTAAATATAAGAATATTGTTCCAGTTGACACCATCTTCTGTCTGGACGGCACGGAGGTCATCGGCGCCATGCTGGCGGAACAGCTGGCAGATGCCCACCTGGGCATGGGCTCCCACGCCAAGAAGGATGTGGCTGTTGTCACCCCGGAGACAGACAACACCGGACGCCTGATCCTGCGGGACAACCTGAAGCCCCTGGTCAAAAACCGTGACTGCGTGATTCTGGTGGCCTCCGCCTCCACAGGCTACACCGTCCACAAGGGCATTGAAACCGTCCGTTTCTACGGCGGCATGATTCGGGGCGTGTCCGCGATTTTCTCCAAGATCCGCCATCAGGACAACATCCAGGTGGACTCTGTGTTCACGCTGGAGGATCTGCCGGATTATAAGTCCTATGACTTCACCAACTGCCCCTACTGCAAGCGGGGGGAGCCTATCGACGCCATCGCCAACGGCCACGGCTATTCTGAGCTGTAAGACACAGGCTGAAAACCAAACAAGAAAGCCCGATCCTGGAAAGGACCGGGCTTTTTCCCCCTGAGAGGGGGAAAACGGTGTGCTTCGTATTACAGACGCTTCCGCTTTGGAAGCATGGAAAGAATCATCTTCGGGGGTTCCTTGCGGCGGGAAAAAATAAGGCTCACTGCCGCAGCCGCAGCCAGCACCGCCGCCGCAGTGGGGTAAACGATGAGCAGCCGGTTGGTGGTTCCGTAAATGTCCAGCACGCCCTTGAACACGCAGCCCACCGTCAAGGTCAGCAGGGCGGAATTCCACAGGTTCAGAAATGTGCCGGGGAGCCTGCGCCCCTTCAACGCCAGAAGTCCGTAGGGCAGCGCCCCCAGACACAGGGGGACGCCAAAGGCGTAGATCATAAAGAAGGAATACACCTCATGGCTGAACCGCTCATAGACCGCGCCAAAGAAGGCAAACCAGAGGCCGGCCAGCAGCGCACCCATCATATGCCGCCACAGTTTGTTATCCGATGTATACAATGTCGCTCACTCCTCTCTCTTTGATGCTGCCGTTGGTGGTGGGATGGTTGATGACCTGTCCGTTGAAGTACAGGGTGGAGGAGCCGCCGCCGTCCAGATTATAGGCGGTGGTGACACCCAGGGACTGCATGAACTGAGCCAGCTCATGGAGGGAAAGGCCCTCGCTCTCGTCGGTGCGCCCGTCGGACACCACAAACACATAGTGATTGCTGTCGATGAGGCCGATGGCGGTTCTGGGGTTGCTGGCCATGGCCTTGCCCACCTCCTCATCCTGGGAAACGGTGACCGTTCCGTTTTCCACAAGGCCCGGGCCGAAGCTGAAGGCCTGCCAGACACCCTGTTCCACCAGCTCCTCCGCGGTGTACTCGTCAGGGGAGACGATTTTGATGGTTCCGTCGGCGTAAATACACAGCACGTCACTGGAACCCTTTGTGTTTCGGTAGACAATGCCGTTGCGGATGACATAGCCGGATTCCCGGGCGCCGTAATAGTCGCCGTTGACGGCGAGAATGGCGTTGTGGTCGGCGGCGATCTCGGAGGTCTTTTCGGTGACGTTTTTGCCGTAGGTGTCCTCTGCAAATGCAGTTTTCAGGTACTCCGCCGAGGTCAGCTGCACATCGGCAACATAGATTGTGGTGTCGCTTGCCTCGTACTGCGTCAGGGTGATTTTGGCGTTTCCATCCTCATAGGTGCCGATTTCAGCGCCGGATTCCGCGGAGACGGATTCGGAAGTGCCTGTGCCGGACTGGGAAGGGGCCGTGTCGGATTCCGTCTGTGGGCCGGACCCTTTGGAATGCCGTTTCCCGGAGGGCTTTCCATGGCGGGAGTTGGCCTCTGCGTCAACGGTTTTCTGCTCTGTGTCATCGTTCTGCGCCGAAAAAGGGGAGGACTGTCCGGCATCAGCAGAAATGTTCTCAAACAGGGCGGAGTTTACCTGGTTGGCTGCAGTCTGATAACGGCTGCTGAGGACAAAGGTGTCCAGAGAAATAAAAACGGTGAAGGCGGTTAATACAACGCCGTAGCACACCGCCCAGAGGTACTTTTTCATGCGGTACGCTCCTTTCTGAAAATAACGTGGTGCTGCATCAGGTAGCTGAAGGTGAACAGCAGGGATTCCGTCAGCAGCTTGGCGATCCAGGGGGCAAGACCGGACAAAGTCAGCCCATGGAGCAGCGCCGTGCTGCACAGCAGCAGGAAGGCCGCCAGCAGGAAGTAGTTCCGGGCCAGAGGCAGGGTGTGCCCCTTGGCATCAAAGACCAGCCTCCGGTTCAGGTTGAAGTTGACCACTGCGCTGACCAGCCTTGCCGCGATGTTGGAAAAGGCCGGCAGCCCCGTTGCGGCGGAGAGCAGGCAGAACAGGCTGTAATCCACCAGAAAGCTGCACAGGGACGAGGCGGAAAACCTCAGGATCTCTCTGAAAATCCGGCAGGAATCCCGCACCGGATGGAAATGGGAGGAGGCGTTGCCGTTCAGGTACACCGTTTTGATCCACACCTCCCGGATGGGAATGCCGCTGCGGGCGGCCTGCATCAGCACGTTCATCTCGTACTCATACCGGTCTCCCTCAATGGATCGCATCCGGTCCATGAGCCGGTGGCTGAAGCAGCGCAGCCCGGTCTGTGTGTCGTATACCCTCACCCCGGAGGAGAGCCGGTAGATCAGCCGGGTCATGGTGTTGCCCAGGCGGCTTTTCAGCGGCACCTTCCCGTCAAAGCGCCGGCTGCCCAGCACCAGGCTGTCGGGAGACGCTTCCCCGGCGGCACAGACGCTGAGGATGTCGGGGAGTTGGTGCTGACCGTCCGCGTCTGCGGTGACCACCAGATAGGGCGGCGGAAACTGCTCCTGAATATAGTTCAGCCCGGTTTTCAGCGCCGCCCCCTTGCCCCGGTTTTCGCTGTGGCGGAGCAGGATGACGCGGGGGTTCAGGTGATCGAAAAGGGACTTGTATGCCGGACCGCTGCCGTCGTCCACTACAACCACGGAAAACCCTTTTTGTATCAGCTCTGCGGCCAGCGTTTCCAGCGTCCGGTCCGGTTGATAGGCGGGAATCAGAGCAATTCTATTCATCAATAAACACCTCCAGGTTGGAACTGTCTGGTTTGGTTCAACGAGGCCATTCTCGCAGAGAAAGGTTAGAACCAGATTAGAAACTGCACTCGTTTTGATTTTTTCCAAATCGCCCACCGTCAATCCGATGTGCGGCGCCCGGACAAGCTTTCTGTGGCATCGGCAGGAGTTTTCTGGTATAATCAGGAAGAGAGTGCAACAGAAACGGAGGAACCGGATATGAAAGTGAACAAGGATACCATTCGGCAGCTGGTGCTTCAGTACCGGGATGAGGAAGTCATGCTGGAGATGCTGGAGGATGCACTCCGGAGCTTTGAAGAATATCACCAGGCGATCTACTACCTGGAGCTGAAAAAGCAGCTGTACAGCATGGGGGCCATGGAGGGCAGCGAGTACCGGACGCTGATCGAAGAGCTGGACCGGGGCCGCACCGCAAACCACAACGCGGTGCTGGTTCAGGTGAATGTGCTCAACCGGATGGCAAAGGCCGCGGGACTGCCGCTGTTCTATGAAGGGGTTGTCTCCGAGGAGCGGCCCTATCGCAGAGAGGTGGCCAATGCGGTGCTGGAGTACGTGGAAACCGTCGTCCGGGAACGGAGCTGACACAGGTTTTTGCAGAAGCGAAAAAACAGTGGAGTTGGAGGCGAAGGAACGTATGATGACGGAGGACTATCTGAGCCGGCTGTTGTGGGACGAATCAAGGGTGATCCGACTCAAACCCGCAGACAACGCCGTTGCCTATGAGCTGGGAGACGGGTACTACCGGGAAACAGAGCTGCCCATAGAGCCTGCCGATGGGGTCTACGTGGTGAAAACCGCTGTCGACGGGGTGATTCTGCCCCCTGCCAGACTGACCAGAAAGAGATGGTATTTGTGCCGCTGCCCCGCCGGACACTGGAAAACGGTGCGCCGCGCCCTGCAGTTCCACGATGAGCTGAAGGACCGCCGGTGGCGTCTGATGAACTGCGTCAGGGTGTACGAATATGGTCGGGGAGAGTACCCGGACCCGGCCCAGGAGTATCGGCTGACTCCGGCGGAGCCGGATTCCGGCAAGCCGTCGGAACAGGAGCTGGATGGCCTCCTCCGCGCAGGGGAGGAGGAGCGCCTCAGGGAGCTTGCCGAAGGGGATGAAAAGACTGCCCGGCGCATTGCCGCCCGGAGAGAGAAAGCCCTTTTTGACGAAAACCGAAAAGCGGCCCTGGAGGAGCAGGCAAAGTCCCGGCAGGACGAGGAGCTGTTTGAGGATATCCCCTTTGACTGATCCCGCATTCCTATCCGGAGCGCTGTTTCGGGATGGGCCCACAGCAAAAGGAACTGCCGCAGCGTCAGCGCGTCTGCGGCAGTCCGAACAATGATTGAACAATTCTTTCTGAAACCGGTTGACAGCTGGGTTCAGATCAGTATAATAGAGACACAGGCAAATTGTCTGTGTCAAACACTATGATTTCGGAGTATCAGAACTGCACCGGGCATAGTGTTTCTTTTTTACACCGTGTTCGGCTGGTACCCAAGCATGGTGTTTTCTTTTAACACTGTGTTCGGTTCATAAATCCGGGCATGGTGTTTTTTCTGAAAACACACCCTTTTCACAGTTCCTGCGGGGGTGGAACCGCACAGAGTTTTCCAACAGAGACGTGCTGCTGCTGAGGACAGCACGGGGCGGCAACCAAACGCTGTAAAACAGGTTCCCATACATCTACCGTGTGTTTTCAGGAGGAATGAACGATGAAAATGACAACTGGTTCCGGCTGCTATGCCATTTCCTGCGGCCTGTGCGCCGCTTCCGACTTCCGCTTCTACACCCAGGTGTCCTGCCAGCTGGAGCGGGATACGGCGGCCTATGCCGTCTGCCGCTTCCTGTCCAAAAACAAAACCCTGTGCCGCGCTCTGGTTCTGGACAGCTACAGGATGCGCACAGCAGAGAAGCGCAGCGGACGCAGACCGGTGCAGCGCTGCCTGACGGTGCCGGCGCCGCTGCTGGACCTGCCCGGCAGCTGGGCGCAAATCTGTCTCCGGATCGCCCCGGAGGGGGTGACGGTGACCGGGGTCAGCCTGCTGGAGGCGTACCCCGCGGCGAGAAAAAAGCGGGGGAAAACCTCCTGCTCCGACGGGTGAACCCCGCGCCCCATCCCCGCCGCCAAAAGGCGGGGATGAAGTACATTCATTTCCATAATCTTCCACAGAGCCTATTTCATATTCTTCCCAAAAGAGTCAATACTACCTGCATGGCGTTTTTTCACCAGAATTACGAAATTTGCCCAGTTTTGGAGGTAGAGAGATATGAAAGCAACAGGCATTGTGAGAAGAATTGATGATCTCGGCCGGGTGGTCATTCCCAAGGAAATCCGCCGGACCATGCGCATCCGGGAAGGGGATCCCCTGGAGATTTATACGGACAAGGACGGGGAAGTGATCTTCAAAAAGTACTCCCTGATGAACGGTCTCAGCGAGTTTTCCGGCCAGCTCTGCGACACGCTGTACAAGACCACCGGCCGGCCCGCGGTCATCACCGACCGGGACACCATCATCGCCGTCTCCGGCCTGCCCAAACGGGAGCTGCTGGAGAAGCGGGTGTCCGTGCCCCTGGAAAATGTGATGGAGGGCCGCCAAATCTACCAGTATAAAGAGGGAGGCCAGATGTTCCCGGTGTCCGAGTCCAGCCAGAACGCAGTGGTGTTCATCGCCGCACCCATTCTCAGCGAAGGAGATGTCATGGGGTGCGTGGCCTTCAGCGGCGGAAGCGAGGACGAGCCCATGGGGGAGACGGAGTACAAGCTGGCGCAGACCATCTCCAGCTTCCTGGGCAAGCACATGGAGAGCTGAATCACAATAGGAAGCCCTGCCTTTCCGATAAAAAAACAACGCCTGGGGATCATGCGTCCACAGGCGTTGCATTTTGTCTTTGGGCGGTCAGCCGATGAAGCCTTTCATCCGGTCGATGAGCTTCTGGTCCCGGGTTCCGCTGATGTTGTTCAGGAAGAGAACGTCCTGAATCTGATACTCCTCCACGATCTGGGCCAGCTTGCGGCTGTCCACCTTGGCGATGCTGCGGTAGTCGATCATATACACATACTGATAGCTGTCCACCAGGTAGGGGCAGAAGCAGTTGCCGAAGGAGTCCTTGATGACCAGCACCGAGCTGCCGTCGGTGATCGACTGGTTCTCGATGACGGAGAAGGGCTGGTCGCCGCCGACAAACACCAGATATTTGTTGCTGGCGGACATCTCCTCGCCGTCTCGGATGATGCCCACATCCAGCTCCACGCCGTCGCTCTGGGTGATGTGGACGGTGTCGGCGCCGGTGGGGGCGTAGGTGTACACGGTGTCCGGCTTGGAGGCCAGTGCCGAGGACTCCGTCTCCCGGTAGAAGCTGCCCGTGAAGCCCTCGTAGGCGGCTTCCGTGTAGTGGGACAGGGGCAGGGGCTTCTTTCCCGCTGCGTCCATGAAGTTCTCATAGCCCACATAGGCGCCCACGGCGGTCCAGTGGTGGTCAGTGCGGAAGTACAGGTACTCGTCCTGCTCCTGATGGGCCCGCAGGTCGTCGATGAGGGGCACCTTGCCGATGTCCTCCGACATACCGGAGTACAGGTAGTTGATGGCTTTGGCCTGATCGGAGGTGTTGATCTTTTTGCGGACCTTTTCGGAGACGCACACGTCCATGCTGGTGGGCACCAGCATACTGTACACCTTTGCTTTGCCCTTCAACTGTTCTGCCGCCCGGTTGAGGTTGGCGGAATACTGGTCTGCCAGGTCCTGAACGAAGTTGTAGTATTCATAGGCGGAGTTTTTGATGACCAGCAGGGTCCCCAGGGTTTCCACCGCTGCGCCGTCGTCGCCGCTGTCGCTTTCCCCCTTGGGCAGGTTGGACTCGTCCTTTTTCTCAGAGGCGTCCTTCCCATCGGAATCGTCAGCACTGCTCTTGCCTCCGGATGGATCGCCGGATTTGTCCTCAGAGGACGTTTCTCCCGATTCGGAAGTGCTGCCAGAGCTGCGCTCCGGCTGGGAGGAATCTGCCGGGGCGGCAGAGGGCTGAACCTCGTTGGTGTCGGGGATCTCGTCTCCCTCCACCACATCGCCGCTGATGGTGTGTCCCCGGAAGCCGTAGTGCTCCTCCGCCCAGCTCTGGAAGCCCAAAAAGGTTTCCCGGGCGGGGAAGGTGTCAGCAAACCAGGTGTTGATGTCGTCCAGATATGCGCCGTTGAGCACCCGGACAAAGGAGGCCTTGGGGAATTTGGTCAGGTCCCGGTGCTCCAGCTCTGAATAAGTGGGACGGTTGGGGAGGTACAGCGCAAAGGCGGAAACCACCGCCAGAAACACCAGAAACAGGGTCACGGTCAGGTTGCGGCTGTTGATGCGGCGCCGGTGGACCCAGCGCTTGCTGGGGGGCGGAACCGCATCAGAGGCGGCTTTATAGCGTTCCGCCTGATCCCCCACCCAGTCCACCACCGGGGCGATCCAGTCCAGAAAGGCATTGAACCGGTCGATGATGGTCTGGATGAACTTTGGCGGCTTGATGTTCAGTTTTATGTCGTTCTTTTTCATTGTGATCTCACCAGATTCAAAGGCTTAACTCAGATTCCAGCCTCTGCTCAGAACCGGAAGTACAGAAACGGATTGTAGCTGTCGCCCACCAGTGCGGCGGTGGAGAGCAGCATCAGCACCATGGGGGAGAACACCTGCACCAGCTGCTGCAGCCGCATGGCGCCCTTTTTGCGCTCTGCCCTCAGCGCCAGCTTTTCGCCCTGATTCATCAGCCAGGGGGTGCAGGCCACACAGGCGGCAATCAGGAAGAACAGATTGCTGAACAGCAGGGTGTTGGTTTCATAGCTGGTGAAGCCGTTGCCGTTGAGGCCGAACAGGCCCCGGACCGCTGCCTGCAGCACCGCCAGATCTTCGCAGCGGAACAGCAGCCAGCCAAAGCCGATGATGCCCAGCACATAGACCCGGTTGGCCCACTTGGGGAGCTTTTCCGGAAGACCCCGGAGGATGTAGCGCTCGATCATCAGGGCCACAAAGTAGTACAGGCCCCACAGCACATAGTTCCAGCTGGCGCCGTGCCAGAAGCCGGTCAGCGCCCAAACGATAAAGGTGTTCAGGATGACCCGGGGCAGGCTGCGGCGGTTGCCGCCCAGAGGGATGTACACATAATCCCGGAAGAAGGAGCTGAGGCTCATATGCCATCTGCGCCAGAAGTCCCGGATGGAGGAGGCACAGTAGGGATAGTTGAAGTTTTCATCGTAATGGAAGCCGATCATCTGGCCCATGCCGATGGCCATGTCAGAGTAGGCGGAGAAGTCCAGATAGATCTGAAGGGTGTAGAACACCGTGCCCAGCCAGATGGACAGGGCGGGCTTGTTGAGGATCACCGTCAGCTGGTCTGCTGCGCCGGTGTCCACTAGAAAGGAGTTGGCCATGGTGCCGCAGTAGTTGGCGAACAGCGCTTTTTTCGCCAGGCCGATGGTGAAGCGCCGGATGCCGCCAGCCATATCCGAGCGGCGGAATTTCCGGCCGGTCAGCTCCTGCTCGATGGTCTCGTAGCGGACGATGGGGCCGGCGATGCACTGATGGAACAGGGAGATGTACAGCAGCAGCACCTTGAAGTCCCGCTGGGCAGGCACCTGTTCCCGGTACACATCCACCATATAGCTGATGAGCTGGAAGGTATAGAAGGAAATGCCGATGGGCAGCGCAATTTTCGGCACCCAGGGGAAGCCGAACCAGTTGTGGAAGTTCTGGAACAGAAAGGTCAGGTACTTGAAAATGCACAGCAGCCCCAGGTTGATGGCACAGCCCCGAAACAGCCAGCGCTTTCGTTCACTGACCCGCTTGGAGCGGTCGATCCACATGGCGGCGATGTAATCCACATAGGTCATGCCCACCAGCAGCAGCACGTAAACCGGCCCTGCCCAGGCGTAAAAGATCAGGGAAAACACCAGCATGACCCAGTTTTTTGCCTTTAAGCTGGGAGCGAAGCGGTAGCACAGGATATTCAGCGGAAAAAACGCATATAAAAACAGCAAGCTGGAAAAAACCACAAAGACACCATCCTTAGACCGGAAACCGGCATAATCTCCATAATAAGACAGGATAAAGTATACCACAGGTCTTATGATTGTGCAACATTAAATCCTCAAAAGAGGCGAGGAAACGGGACAGTTGTAAACGTATGAGAAAAACAGGTTGACATTCTGGGCGGGCAGGAGTAGACTGGTTCCAAAACAGAACAGGAGGAACCGCGATGAATGTAACAGCATTGGCGGAGGAGATCATACAGGGACGCCGCCTGACCCGGGAGGACGACCTGAACGCCTTTCTCACCTGCGACCTGGAGGAACTGTGCCGGGGAGCGGACCGCATCCGCGCCGCCCTGGTGGGGGACAGGGTGGACCTGTGCTCCATCATCAACGGCCGCAGCGGACGCTGCCCGGAGGACTGCAAATACTGCGCCCAGTCGGCACACAACCACACAGCCTGCGAAATCTATGATTTTCTGCCGGAGGAGACCATTCTGGAGGCCTGCAAAGTCAACGAGCGGGAGGGGGTGGACCGCTTTTCCATTGTCACCGCCGGACGGGCGCTGACCGGAGAGGAGTTTGAGAAGGCGATTCATGCCTATGAGACCATGCACAGTGAGTGTGACATCGGCCTGTGCGCCTCAATGGGCTTTCTCACCGCAGAGCAGCTGCACCGGCTCCACCAGGCGGGCGTCACCAGCTACCACCACAATATTGAGACCTCCCGGCGAAACTTTCCCAATATCTGCACCACCCACACCTATGAACAGAAGCTGGAGACACTCAAACTGGTGAAGGCGGAGGGGATGTGCGCCTGCTCCGGGGGCATCATTGGCATGGGGGAGACCTGGGAGGACCGGCTGGACATGGCGGTCAGCCTGGCGGAGCTGGGCGTTGATTCCATTCCCATCAACGCGCTGATGCCCATTCCCGGCACGCCGCTGGAGCATCAGCCCCGGCTGACGGAGGAGGAGATCCTCCGCACCATCGCCTTTTTCCGCTACCTCAACCCGGAGGCCAACATCCGGCTGGCGGCGGGCCGCGCCCTGCTGACCCATGACGGGGAGCGGGCCTTCCGCTCCGGCGCCTCCGCCTCCATCACCGGCAATATGCTGACCACGGCGGCCTGCGCCACCATTCGCAGCGACCGCGCCATGCTGAAAGAACTGGGGCGTCAAGTGGCTCCCGCCAGGGAAGTATAAAAGAAAAAGCGCCCTTTGGGGTGCTTTTTCATGTAATAAATGGTTATTTCCGGTAGAATAGATAGGCCCCCACCTGATTGGCTTCGCTGCTGAAGCGGCAGGGAATCACCTCCGGAGGGGGAAAGCTGGCTCCGCACAGCACAGAGGGGCCGTTTTCAAATACATCCTGCACCCTTGCCCGAATCGTATCAATGAGGGCGGGCTGTCGGCTGATGCCGCCGCCGATGGCCACCTTTTCCAGATCCAGCAGCACCGTCAGGTTGAAAATCTGCAGGGCCACCATGTGGGAAAACTCCTGGACCGCGTCCCGGGCCTCGGCTTCCCCCTTGTGATATCGCTCAAAGAGCTGCTTGCCGTTGATGGGCTCGTCCTCAGGCAGGCCCTTCATGGCGCGGTACAGGTTCAGCAGGCCGGTGGTGCTGCAGGTGGAGCCCATCATGTCGTGGATGCTTTTCCAGTGGTCCGGGTCGGTGAGCACAAAGCTGTACTCTCCGGCGGTAAAATGCCGGCCCTGGACAATTTTCCCGTCGATCACCAGTCCGCCGCCCACGCCGGTGCCGATGAGGAACACGCTGGCGTTCCGGCAGCCCTTCAGAGAGCCGGCCTCCAGCTCTGCCAGCGCAGCGCACTTGCCGTCATTGGCGATGTGCACCGGACAGCCGCACAGCTCAGACAGCATGGGGCCAACGGGCTGCTTCCAGTTGTAGGTCAGGGCGCCGCCGCCGTTGACCACGCCCCGATCCATGTCCACAATGCCGGGCAGGCTCAGGGCGATGCCCTCCACCTGGTCCCTGTGGGGCAGATAGAGCCGGTGCAGGGTGTCCAGGAACACAGGCAGGCTCTCCGTGGGGGTGGGGGTGCTGCCGGCATCCGTCATGTGGAACTGCTCGTCCATGACGGAGTATTTGATTTCCGTTCCGCCCACATCAAATACCATCAGTTTCATGGTTCAGCCATCCTTCCAGGTTGCATTGTGGAATGGGGTCAGTTGAATTTGTAAATCTTCTGAGCGATGCGGTACGCACCCAGCATCAGCGGGCCGGGCAGGTTGGTGGAGGCGGACAGGCTGCGGAACTTCATGCGGCGATAGGCCTTGGGGTTCTGCTCTTTCAGGTACTGCCACATCTCTTTGCGCTTTTTTCCGGCCTCTTTGGAGCCGTCCAGCAGCAGGAACACGTGGGAGATCATCAGCATCATGGAGAGGTAGCGGTTCATGTAGCGGAACAGCTTGAGGCTGTGGCTGCGGACCTCCTCCAGATTGGTGCTGTCGATCATGTGCTTAGTGACCCGGACCTGCTGGTCCACTCGTTTAATCATGACGGACTCGTGGACGCTCTGGTCGTCCCGGCCGATGAAGTAGCGGTACAGGTCCTCGTTCATGTAGTAAATGGTCTTCACCAGCGGCAGGGGCTGGTACACAAAGATGTTGTCCACGTAGAAGGTGTGCTTGGGCAGCTCCATGCCGCTGTCCTTCAGCAGCTGGGTGCGGTAGATGACGGAGTGCATCAGCAGGTACTGAGAGGGCTTCCAGTGGCCCATTTCCTCCCAGCCGAAGATCCGGTTTTCCGGAAATACCCCCTTGTAGCGGACGATGTTCCGGGTGTTGTCAGCCACATGCTCATAGACGTAGTTGCAGATCATCAGGTCTACCGGCTGCTCCATCTGAGAGAACTCCCGCAGCTTGTCCATGACCCGCTTCAGCGCCACCACATCCAGCCAGTCGTCAGAGTCCACCACCTTATAGTACAGGCCGGTGGCGTTGCGGATGCCCTGGTTCACGCCCTCGCCGTGGCCGCCGTTGGGCTGGTGAATGACCTTGATGATGCCAGGGTAGTCCTCGGCATAGCGGTCTGCGATGGCGGGGGTGTTGTCGGAGGAGCCGTCGTCCACCAGAATGATCTCTGCCTCGTCGCCGGCGGCCAGCAGAGTCTGAATGCAGTGATCCATGTAGGCCGCGGAGTTGTAGCACGGCACAGCAAATGTAATCAGTTTCACAGTATTACCTCGTATTTATTTATATGGTTGTTTCTGTCTGTGTGCAAAAGAGAGCCTGTCCCAGATGGGGCAGGACATGGGTATTGTATCATAGTTTTTTGAGAAAGAAAACACCCGGTCATTTTTTTTCAGGATTTTTCATGGATACGCTGCCGTTTTCTGCCGGTGCTCTTCACTTTAAGAATTGAAAAAACTGAGTAGAATGAGCAATCATCTTTAAGTTTTTTAAGTGGCGGCAGCGCAAAAGAAAAAAACCTCTGAACCGGTGATCCAAAGGCTGGCAGCGGGAGAAGGATTCGAACCCTCACATACAGAGTCAGAGTCTGCTGTGCTACCCTTACACAATCCCGCT
>CAMNOL010000034.1 GCA_946546815.1 uncultured Oscillospiraceae bacterium
CGAGGGCGCGGTGCTGGTGGTGGACGCCTCCCAGGGCGTGGAGGCCCAGACCCTGGCCAACACCTATCTGGCGGTGGAGCACGATTTGGAAGTGCTGCCGGTGCTGAACAAGATTGACCTGCCCTCCGCCGACCCCAACCGGGTGAAGGAGGAGATCGAGAGCGTCATCGGCATCCCAGCCATGGACGCGCCGGAGATTTCCGCCAAAGCCGGAATCAATATCCATGCGGTGATGGAGGACATCATCGCCGGCGTTCCTGCCCCCCAGGGGGACCCGGATGGTCCGCTGAAGGCGCTGGTCTTTGACTCCCAGTACGACAGCTACCGGGGCGTCATCGTGCTGATGCGCGTGATGGAGGGCACCATCCGCACCGGCATGGAGGTCAAAATGATGGCCTCCGGCGCCACCTACAAGGTGGTGGAGTGCGGCCACATGGGCCCCATCCAGCTGGACCCCTGCGGCGTGCTCACCGCCGGCGAGGTGGGCTATTTCACCGCCTCCATCAAAAACGTCCGGGACACCCGGGTGGGCGACACGGTCACCTCCGTGGAGCATCCCGCCCAGGAGCCGCTGCCCGGCTATCAGCCCGCCCGCCCCATGGTCTACTGCGGCATCTACACCGAGGACGGCTCCAAATACCCGGACCTGCGGGACGCGCTGGAAAAGCTCCAGCTCAACGACGCCGCCCTGTCCTTTGAGCCGGAAAGCTCTGTGGCGCTGGGCTTCGGCTTCCGCTGCGGTTTCCTGGGCATGCTGCACATGGAGATCATCCAGGAGCGTCTGGAGCGGGAATTTGACCTGGACCTGGTCACCACCCTGCCCAGCGTTATCTATGAGATCGTAAAAACCGACGGGTCTCTGTTCTACGTGGACAACCCCCACAACTACCCCGACCCGGCCCACATCGCAGAGGCGAGAGAGCCCTTTGTCAACGTCAGCATCATCACCCCGCCGGACTTTGTGGGCAACATCATGCCCCTCTGCCAGGAGCGCCGGGGCCAGTTCGGAGATATGCAGTATCTGGACACCAATCTGGTGGAGCTGCACTACAAAATGCCCCTGAACGAGATTATCTACGACTTTTTCGACACGCTGAAGGCCAACACCAAGGGCTATGCCTCCCTGAACTACGAGCTGGCGGAGTACCAGCCCAGCCAGCTGGTGAAGGTAGACCTGCTGCTCAACGGCGACCAGGTGGACGCCCTGTCCTTCATCGCCCACAAGGACAAGGCTTATCCCCGGGCCCGGCGGATCTGCGAGAAGCTCAAGGAGAACATTCCCCGCCAGCTGTTTGAGGTGCCGGTACAGGCCGCCATCGGGGGCAAGATTATTGCCCGGGAAACGGTGAAGGCCATGCGGAAGGACGTGCTGGCCAAGTGCTACGGCGGCGACATCACCCGAAAGAAGAAGCTGCTGGAGAAGCAGAAGGAGGGCAAGAAGAAGATGCGCACCCTGGGAACGGTGCAGCTGCCCACGGAGGCGTTTATGGCGGTGCTCAAGCTGGACAGCTGATGGCCCCTTACCCACACCCCTCTCAAGGTAAAAAGCTCTGAAATCAACAGATTTCAGAGCTTTTTTCAGGTATATCAGTGGAAACGGGCACATACAATGCACTGTCACGCCCGGACAGCCGGACCATCAAGGCAATCAGAGGACCAGGTTTTTCAGCCCCTCGCCCTGATTCCATCGGCGGAGATTCTCGCAGAGGATGTCACAGATACGGTTTTCTGTGCCGATGTGCCGTCCGAAAGAGCCGCCGGAGGTGTGGGGGGTGATCAGGCAGTTGGGCAGCTTCCACAGCGGATGTCCTACGGGCAGGGGCTCCGGCTCCGTCACATCCATGGCGGCGCCGCGGAGCAGCCCGGATTCCAGAACCTTCACCAGTGCGTCGCTGTCGATGAAGCTGCCGCGACCCACATTGATGAGCACCGCACCGGGCTTCATGCTGCTCAGCCGCTCCTCGTTCATGTAGTGGTGGGAGGCGGGGCTTGCGGGGATGCAGCCGATGACCACGTCTGCCTTGGGCAGCCAGTCCGCCGCTTCCTCCATGGTGCAAAGCCGGTCAAAGCCGGGGCGGGGGCGGGAGGTGTTCCGGCACACGCCCACGTTGCAGGTGTGGAAGCCCTTCAGCCGCTCCGTGATCTCCGTGCCGATGTTGCCGGTGCCGAAAATCAGCACCGTTGCCCCCTCCAGGGAGGCCACCGGCCCCAGGTCGTTCCACAGCTCCTGCTGCTGCTGGCAGTGATAGCCGGGCAGATTCAGCATGATGCTCAGAATCTGGGCCACAACGTACTGGGAGATGATGTGGCCGAAGGCGCCGCTGGCGTTGGTCAGCCGCATGCCCTCCGGGAAGGGCACGCCGCCGTTGGTGTAGGCGTCGGTGCCGGCGGACACCAGCTGGAGCCACTTGACAGAGCCGGTTTTGTGCAGCAGCCGGGGGGCGGGAGCGCCGCAGACCACTTCAGCGGTGGATAGAGCGGCCTTCAGCTCTGCCTCGGGCAGACCCTGGGGGTGAAAGTGAATGGTCCAGTTTTCCCCTGCAGCCTCCCGGATTCGCTCCATGTGCTCCGGACGAAACGGCTCTAAAATCAGCAGTTCTCTCATGAATATTCCTCCTGTCGGATACAATCGTGTTGTGATGGGTTCAGTTTATCATAAGCCGGTGGGGGCTGTCAACGACGGGGGAAGGTTCTGACGGAATGTCTTGTGGAAAACTCTGTGCGAAAAGTGCAAAGCCTGTGTGGTGATGAGGCTGGAATATTTTCCCCGCTGTTTCCACATACTGAGAGGAAAAAAGGAGGGATCTACACATGAAACGCTATGCTGTTCCTTTGCTGACTGCGCTTTTTCTGTTGATGTCCGCTGCTGTTCCCCAGGCCGCTGCGGACAATGAGCCGGCTTCCGCTCCGCCGGTGGAGGTTTCTGCCAAGGCGTGCCTGCTGATGGAACGGGAAACCGGAACGGTGCTCTATGCGGAGCATGAGCATGACCAGCTGGAACCGGCCTCTGTCACCAAGGTGATGACCATGCTGCTGACGGTGGAGGCGCTGGACAGCGGCACCATTCACAAGGAGGATCTGGTCTCCGCCTCGGAGCACGCCGCCAGTATGGGCGGCAGCCAGGTTTACCTGAAGGAGGGCGAGCAGATGTCGGTGCACGACCTGCTGAAATCCGTGGCGGTGGCCTCCGGCAACGACGCGGCGGTGGCCCTTGCGGAGTATCAGGCCGGGTCAGAGCAGGCATTTGTGGACAAAATGAATGCCCGGGCCAAAGAGCTGGGCATGAAGGACACCCATTTCGTCAACTGCAACGGACTGCCCGCCGACGGGCACGTGACCTCCGCCAGTGACATCGCGCTGATGAGCCGGGAGCTGCTGAGCCACGACACCATCCGGGAGTATGTGGGAACCTGGATGGACACCATTCGGGACGGGGAATTTCACCTGTCCAACACCAACAAGCTGATCCGCTTTTACGACGGAGCCACCGGGTTGAAAACCGGCTCCACCGACAGCGCGGGATTCTGCATTTCTGCCTCTGCCCAGCGGGAAAATATGGAGCTGATCGCGGTGATTCTGGGCAGCAAGACCTCTGCAGAACGGTTCAACAGCGCCAAAAGCCTGCTGAACTACGGCTTTGGGGCGTATACGCTGGTGGATGCGGCTCCGGAAACGCCGCTGCCCGCTGTACCGGTGACACTGGGGCAGCAGGACGCCGTTGCGCTGGAGCGAAAGGACAGCTGTACGCTGCTGGTGCCCCGGGGGGATGCGGACAAGATCACGACCGCTGTGGAGACGGAAGAAACCGCAGCGGCTCCGGTGCAGGCCGGAGACCAGCTGGGAACGCTGACCATCTCTGTGGACGGAAAGCCGGTGAAGCAGCTGCCCCTGACCGCTGCAGAAACGGTGGAGAAGCTGACCTTCGGCGCGCTGTTCCAAAGGCTGTGGCAGAGCATGGCAGGGACGGGGAGAGCCCCCATGAATGCGGTCGGGGAAGAGCCCAGCGGCTCAGCGAGCCTCTCGTCCGGGCAAGGGTGACAACCTAGGGGGAATTGGCACTTTGATGAGGAATTCCCAGCTGCAGGCGGCAGATTGTCCGGTCTTCACAAAATAATATTTCCCACTTGTGCGGGGCGTTTTCCGGTGGTATAATGATACAAAGTTTCGATAAAGCATCAGACTATCCGCTGTAAAGGAGCTTTCATCATGACCTATAAAGAGAGATTCATCACCTTTATGGTGCGTTCCGGCGTGCTGACCTTTGGGGACTTTACCACCAAATCCGGCCGGAAAACCCCCTATTTTATCAATACGGGCAACTATAAAACCGGTGCGCAGGCTGCGGAGCTGGGAGATTATTACGCCGCCTGCATGAATGAGAACCTCAGCGATGATGTGACTGCCCTGTTTGGCCCTGCCTACAAGGGGATTCCGCTGGTGGTCACCGGCGCTGCCTCCCTGTATCGCAACTACGGAAGAGATCTCCCCTACTGCTTCAACCGCAAGGAGGCCAAGGACCACGGAGAGGGCGGCTCCATGGTGGGCTACAAGCCCCAGGACGGGGATGTGATCGCCATTGTGGAGGATGTGGTCACCGCAGGCACCGCAGTGCGGGAGAGCATTGAGCTGTTCAGGCAGGTGGCCGACGTGAAGATGGCCTATCTGTTTGTCTCGGTGGACCGCATGGAGCGGGGAACCAGAGAGTGCTCTACGCTGGACGAGCTGCGCCAGGATTACGGCATCCAGGTCTGCCCCATTGTCACGGTCCGGGAGATCATCGCCTTCCTGCACAACCGCCCGGTGGACGGAACGGTGTACATTGACGATGAGATGAAGGCCAGAATGGAGGCCTATCTGGAGCAGTACGGGGTGAAAGCCTGACACATCCAACAGAAAAGAGACAACCCGGCGGCGGCACAGCGTGTCGCCGTCAGCGCGGTTTCAAGGCGGAAACCGTGATATAGAAAAGTGAGAAATTGAGATGGCAGAAGAGAAAGGAATCCACGCCGGACACCGAAGTCGGATGAAAACACGCTTTCTGGAGACAGAAGGCGCCGGGATGGAGGATTATGAGCTGCTGGAGATGCTGCTGTATTACTCTGTGGTGCAGAGGGACACCAACCCCCTGGCCCACAAGCTGATGGAGCAGTTCGGCTCTCTGGCCGGCGTGCTGCAGGCCGCCCCGGAGGCGCTGACGGAAATGAAGGGCGTGACAGAGAGTACAGCAGTGCTGCTGAAGCTGGTGCTCCAGCTGATGAGCCGCTATGAGAAGTCTCTGAACGACCCCAAAATGATCATGGACACCACAGAAAAGCTGCAGGAGTACCTGAGACCCTATTTTCTGGGACAGCGCAGAGAACAGATTTATATGCTGTCCATAGATGCAAAGGGACGGCTGCTGGGCTGCGACTTTCTGGGGGAGGGAAACGACTGCGCGGTAACGCTGGATGTCCGGCGGCTGACCGCTGCGGCGCTGCGGCACCGGGCCAGTTGGGTGGTGCTGGCCCACAGCCATCCCAGCGGAATTGCCATGCCTTCCCAAGATGACATCACCACCACCCGTCACTGCCAGCAGGCGCTGGCGCCCTTGGGGATTTTTCTGCAGGATCATCTGATTTTTGCCGATGATGAGTGCGTTTCTATGAGGGAATCCGGCCTGCTGCGATAAAGAACCGTACATTTACAGCTGAGAAAAGGGGGAAAATGCCATGCCGAGATTCCAGGTTGTCAGTCCTTACACACCGGCGGGGGATCAGCCGGAGGCCATTGCCGCCCTGTCCCGAGGGGTGGAGCTGGGATTGGACGAGCAGACGCTGCTGGGCGTCACCGGAAGCGGAAAGACCTTCACCATGGCCAAGGTCATTGAACAGGTGCAGAAGCCCACGCTGGTGCTGGCCCACAACAAGACTCTGGCCGCTCAGCTGTGCGCGGAGTTCAAGCAGTATTTCCCCAACAACGCAGTGGAATACTTTGTCTCCTACTACGATTACTACCAGCCGGAGGCGTACATTCCCCACACGGACACCTTTATTGAAAAGGACGCCAGCACCAACGACGAAATCGACCGGCTGAGGCTGGCCGCCACCGCCTCCCTGCTGGAGCGGCGGGACGTGATCGTGGTGGCCTCCGTGTCCTGCATCTACGGCCTGGGTGAGCCGGAGGACTTTGCCGCCATGATGGTCTCCCTCCGTGTGGGCGCAGAGATGGAACTGCATGAGCTGATGCAGAAGCTGATTTCCATCCGTTACGAGCGCAACGACATCGCCTTTGAACGCAATATGTTCCGGGTCCGGGGAGATACGGTGGATATCTGGCCCGCCTACTGGTCAGATACCGCCATTCGCGTGGAGTTCTTCGGAGATGAAATCGACCGCATCAGCGAGATCAACGTGGTCACCGGCAACCCCATCCGGCGGCTCAACGCCATTCCCATCTGGCCTGCCACCCACTATGTCACCCCCAGAGACAAGCTGGAGCGGGCGGTGACGGAGATCCGCAGGGAGCTGGAAGCCCAGGTGGCTTATTTTGACGCCCAGGGCAAGGCGGTGGAGGCTCAGCGCATTCGCCAACGGACAGAATATGACATTGAAATGATTCAGGAGCTGGGGTATTGCTCGGGAATTGAGAACTATTCCCGGGTGATTGAGGGGCGCCCGGTGGGGTCTCCGCCCCACACGCTGATGGACTATTTCCCCAAGGACTTTCTCATGTTTATCGACGAGAGCCATGTGACCCTGCCCCAGGTCCGGGCGATGTACAACGGGGACCACGCCCGGAAGGCGACGCTCATCGACTACGGCTTCCGGCTGCCCTGCGCCTTTGACAACCGGCCGCTGAAATTTGACGAGTTTGAGCAGCGGGTGAATCAGGTGATTTACGTCTCCGCCACCCCCGGACAGTATGAGCAGCAGCGTTCCGGACAGATCGTGGAGCAGGTCATCCGGCCCACCGGTCTGCTGGACCCGGAGATTGAGGTCCGCCCGGTGGAGGGACAGATCGACGACCTGGTGGGAGAGATCTACACCCGCATGGAGAAGAAGGAGCGGGTGCTGGTCACCACCCTGACCATCAAAATGGCGGAAAATCTGACGGAATACCTGCAGTCCAGCGGCATCAAGGCCAAATATATGCACCACAGCATTGAGACCATCCAGCGGACGGAGATCATCCGGGACCTGCGGCTGGGTGTGTTTGACGTGCTGGTGGGCATCAACCTGCTGCGGGAGGGACTGGATATGCCGGAGGTGTCTCTGGTGGCCATTCTGGACGCGGACAAGGAGGGGTTCCTCCGCTCGGAGACCTCCCTTATCCAGACCATCGGCCGTGCCGCCCGAAATGCCGAAGGAAAGGTCATTCTCTACGCCGACAAGATCACCCCCTCCATGAAGGCGGCGATGACGGAGACGGAGCGCCGCCGGAAGAAGCAGGACGAGTTCAACAAGGCCCACGGAATTGTGCCCAAAACCATCAAAAAAGACATCAAGGAGATGCTGGACATCGGCAAAGAGGTGGACGAACACACCACCCGGCGCAAGCAGACCAAAGAGGAGCGGGAGAAGCTTATCGCCCGGCTGGAAAAGGAGATGCAGGAGGCGGCAAAACGGCTGGAGTTCGAGATTGCCGCGGCGCTGCGTGACCAGATCATCGAACTGAAGGGCATGAAATGAGAGAAATGCGCCTGTTCGGAAGAAGCTGCGTCTGAGGGAATCCGTTACAAAGCAAATCGGAAGCTCTGTTTGGCAAAAATCCTTCCACGACCACATCATTCGCAGCGATGAGGATGATCTCCGTATTTGGCAATCTATTGACACCGATCCCTTAAAATGGGAACTGGACTGCTATGATAAGGAAAATATAACATGCAAGATCACATCTATGTGAAGGGCGCCCGCGCCAACAACCTGAAAAATATTGACATTTCCATCCCCCGCGACAAGCTGGTGGTCATCACCGGTCTGTCCGGCTCCGGCAAAAGCTCGCTGGCCTTTGACACCATTTATGCCGAGGGACAGCGCCGCTATGTGGAGAGTCTGTCCTCCTACGCCCGGATGTTCCTGGGACAGATGGATAAGCCCGATGTGGACTACATCGACGGCCTGTCCCCGGCTATTTCCATCGACCAGAAAACCACCTCCCAGAATCCACGCTCTACCGTGGGCACGGTGACGGAGATCTACGACTACCTCCGCCTGCTGTGGTCCCGCACCGGCACACCCCACTGCCCCAAATGCGGCAAGGAGATCCGTCAGCAGACCATTGACCAGATCGTGGATCAGGTGCTGGCGTTGGAGGAGGGGACCCGGATCCAGATTCTTGCCCCGGTGGTGCGCGGCAAAAAGGGAATGCACGAAAAGGTGCTGGAAAGCGCTCGAAAATCCGGTTATGTCCGGGTCCGTGTGGATGGAAGTGTTTACGATCTGTCGGAAGAGATCAAGCTGGACAAGAACATCAAGCATAACATCGCTGTGGTGGTGGACCGTCTGGTCATCAAGCCGGACATCACCCGCCGCCTGACGGACTCCTGTGAGATCGCCTGCAATCTGTCCGGCGGTCTGGTCATCATTGACCTGCCCCGGGAGGGGCGGGAGCTGACCTTTTCCCAGAACTACGCCTGTGAGGACTGCGGCATCTCCATTGAGGAGCTGTCCCCCCGGGCCTTTTCCTTCAACAATCCCTATGGCGCCTGCCCCACCTGCACCGGTCTGGGCAGTCAGCTGCGGGCGGACCCGGAGCTGGTGATCCCCAATCCGGAGCTGTCCATTCTGGAGGGGGCCATTCAGGCCAGCGGCTGGAACAACATCAAATCCGACGGAATCTCCCGGATGTACTTTGAGGCGCTGTCCAAAAAGTACGGTTTTCGCCTGGACACCCCGGTGAAAAAGCTGCCCAAGTCCGTGATGGACGTGATTTTGCGGGGCACCGGCGGAGAGAAGCTGGCGCTGCACTACGATCAGCCCCGGGGGAAAGGGACGCTGTACCAGCCCTTTGAGGGGATTTTGAACAACATTGAGCGCCGCTACCGGGAGACTGCCTCCGACGCCTCCAAGGGACAGATGGAGGAGTGCATGAGCGAATGTCCCTGCCCCACCTGCCAGGGCCGCCGTCTGCGCCCGGAGGTTCTGGCGGTGACAGTGGGCGATCTGAGTATTGACCGGTTCTGCGCGCTGACGGTGGACGAGGCCATTGCATTCGTGGACCGGCTGGAGCTGAGTGAGCAGAAGCAGCGCATTGCGGAGCAGATTCTGAAGGAAATCCGTTCCCGGCTGAGCTTTTTGCAGTCGGTGGGCCTGCGGTACCTGACGCTGGACCGGAAGGCTGGAACGCTGTCCGGCGGCGAAAGCCAGCGCATCCGGCTGGCTACCCAGATCGGTTCCCTGCTGATGGGGGTGCTGTACATTCTGGATGAGCCTTCCATCGGTCTGCATCAGCGGGACAACGATATGCTGCTGGACACCCTGAAGCACCTCCGGGACCTGGGCAACACCCTGATCGTGGTGGAGCATGACGAGGATACGATGCGTGCGGCGGATTATCTGGTGGACGTGGGGCCCGGCGCGGGGATTCACGGAGGCCGGATCGTGGCGGCGGGCACGCCGGAACAGGTGATGAACACCCCCGGCTCCCTCACCGGCGACTATCTGGCGGGGCGGAAAAAAATTTCCGTTCCCCTGGAGCGGCGCAAAGGAAACGGAAAATTTCTCACGGTAAAAGGCGCCTATGAAAATAATCTGAAATACATTGATGTTTCTGTGCCGCTGGGCACCTTTACCTGCGTCACCGGCGTGTCCGGCAGCGGGAAAAGTTCGCTGGTCAACGACATCATCCACAAACGGCTGGCCGCCGACCTGAACCGGGCCAAATGCCGGGCGGGCAGACATCTGGGGATGGAAGGCGAGGAGTATCTGGACAAGGTCATCTGCATTGACCAGAGCCCCATAGGACGCACCCCCAAGTCCAACCCTGCCACGTATACCGGCTTGTTCAACGACATCCGGGACCTGTTCTCCAAGACCGAGGACGCCCGGAGCCGGGGCTATGCGCCGGGGCGGTTTTCCTTCAACGTCCGGGGAGGACGCTGCGAGGCCTGCAGCGGTGACGGTCTGGTGAAAATTGAGATGAACTTCCTGCCCGATGTGTATGTCCCCTGCGAGGTGTGCAAGGGCAAGCGCTATAACCGGGAGACGTTGGAGGTCCATTACAAGGGCAAGAACATCTGGGAAGTGCTGGATATGACGGTGGAGGAGGCCATGCCCTTCTTTGAACCAGTCCCCAAGATTTACAACCGGCTCAAGACCCTCTACGATGTGGGGCTGGGCTATGTGAAGCTGGGCCAGTCCAGCACCACCCTGTCCGGCGGCGAGGCCCAGCGGGTGAAGCTGGCCACCGAGCTGTCCAAGCGTTCCACCGGTGCCACCTTCTATATTCTGGACGAACCCACCACCGGCCTGCATACAGACGATGTGCGGCGGCTCATTGAGGTGCTGCAGCGTCTGGCGGACGGGGGCAACACGGTGCTGGTCATTGAACACAACCTGGACGTCATCAAAACGGCGGATTATATCATTGACCTGGGTCCCGAGGGAGGCGCAGGGGGCGGCGAGATCGTCTGCTGCGGCACTCCGGAGGAGGTTGCCCGGAATGAGAGGTCCTACACCGGCAAGTATCTGAAAAAGGTGCTGGAGCGGTGAAGCGGATCGTCATTCTGTTAGAAAAAAAGACGCTGATTTACGCGCTGTTCGGGATTTACGCGGCGGTGGTGCTGCGCATGACGGTGCTTCGCCCCAATCTGCTGCCGCTGCACCTGTTTCAGGGGGGCTATATCGACCTGCTTCCCATTGAGTATTACGGATACTGGATCAAACTGAACCTGACGAATTTTCTGATTCGGGAGGTTGCGGGAAACATTGTGGGATTTTTGCCCCTTGGGGGCTTTCTGGCCTGGCAGAATCCAAAGCGGCCCCTTTGGAGGGTGACGCTGACCGGGCTTTGCTGCTCGGCGTGCATTGAAACCGCCCAGTATGTGCTGGGCGTCGGCACCCTCTGTTCCGGAGATCTGCTGACCAACACCCTGGGAACGCTGCTGGGCGGAGCGCTACTGCGCCGGATGCAGGCGGAGCTTCCATAACAAGACAATAATGGAGTAATATATGATAAGTGCACTTCAGAGCTTCTGGATTTGGCTGACCGGATCTTTTGCCGGGAAAATTGTAGCATCCTTCTTTGTGTCCATGATTCCGGTGGTGGAACTGCGGGCAGGGGTCCCGCTGGCGGTGGGCATGGGACTGGAGCCCCAGGTGGCCATTCCCCTGTGTATGCTGTCCAATATGATCCCCATCATTCCGGTGATCGTCTGCATCCAGCACATCCTCCGGTGGATGCGCCACCACGGAAAGCGCATGCGCCGGGCCGCCATTCTGCTGGAGCGGCGCGTCAAGCGCAACCGAAAGCTGCTGGACCGCTACGCCTGGGTGGGACTCATGATCCTCACCGCCATTCCGGTTCCGGGAACCGGGGCGTGGACGGCCTCCATGCTGGCGGGACTCACCGGCGTGCGGATTCGCTATGCCTTCCCGGCCATTGCGCTGGGGGTGGTCATCGCCGCCTTCATTATGGGGATCCTGAGCTACGGTGTGGCGGCAGTGGTCTGAACCCACACTTTTGTACAGACCTTTGCATAATGTAAACCAGAGGTGATGCTATGCAGACGATACTTCTGGCGGTGCTCTCGTCCATTGGCGCGGCGGCGGTGCTGTGGCTGCTGTTTGGCTTTCTCCTGCTTCCAGTGGGAAGGGAAAACAGCGTCCGGGTGGTGCTGATGGCCCAAGAAAATGCGGCAGACATAGAACATATTCTGCGGGGACTGCACTGGCTCCGGGCGGCGGGACTGCTGAACGCGGAGATTGAAATTGTGGACGCAGGACTGGACGAGACAGGACGGGAACGGGTGCGGCGCCTGTGCGGCGGCAGCGGAGCGGAAGCTGTGCCCACCGTCCGTGAAAAAGGGAGATAGCGCCCGGAACAAAAGAGAAAGGGGAGAGGGCCATGGAACAGAGCGGCAGAGAGACGCTGGAACAGATTGAAGGCGCGGTTACCGCGGTCATCTTCCACAACGATGAGAACGGCTATTCTGTGATCCGCCTGAAGCACGACGGCGAGCAGGTGACGGCGGTGGGCACCATGCCTGGCATCTGCAGCGGCATTCAGGTGGTCATGGAAGGGGTGTGGGGCAACCACCCCACCTACGGCCCCCAGTTTAAGGCAGAGCACGTGGAGCAGCGGCTGCCCACAGAGTCGGAGTCCATGTACGACTACTTATCCACGGGCATTGTCAAGGGCATCGGACCCAAGCTGGCCCAGCGGCTGGTGGATCGGTTTGGCGCCCGGACCTTTGAGGTGCTGGAGTCGGAGCCGGAGGAGCTGGCGAAGATGAAGGGGATTTCCCTGAAAAAGGCCCGGGCCATTCAGGGGGAATTTTTGCAGCGGGCGGGCATGCGCAGCCTGCTGGAATTTCTCGCCAGTCACTCCATGCCCCCGGAGCTGGGGGTGAAGCTGTGGAAGCAGTACGGAAAAAGCGCCATCGACACCGTTCGCGCCAATCCCTATTTGCTGGTGGACGAGGAGCTGGGGATTCGCTTCGGCGAGGCGGACCGGCTGGCGGCCTCCATCGGGGTGCGGGCCGATGATCCCCAGCGCATTGAGGCGGGGATTTACTACGTTCTGACCCACAATCTGGATCTGGGGCATGTGTTTCTCCCGGAGGAGAAGCTGCGGGCGGCGGCGTCTATGCTGCTGTCCACCCCGGAGCTGTCGGTGGACGCCCAGCTGCTGGATCAGGCGCTGGAGGGACTGGAGCAGCGGAACCTGCTCCAGCGGGAGGACATCGCCGGCGTCCACGCGGTGTACCGGGGAGACCTGTACGACGCGGAGGAGGCGGTGGCCGACCGCATCAGCGAGATGTGCCGCCGGGAGCTGCTGCCCCCCAACAATGTGGAACAGATCATTGACCGGATTGAACAGGAGCAGGGCATTTCCTATGCCCGCCAGCAGAGAGAGGCGGTAGAGCTGGCCGCGCGGGTGCAGGTGATGCTGCTGACCGGCGGCCCGGGCACCGGAAAGACCACGTCGCTGCGGGGGATTCTGGGCCTGTTTGACGCCATGCATCTGGATACGGCTTTGGCGGCCCCCACAGGCCGGGCGGCAAAGCGCCTGAGTGAGCTGTGCGGCACCGAGGCCACCACCATTCACCGGCTGCTGGAGGCGGGCTACGACAACGAGAGCGGGATGCTGGCCTTCACCAGGAATGAGGAGGAGCCCCTGGAGGCGGATGCAGTGATTGTGGACGAGGTGTCCATGGTGGATCTGCCGCTGATGGCGTCTCTGCTGGCCGCGCTGAAGAGCAACTGCCGGCTGGTGCTGGTGGGGGACCCGGACCAGCTGCCCAGCGTGGGGCCGGGGCAGCTCTTTGACCACCTGATCCGCTCGGGAGTTGTGCCCATGGTGCGGCTGACGGAGATTTTCCGGCAGGCTCAGAAATCTGCCATCGTGATGAACGCCCACTTGGTGAATCAGGGGCAGCTGCCGCCGCTGACCAACAGGGGCAGCAGCGACTTCTTCTTCCTGAGAAGAAACGACGGACAGGCAGCGGTGGAGACCATTCTGGACCTTTGTTCCCGCCGTCTGCCCCAGGGCATGGGCATCCCGCCGGACCAGATTCAGGTGCTTTCCCCCACAAGGAAATACCTGACCGGCACGGCCAATCTGAACCAGTCCCTGCAGGCGGTGCTGAATCCCCCCTCCCCGGAAAAGGCGGAGCGGAAGTTCGGCTCCATCGTGTTCCGGGTGGGGGACCGGGTCATGCAGGTGCGCAACAACTACGATGTGATGTGGCGCCAGGAGAACAGCCTGAAGGGCGGCATGGGCGTGTTTAACGGGGACATCGGCGTGATCTCCGAGATCAGTGAGCGGGGCGAAGTGGTTACTGTGAACTTTGAGGGCAAGCTGGTGGAGTACACCGCCGATATGCTGCCGGAGCTGGAGCTGGCTTACGCCATGACGGTCCACAAGAGCCAGGGCAGCGAGTACCGGGCGGTGGTGCTGGCAGCCTTCAGCGGCGCTCCCATGCTGCTGACCCGGGGGGTGCTGTACACTGCCATTACCCGGGCAAAGGACCTGCTGGTGATCGTGGGCCGGAATGAGATCATCTATAAAATGGTGTCCAACGACCGGCAGGCCCGGCGCTACACCGCGCTGCGGGCGAGGCTGGTGGACCGACAATAATAAAAAGGCGGAAGAAGGATTGGAACCCTTTTTCCGCCTTTTTTATGTGGAATTTTACAGCTTTTTTTCCAGAATGAAGGAGACCGGCAGGCCTCTTGACCGCCGCCAGTACACATAGTTGAATACGTTTCCGAAGATTACGATATTTCCGCAGAAATACAGCCACACCATCAGGATGATCATGGAGGCCAAAGACCCGTACACCAGGGAGTAGCGGGAGGAGAAAGTGATCAGGGCGGAGAAAAGAGTCACGCCCAGCGTCAGCAGCAGAGAGGAAAGAAATGCGCCGATGAGCACCGGGGGCCGTGCCAGGCCCTTGGGGCCAGTGAGCCAGTACAGCAGCGCCAGAAACAGCATGGCGATGGCAAACATCAGCACCAGGCGGACATAGCGCCAGTAGACCGGGAGGTGGATAAAGGGGAACAGATCCCGGAGAAGGTGAATGAACCAGTTGCCGGTGAGCACCATCAGAAAGGACAGGTAGATCATCAGCACCAGCAGGACGGAGAACACCAGGGAGAACAACACCCCCCAGATGCCTCGAAAGGCGATCCGCCCGTATATTTCTCCGGAAATGGACACCAGGCCGCGGAACGCAGCAGAGGCGGCGGTGATGATGGTGATGATGGCGCCGGTGAACATGGTTGTGCTCTGGTGCAGCTGCACATATTTTAGATAGTCGCCCAGCAGCCTGGCGGTGTCCTGGGGGAGTACATCAGAAATGGCGCTGGTCACCATAGACACATTGAGGGGCAGCCTGCCGATGACGTCAATGATGACGATCAGGGTGGGAAAGAGCGTCAGCATCAGATAGTAGGACAGCTCCGCCGCGCTGCGGGTGACTCTGCGGTCGAAAAAAACCTCCGCCAGATTAATCAAAAACGCCAGAGTGGAATTTTTTTGGGTCATCCGCTCCAGCAGCTGTTGCAGTTTTTTCATCGGCGCACCTCCGGTGAGATCTGGTCTGAAAGAGCAAAAAACCGCCTGCTCACACAGACGGCTTTGCATAACCTGTTCAAAAGACTCAGTCTTCCATAGCGTTGAGCTTGACGGTCAGCTGGCTCTTCTTATGAGCAGCCTTATTCGCATGGATCAGACCCTTGGCAGCGGCCTTGTCAACGGACTTCACAGCCTGAGTATAGACGCTACCAGCCTCGCTGCGGTTGCCCTCGGCCACCGCGGCGTCAAACTTCTTCAGGACCGTCTTCAGTGCGGACTTAGCGGCCTTATTCTGAGCATTCTTGGTTTCGTTTACCAGAACGCGCTTCTTAGCAGACTTAATATTCGGCAAACCAAACACCTCCTCTAATAGCATTGTGCACAAACATGCCTGTGCAATTTTGTATTATAGCATTCTTCGTCAACCAATGCAACAGATTTTTTTATTTTCTGGGGGAAATATTTCACGGGGATTTTTGCTGATTTTGGTCAAAAAACCATCGGACGGTCACTTCACCCGGACCCCGTCGATCCACACCCCCAAAATGGCGGAGTCCATGGAAAGGGGGCTGCCGCTGCAGAGCACCAGATCTGCATCCTTGCCCGGGGTAATGGAGCCGACCCGGTCTGCGATCCCTGCAATTTCCGCTGCGTCCAGGGTGATTGCCCGCAGCGCCTGCTCCTGAGACAGGCCGTGACGGGCACACAGAGCGGCGGCCAGCGGAAGATACTGCACGGGATTTTCCGGGTGATCGGTGCAGACGGCAACCTGAACGCCGGCGGCGGCCAGCTTTGCGGTGTTCTCCATGGTCTGGTGGGCCAGCTCCGGCTTGCTCCGGTCGCCGATGATGGGGCCGGTGACCACGGGCACCTGCTCCCGGGCCAGCAGATCGGCAATCAGGTGCCCCTCGGTGCCGTGGATAATGACATAGTTCAGCTGAAATTCCTTTGCGATGCGGATGGCGGTGGCGATGTCGTCTGCCCGGTGGGCGTGGAAGTGGGCGGGAAGGGTGCCTTCCACCACCGGAATCAGGGCCTCCAGCTTGGCGTCAAAGTCCGGAGCGTCCTTTTCGGAATCCTGTTCGGCGGCACGCTTCTTCCGCAGATAGTCTCTGGCCTGGGCGAGGGTCTCCCGGATCAGGGCTGCGGTGGCCATACGGGTCATGGGGCTTTCCTTCTTTTCCCCGTAGGAGCTTTTGGGGTTTTCCCCCAGGGCAAACTTCATGGCCACAGGGGCCTTTACCACCATGGCGTCAATCCAGCGCCCGGCGGTTTTTACGGCGGCAAACTGGCCGCCGATGGCGTTGGCGCTGCCCGGACCGGTGAGCACAGTGGTCACCCCGCCCTCCCGGGCCTCCTGAAAGCAATGATCCAGTGGATACAGCGCGTCAATGGCCCGGAGGTGAGGAGTGACGGGATCGGTGATCTCGTTGCAGTCGTCCTGGTCATAGGTCAGGCCGTCTGCCAGCAGACCCAGGTGGCAGTGGGCGTCCACCCAGCCGGGGTAGAGCTGGGCGCCCTGTGCGTCCACGTCTCCCTGGGAGAGGGGAGGACAGCAGGACATCTCCCCCAGCCCGGCGATTTTTCCGGCCTCAACCTGAACGAAGCCGTTTTCAATGGGAGTTTGGTCCATAGGATGGATGGTTGCGTTAAAAATCACCATAAACAGTTCCCTTTCGACAAAAACAGTGTTTGACAGAAGCAGTCAAATCGGATAACATAAAATCACAGCTCATCAATCTCTGATGCGCTGCGGCATCACAGCGCCGGCCTGAGATCTCCCTGGGACCCGGACGCCGCACGACTTTGGGACGTCCCGTTGGGGGCGTTCTTTTTTTCGGAACAAAACAGGGGGCCTCAGCAGGGAAACCAGAAGTGGGCCGCTTTGCCGATTTTCCTATTATAACGGAAGAGGCAGAGGGGCGCAAGGGGGAAGCGCTGGTGTGAAAATATTCAGCCGGTAACACATTCCACACACAAATGGCTCCTCTGTGTCTGCACGCAGAGGAGCCATTGTTAAGGCATCACCGCACAATAGGAACTTCGGCGCCTTGCGGTTTATTCTCCGCCA
>CAMNOL010000035.1 GCA_946546815.1 uncultured Oscillospiraceae bacterium
AGAAGAAAGAGGAAAAGGCTGAGCAGAAGGCCGATTCCTCCGAGAAGAAGGAGGAGAAGGCTGACTCCTCTGAGAAGAAAGAGGAGAAGGCTGAGCAGAAGGCTGACTCCTCTGAGAAGCAGGAGGAAAAGACGGAGCAGAAGGCCGATTCCTCCGAGAAGAAAGAGGAAAAGGCTGAGCAGAAGGCTGATTCCTCCGAGAAGAAGGAGGAAAAGGCTGAGCAGAAGGCTGATTCCTTCGAGAAGAAGGAAGAGAAGGCTGAGCAGAAGGCTGACTCCTCTGAGAAGAAAGAGGAGAAGGCTGAGCAGAAGGCCGATTCCTCCGAGAAGCAGGAGGAAAAGACGGAGCAGAAGGCCGATTCCTCCGAGAAGAAAGAGGAAAAGACGGAGCAGAAGGCTGACTCTTCTGAGGAGGAAGAGGAGACCGCCGCGATTTCCTCCAACGTGTCCTACACCGCCACCGTCAGCGACGAGGGCGTGCGCATCCGCAAGGAGCCCAACAAAAAGAGCGATATCCTGACCAGCGTGCCGGAGGGGGACATCGTCATTGTCCGCTCCAAGGAGGACGAAAGCGGCTGGATGAAGGTGCTGTATTACGACGCTGAGGGCAAGAAGTTCAAGGGCTATATGTCCGGCGAGTACCTGGACATCAACAGCATCGGCAGCGGCACCGCCGCCGTGCCCAACACCATCATCCGGGAGAGCCCGGAGGACACCGCCCCCATCGCCGGCGTGGTGCCCAAGGACAAGAGCGTGGACATCTATGCCAGCAAGGACAACTGGTACAAGGTGGAGTATATGGACCTGAGCGGCTGGGTGAAGGCGGAGTGCATCGCCACCAAGAGCGACTCCGACTGCAAGGGCTACTGCAAGGTGGCCACCGACGACCTGAACCTCCGGGCCAAGCCCAACAAGAAGTCCGACAAGCTGGAGACCATCCCCAAGGGCGTGGTGCTGCAGATCACCGACAAGGCCAAGAAGGACCGCTGGTACGCGGTGACCTACAACGGCCACAGCGGCTATGTCCGCAGCAAGTACGTCAAGGACCTGGAGGAGTGCGACGGCGGCTATGTGCAGGTCACGGCCAGCTCCCTGTCCCTGCGCTCCGGCGCCGGTTCCGGCTACGCCCGTCTGGCCACCATTCCCATGGGCAAGGTGCTGCCGGTGAGCGGCGCAGTGGGCTCCTGGTATGAGGTCAAGTACGGCAAGTTCACCGGCTACGTCAGCGGCGCCTTTGTCTCCGCCACCACCAAGGACGGCTTCAGCGCCGCCCCCGATTACGCGGAGATCACCGCCGACGCGCTGACCCTGCGCGCCGAAGCCAGCACTGATTCTGAGGCGCTGGACTCCATCCCCCAGGGCACTGTGCTGGCCATTCAGGGCCTGCAGAACGGCTGGTATCAGGTGACCTACAACGGCACCACCGGCTATGTGGACGCCGGTTACGCCGAGCGGGGCACCTCCGCCACCGAGGCGGCCTCGGAGCAGGCGGCTGAGGCCATGGCTTCCGGCGGCGAAGCATCTTCCCAGGGCTCCGGCAACGGCGGCTCCATCCTGTCCTACGCCTCCCAGTTCGTGGGCAACCCCTATGTGTGGGGCGGCACCAGCCTGACCGGCGGCGCGGACTGCTCCGGCTTCGTCAAGAGCGTTCTGGCCCACTTCGGCATCAGCGTGCCCCACAGCTCCGGCGCCATTCGCGGCTGCGGACAGAGCGTCAGCGTCTCTGATATGCGCCCCGGCGACGTGGTGTGCTACAGCGGCCACGTGGGCATCTACGCCGGCAACGGCCAGCTGCTCTCCGCACTGGGCAAGAAGTACGGCATCACCTACAACAGCGTCCACTACAAGAAGATCCTGTCTGTGCGCCGCTTCTCCTGATTTTTTCAACGCTTTCCAAGGGCTTCCGGTTGGCCGGAGGCCCTTTTTCCGTCTGTTTTTTTCGTCCCTCCCCCTCACGCCGCCGGAAAGTCCGGTTTATCGCCCTGGGAAAAAGAATGGGCGCTTGTGATTTTGGGACAGTGGTAGTAAAATAGGGCCAACAGAGGTTTCACGCGGGAGGACTTTTTATGCACATTCGAACCGCCCGGGGGGAGGACGTTCCCGCCCTGCTGGACATCTACAATTACGAGGTGGAGCACGGCGTGTCCACCCTGGACCTGACCAAGCGCACACAGGACCAGTGGCAGGCATGGTTTGCCGCCCACAACCGGGACAACCACCCGCTGATGGTGGCGGAGGAGGAGGGAACCGTGGCGGGGTACGCCAGCCTGTCCCCTTACCGGGAGAAGGAGGCCTACCGCAGCACGGTGGAGCTGTCCATTTACATCCACCCGGACTTCCGGCGGCAGGGAGTGGCCTCCGGGCTGATGCAGGCCATTCTGGAGCTGGCCCGGCAGGACCAGGGTACCCACACGGTGGTGAGCGTCATCACCAGCGGCAACGCCGCCAGCGCCCGGCTCCACGAGAAATTCGGCTTCACCTTCTGCGGCACCATCCGCCAGGTGGGCATGAAGTTCGGCCGGTATCAGGACATCGACAATTATGAGCTGATTGTGGAATAGAACTGGGTGTTCAAACGATTTTTGAGACGTTTTTCAGGCTGACAGACACCTGTTCCCATCTTATTCTTATCCAAGTTTGAAAGTTTCGGGTTCTCAGGGAACTTTTCAAAGTTCCCTGAGCAGGTGCAGGACAGAGTCCTGCCAGGGTTCGGGACAGAGTCCCGACAGAGAGGAGAGAGTATGCTGCATTTGCTGCTGGGCACCGCAAAGACGGGCAAGACAACAGAACTGCTGCGGCGCATCGCCCAACAGGGGGAAAAGCGCCGGCAGATCCTCATCGTGCCGGAGCAGTACTCCCACGAGACGGAGCGCCGGCTGTGCCGGCAGGCGGGGAACCGCTCCGCCGCCTACTGCGAGGTGCTGTCCTTCACCCGGCTGTGCAGCCGGGTCTTCGCTGAGACCGGCGGCGGCCAGCAGACCTTTCTGGACGGCGGCGGCCGCCTGCTGCTGATGCACGAGGCGGTGCAGGCGGTGTCCGGCCAGCTCTCCGTCTACGCAAAGCCCTCCAAAAAAGCCGCCTTTCTGGAGAACCTGCTGGCCACCTCCGACGAGCTGAAAAGCTACTGCGTGACCCCGGAGCAGATCCTCAGCGCCGGACAGGGGGAGGACTCTCCCGACGGACAGCGGCTCCGGGACCTGGGCCTGATTCTGGGGGCCTACGACGCACTGGTGGAGCAGCGCTCCCCGGACCCCCGGGACCGCCTCACCCGGATGACCGAGGCGCTGGACCGGTGCAGCTACGGCCGGGGCTGGGACTTTTACCTGGACTGCTTCACCGACTTCACCCCCCAGCAGCTGATGGTGCTGGAAAAGCTGATGAAACGGGGCCATTCCGTCACCGTGGCGCTGACGGTGGACACGTTGGACGCCGGCGGCTCCGACACCCGGAGCTTTTACCGCCGCACCGCCCTGCGCCTGCTGGAGCTGGCTCGGAGCGCCCACATGAGCGCCGACTACGAGACCCTGACCCGGCGGAGGGACGGCGCCCCGGCGGAGCTGACCGCCCTGGAGGAGGGACTGTTCCGCCAGAGCGAGGCGGTATCGGAGCAGGAGCCCGCCGCCCTGCGCATCGTCAGCGCCGCCACCCCCTACGACGAGGTGGAATTTGCCGCCGGGGAGCTGGTGCGCCTTGCCCGGGAAGAGGGGTACCGCTGGCGGGAGATGGCGGTGGCCTTCCGGACGGCGGAGGGCTATGGCGATTTGGTGGAAACCATCTTTGAACGCTACGGAATCCCCGTTTTCATGGGGAAAATGGAGGATATTCTGCAAAAACCCGTGTTGACCCTGCTCACCGCCGCCCTGGAAACGGTGCAGGGGAACTACGAGTACGAGGATCTGTTCCGCTACCTGAAAACCGGACTGGCGGGGGTCAGCCTGGAGGAGGTGGACCTGCTGGAAAACTACGCGCTGCGCTGGGACATCCGGGGCCGGCGCTGGACCCAGGAGGAGAGCTGGAGCTGGCACCCGGAGGGCTACGGCCTGAAGTGGACCAAAGAGCTGCGGGAGCAGGTGAAGGGGCTGGACAAACTGCGCCGCCGGATTGTCAGGCCGCTGGAGCGGCTGCGGCAGACCCCGGAGGGGCCGGGCTTGGAGCTGGTGCAGGCGCTGTACGCCTTTCTGGAGGAGATCGACCTGCCCCGGCGGCTGACGGACCGGGCGGAGGCGCTGCGCCAGCGGGGGGAGCTGCAGCAGGCGGAGGAGTACCGCCAGCTGTGGGACATCCTCTGCGGCGCCATGGAGCAGTGCGCCCAGCTGATGGGGGACAGCCCCATGACCATGGAGGACTTCGCCGGGCTGTTCCGGCTGGTGCTGAGCCAGTACGACGTGGGCACCATTCCCGTGGCGCTGGACCGGGTTTCTGTGGGCGAATTGCAGCGCATGACCCACAAGGAGGCAAAGGTGCTGTTCCTGCTGGGGGTGGACGACGCCCATTTCCCCATGGTCACCCAAAACCCCGGCCTGCTCACCGACGAGGACCGGGAGTTCCTCCGGGGGCTGGGCTGTGAGCTGTCCCCCGGCGCGGACCAGATGCTGGACCGGGAGACCGCCACCGCCTGCGACGGCGTGTGCCTGCCCTCGGAGCGCCTGTACCTGAGCTGGGCGCGGCAAAGCGGGGGAGAGTGCCGCCCGGCGACGCTGATCACCGCCGCACAGCGGCTGTTTCCGGCGCTGGTCATCCGGGAGCCGGAGCAGAGTCTGCGCTTCGGAGCGCCGCTGCCCGCGCTGGACGCCGCCGCCCGGGAGGGGCGCAGGGATGTGTTCGCCGCGCTGAAGGAGAATCCGGAGTGGGCGGAGCGGATCACCCGCATGGCGGCGGCGAAGGCACTCACCCGGGGGCATCTGAGCCGGCCGGTGGTGGACGCGCTGTACGGGAAAAAGGTGCGGCTGTCCGCCTCCCGCATGGACACCATGAAGAGCTGCCACTTTGCCTATTTTATGCAGTACGGCCTGAAGGCCAAGGCCAGAAAGACCGCCCAGCTGGACCCGCCTCAGATCGGCGTATTTGTCCACTATGTGCTGGAGCACGTGCTCCGGGACGCCAAGGAGCTGGGGGGCGTGAAGCGGCTGTCGGAGGAGCAGATCCGGACGCTGGCCAGAACTGCGGTGGAGCAGTACTTAAAGGAGGAATTGGGGGATCTGGAGGCCCAGCCGCCCCGGTTCCGGTATTTGTTCCGGCGGCTGCTGAAGAGCATGGACCTGATCGTCAACAACGTGACGGAGGAGCTGCGCCGCTCGGATTTTGAACCCATTTCCTTCGAGCTGGGCTTTGGGGAGGGGCAGACCCTGCCTCCGGTAGAGCTGAAAACCGAGGGAGTGACCCTGTCCATCTCCGGCTTCGTGGACCGTGTGGACGGCTGGGAGAAGGACGGGCGGCTGTACCTCCGGGTGGTGGACTACAAGACGGGCAAGAAGTCCTTCTCCCTCACCGACGTGTGGCACGGGCTGGAGCTGCAGATGCTGCTGTACCTGTTCACCCTGGAGGACAAGGGGAAGGCGCTGTACGGGAAGGACGTGGTGGCCTCCGGGGTGCTGTACCTGCCCGCCCGGGACCTGATTCTGCCCGGCAGCCACGGCATGACGGAGGAGCAGCGGCAGAAGGAGGCGGACAAGGCCCTGCGGCGCAGCGGCATGATGCTCAGCGACCCGGAGGTTCTGGACGCCATGGAGCACCTGGAGGGAACCACCGGCCGGTTCCTGAACCTCAAGGTCTCCAAGCGCACCGGCGACATCACCGGCGAAGTGCTGGCCACGGCGGAGCAGTGGGGCATCATGCGCCGCCATGTGGGGAACATCCTCCGGGACATCGCCCGGGAGACCGCCGCCGGGGACGTCACCGCGGACCCCTTCCTCCGGAGCAGCGGACAGAGCTACTGCGACTGGTGCGATTATCAGCAGTGCTGCCACTTCGAGGAGGGGCAGGGCGGCGACTGCCGCCGGTTCCTGTACTCCGTCAAAGATAAAACCTTTTGGAATGTCGGGGACAGGTAATGGAATAGAGGCGCCTGCGGCGCTTACTCCCACTCGGCCTAAAACGTGCCACCGGCACGTTTTCAAGACGGCCTCACCCGAACCCCGCCGGGACGCTGTCCCGGACCCTGATTAAGGGGAACTTTGGAAAGTTCCCCTTAAGGAACCGCTGAATCAATCAGCTGCGGCGTCTGGACGGTTTATTCTCCGCCATATTTTCCACAGTTTTCTTGAAATCCGCCAGGATTTACCCCTCCGGGGCACTACGCCTGCGAAATCTTCGAGCAATCTGGCGGAAAATAGGCCGCAAGGCGCCGAAGTTCTCATTGTACGGTGTTGCCATAAAAGAGATTGACATTTCGGCGAAAAAACGGGATAATTGTACTATCCTTCTGCTGTGGAATGCGTTCTGCGGGCCGTGGATTCTCTGGGAAGAGCGGCTTGGAGGTGTGGCCCTGCACACACCTGACAGAGCACTTCGCAGCAGTGAGAATGGGTCAAGAAAACCGCAAAAACACCAAATAAGGAGGCACTTTATGAAAAAAACACTGTCTGCATTTCTGGCAGCGGCGATGCTGACCGGAGCCCTGTCTGCCACCGCATTCGCCGCAGATACCAGTTCGCTGGTGGCCTTTGAGCTGGACAAGCCCCAGAGCTTCACCTTCCAGCCTACCGCGGAGCAGGATCAGGATGAGGGCATTGCCGTGGCAACCTTCACCCCCCAAAAGGACGGCTGGTATGCCTTTCTCTGCGACACCCCCTACTCTGGCACGGCACCTGCCGATTCAGAGGACAAAGTTGCCACGTGTACCGCCACGATCTGTGAGGAAGATGAGGAGTCCTATGCCGTCGAGGGCATGGGAATGGGCGCGGATCTCTCCTCCCTCTCCGAGGAAGAGCAAAACGAGATCAAAAAGGTGTTTCCCCATCCCACTGAGGTGGTTTTCATTGCCCAGCTGAAGGGAGGAACCACCTATGTCTACCGCTTCTCCAACTCCTCCGCCACGGATTACACCACCAACGTGACGGTGAAGACCCATCAGCACGATTACACCGAGGAAGTGACGGAAAAGTCCACTGTGAGCAACAAGTCAACCTCCTCTGGCGGCACTTACCGGCGCTGCAAAACCTGGTACTGCCCGCTGCTGGACTACACGAAGGTGTTCTCCCAGGTGGATGAGTGCATCCTGAGCCAGGACAAGTTTGTCTGGGATGGGAAGGAGAAAAAGCCATCTGTTACCGTCACAACCATTGACGGAAAGAAGCTGAACAGCAAGTATTACACCGTCAGCTACAAGAACAACAAAAAGGTGGGCAAGGCCACCGTCGTCCTCAAGTTCAAGGGGAACTACGAGGGAACGCTGACCAAGAGCTTTCGGATTGTTCCCCAGGGAACCAAGTTTACCAAGACGGTCACCAAAAAGAATGCGGTGAACTTCCACTGGAAAAAGCAGAGCAAGCAGACCAGCGGCTACGAGATTCAGTACGCCAGGAAGGACAGCTTCGAGGGGGCCAAAACCGTCACCGTAAAGGGGAACAAAACCACCTCCAAGACCATCAAAAAGCTCAAGTCCGGAAAGAAGTACTATTTTCGCATCCGGACCTACCAGAGCGTGGACGGGAAAAAGTATTACTCCCGCTGGTCCAGCAAGAAGTCAGCACGAGCAAAATAACCGGATGCGCTCGCCTCAGGTTCTGAGCCGCTGCCCGATGCGCTCCGGCGATGAGGCAACCGGCCTGATTCTGCCATGCTCACCTCTGCTCCGGCAGGGGTACAGGGGTGAGCGCAGATGCCTGGGGCATGCCCACACGGTGCCTTTGCCCCAGAAGATCAATCACTGACATTCCGAAGAGGTGCACCCTATGCTGATGATGATATTGAAAATGTCTGTGGCTACGTCCTTGTATGTGCTGTTGACCATGCTGTTGTGGAAACGAACCAACGGCAAAGCACTGACTCCAACCACCAAGCTGATCATCGGCGTCATCTTCGGTCTGTGCGCGGTGATGTCCACCCACTTCGGCGTGGATTACAGCCATATGATGCTCAACGTGCGGGATATGGGTCCCCTGTCGGCCGGACTGTTCTTCGACCCCGTCTCCGGTATCATTGCCTGCCTTATCGGCGGCATTGAGCGCTACATCGCAGGAACCTACTGGGGCATCGGCTCCTATACCCGCATCGCCTGCAGTGTTTCCACCTGTCTGGCGGGCATTGTGGCGGCGCTGCTGCACGTGCTCATCTTCAAGCGGAAAAAGCCCTCTGCGGTATACGCCTTCTTTATGGGGGCGGTCATGGAAGTGTTCCACATGTATGTGGTCTTTATCACTCACCGGGACGACATGAGTATGGCCTTTTATGTGGTCAAGACCTGCTCCATTCCCATGATTATCTTCACGGGCCTTGGCATGGGGGCTTCGTCTACGATGCTCAGAGTGCTTGCTGGTGAGTGGAAAAACCCCTTCCGCAAGGTCAGCGCGGAGGAAGTTCCCGTCTCCCAGAGGTTCCAGGCTTGGCTCTTTGCCGTCACCTTTACGATTCTGCTGATTAATTTCCTGTTCTCCTTCACTGTACAGACACAGACTGCCGTCCAGGAGGCGCGCAATACGCTGACAGTCGTTTCGGGGGACATCCGCGAGACCCACCTTCGGCTGCGGCAAACGGAGAAGAACATTGACGTCCTGGCCGGGGAGACGGCCAAAATGGAGGCGCTGGCCATCGCGGAGGCGGTGAACCGCCCAGGCGCTCCCACTGCTGCTGACAGCGCTTTTCTGGAACGGATGCAGAAGGTTTATGGCCTGGTCTCTGTGGCCATCGTGGACAAAAACGCTGCGGTGATTGCTGGGACAGGTCAGCCGTCCATTGACAAGAGGCTGTTCGCTCAGGTGGTCTCAGGGCGAGCAGAAAGCCGGTTCGTAAACACCTCCGACTCGCAGACAACGGCAGGAGCCAAGTGCGGCACGGGCATGGTTCAGGTGGTCATTGACAAGCAGGCCCTGGGAAAGGCACTGAATCTGGCCGGACTCAATGAGGCCCTGACCTACTTCCATGTGGGCAGCAAGGGCACCTTTGACCTCATCTCTGACACCGGCGCTGTCGCCTCCGGCACCCACGCTGGTTCTACATTGGAGGCGGGAGAGCTCCAGCTTTTGCAGCAGCAGACCTCTGAGGAGAGCTTCTTTACGGCCAGGTTCTTCGGCACGGAGTCCCTGTGCCGCACCGAAGAACTGGACAAGGGGTTGACGCTGCTCACACAGCTCCCCTTGACGGAAATATACGCCAACCGGGACGCCCAGGCCTATGAAATCGCCTTTGCGGACATCATGCTTTTCGCCGTCATCTATGTGCTGATTTCCCTGCTGGTGCAGGGGATTGTGGTCCACAATCTGGAGCTGGTCAACGCCTCGCTGGGGCGCATCACCAGAGGAAACCTGGACGAGGTGGTCAGTGTGCGCAATTCCTCGGAATTCGCTTCTCTGTCCAACGATATCAACCAGACCGTTACCGTGCTGAAGGGCTACATCGCGGCGGCGGAAAAACGCATCGAGCAGGAGCTGGAATTTGCCCGCACCATTCAGGAGTCCGCCCTGCCCAAGCATTTCGTCTTCCCCCGCCATGACTTTGAACTCTACGCCACCATGGACCCCGCCAAGGAGGTGGGCGGCGACTTCTATGATTTCTTCTTCGTGGATCAGAACAAGCTGGCCCTGGTAATCGCGGACGTCAGCGGCAAGGGCATTCCGGCGGCACTGTTCATGATGCGGGCCAAGACCGCCATTCGCGGCATGGCAGAATCCGGTCAGACGGCGGCGGAGGCCCTGTACCGGGCAAACAACATGCTGTGCGAGGGCAATGACGCGGAGATGTTTGTGACGGTCTGGCTGGGCATCATTGACCTGGAAACCGGCGTGATGAAATGCGCCAATGCGGGACATGAGTACCCGGTGCTCCGGCGCGCAGGCGGCGAGTACGAGCTGTTCAAGGACCGCCACGGCATGGTGCTGGCGGCCATGGAGGGGCTGCGCTTCAAGGAATACGAGCTGAAGCTGAACCCCGGCGACCAGCTGTTCGTTTACACCGACGGCATCCCCGAGGCCATCAACGAAAAGGTGGTGCAATACGGCACAGGGCGGCTGGTAGCTGAGTTGAATGCAGTGAAGGATGAAAAGCTGGAGACGGTGCTTCCCGCCGTGCGCAAGGACATTGCGGACTTTGTGGGCGCAGCGGAGCAGTTTGACGACATCACCATGCTGGGCTTTACCTACCTGGGGCAGGAGACGGAGAGCGAGGGCTGAGCGCAGGAATCAGCTTTCCTGCGGCGGGTCATAGACCGCCCTGCCTGACAAGGGAACAAAAGAAGAGCGTGGAGGCTGTTGTCAGCTCCACGCTCTTTTCAATGATTGGGAAAACATGGCCTGGGTCACAGAGGCAGCCGTTATCCGCTCCCGCTCAGCATTTTTATCTTCTCAGTGCCGTTTCACGGACAGCATGGTCAACCCCTGTGCTGACAAAGTGCATCAGATTTGGGAGGATGGCATGGCTGAGAAAACCACCCAGCTCATCTTCTGCGACCTTTCCACTCCTAAGGGTGACGGAAAGTTCAACGTCTACGACGATATTCGTGACAAGCTGGTGGCACGGGGTATCCCAAAGGAGGAGATCGCCTTCATCCATGAGGCCGACACCGAGGCCAGGAAGATTGCGCTGTTCGCAAAGGTGCGTTCCGGGCAGGTTCGGGTGCTCATGGGCAGCACCGCAAAGTGCGGCGCGGGTATGAACGTGCAAAATCGGCTCATCGCTTTACATCATTTAGACTTCCCGTGGAAATCATCTGAAGTCGAACAAACTTTGCGAACCATAAAATAGTTCTAGAATTAGGCTGAATTTCCCTGTATATACCAATATTATGCAACAAATCTACTTCGCTTGTTCACATAGCAAAAGGCCAGTAACTGCCCAACGGCGGTCACCGGCCTTTTATGCATAAGAGAGCGCTGTCATAGTTTGCTGCAAAGTCTGCTGAAGGAGGAAACGCCCTTCTGACCAGTATAGGGCTATTTCCTTCACTGTACCAGATACACCGACAGATAATTCCCAACAATTCTACGCAGCACCGACTCAATGTCAGGTCGGCCCTCGCTGAGACACCACTCAAACACGCAGCCCTTGACGATGGTGCAGATGTCCATGCAAACCTTGTGGATTTCCATGTCAGAACGGAGCACCCCCTGCTCCACGGCGGCTTGTACCTCCTGTTCACTGCGCTCCATCACCGTGCCGGGGGCAAAGCAGCCGTTTTCTTCCCCCATGTAAGCGGAGAGGGCGTGGTTTCCCGTGGTGTAGAAGCTCTTCATAAAGTCCACGCCCAGCTTTCTATATTGCCCAATCAGGTGCATGTACAGCTCACAGATCCGGTCTGCAATGCGCTCCACCGGGGTCTCCAGCGCAAAAGCATCGAAGGAGGTCTCCCGCAGAAAGTGCATCAGCAGGTCGTCCTTATTCTGAAAGTAGTGGTAAAAGGTGCCGATGGACAAATCGGCGGCGGTGCAGACGTTTCGCACTGTCACAGCGTCTGCGCCGTCGGTGCGAATCAGCTCTACGGCGGCATCCACAATTTTCTGCTTGCTCTCCGGATGGTTCTCCGACTTGGGAGGCCGTCCAATTTTTTTGGCCATGATCATTCTTCCTTTGCACAAAATAGAACTTGTTTTAATTTTTCTATTGACATCATACCACACTCTGGCTATAATTGCAAATAGAACGTGTTTTATTTTTAATTGATTTTGAAAAGGAGTCTTTTACCATGAAAGTCATTTACTGGTCGGATTACGCCTGCCCTTATTGCTACATCGGCGAGGCAAGGCTGAAGAAAGCCATCCGGGAGCTGGGGGCAGAAAACCGGGTCAAGCTGGAGATGAAGGCCTTCCAGCTGGACCCCTACGCCGGGGAAAAGGCCACCGGCGACACCCTGACCCGCTTCGCCCACAAGTACGGCCTGACCAAGGAGGCCGCCGCACAGCAGATTGAAGGAATCTCCCAACTGGGCATCGACGAGGGGCTGGACTTCAAGTACGCCACCACCCTGTTCACCAACACCATGGACGCCCACCGTCTGACCAAGCTGGCACAGCGCAGAGGAGTGGCTGACAAGGTGATTGAATCTTTGTTCCGGGCGTATTTCTCCGATAATCTGGAGCTTGCAAACAAGGAGCTGCTCCAGCGCATCGGTGAGGAGGCCGGACTGGACGCAAAAGAGGTGCGGGAACTGCTCAGCTCTGACCGTTTTCAGGACGAAGTGCTCCGGGACGAGGAGGAGGCCGCCATGAACGGCATCCACGCCGTGCCCTTCTTCGTGGTGGGGGACCGCTACGGCATCTCCGGCGCTCAGTCTGTGGCGGGCATGAAGGCAACGCTGGAGAAGGCGCTGCAGGAGGAGCAGCAGCGCAACGAGGAGCTGAAGCTGACCTCCGGCATGACCTGCGGCCCGGAGGGGTGCAGGATTCAATGATCTACACGGTTCCCGTCAAGGGCGTCTTTGAGACAAACTGCTACTTTTATATCGACGAGGCCACCGGACACGGCTTTCTCATCGACCCCGGCGCACAGGGTATGGCCCTCTCCAATCTCATCCGCAGACAGGGCTGGCACATGGAAAAAATCCTGCTGACCCACGGCCACTTTGACCACACCGGCGGCATTGCATCCCTTCGGGGGGAACTGAGCATCCCGGTCATGGCCTTTGAGAACGCAGATTTGTACCTGCTGGACCCATACAAAAATCTCTCCCGTCACTGCGGGCCGGACGTCACCGTTCCGGGGGCGGAGTTTTTCCACGACGGCGATTTGCTCACGCTCCAGGCAAACCCGGACTGTTCCCTGCGGGTGCTGTGGACGCCGGGCCACACCGAGGATTCTGTGATCTTTTACAGCGAAAAAGACGGTGCGGCTTTTGTGGGCGATACCATCTTCAAAGGGAGCATCGGCAACTTCTCCTATCCCGGCGGGAATCGGGAGCAGTTGCTGCGCAGCATTCGGGAGACCGTTTTCTCGTTGCCGGAGGACACCACCTTGCTCTCCGGACACTCGGAGCCCACCACTGTGGGCGCAGAGAAGCAGAGATACCGCTGGTAAACTTTCAGCTCAGGCGTGAAATACAAGAGGCCGGTGACTGCTGTTGGCAATCACCGGCCTGATGCTTTTTATCACATTCTGTTGTAAACGACGACTTCCTCTGTGGGTTTCTTGGAGCTTCTATGACCGGGGGTTTCCGGATAACCTATGGGAGCCACTGCGATCACAACATAATCTTCCGGAATATTCAGCAGCTTCTTTACCTTTTCCGGGTCAAACCACCCCAGCCAGCAGAACTGCATCCCAAGGGACACGGCCTCCAGAGTCATGTAGGACATGGCAATGGCGCCGTCCATGCTCCTTGCGCTCTGTCCGCAGATCATCGTCCGGTCTCCTGAGGCGCACTCCACCAGAATCGCCGGCGCGGTTTCAATCCACTTCTGGCCCTCACAGGCGTCCACCATCTGGCGGATCAGCTCAGGGTCCGTGACAACGATGTGCTTGTTGAGCTGCTGGTTGCTGGCAGTGGGTGCAAGCCGCCCAGCCTCCATGATCTGCTCAATGGATGCGGCATCCAATTTCCTTGAAGAATACTTCCGCACGCTGTATCGTGCCTCGATGGCTTCCATTACCTCCATACCGTCACCTCATGAACTGTTTTTACAGGGAAAGTCCGGCAAAATAGCCTTCCTCAATGTTTTTCAGGCCCGGCTTGACCTTGCAGGCGTCGCCGATCACCTTGACGTCGATTCCAAGGGGCTCCAGCTCATCCTTCAGGCCATTCACCGGAGCGGACCCAACCGCCAGAACAATATCGGTGACATCGTCGATCTCATAGAGCTTGTCCTTCTTCTTGAAGGTCACAGTGCCGTTCTCAAAATTCTGATAGAAGGCCTTGGTATAGGACTGCACCTTGAACTCGTCCAGAATCTTGAACAGGAAGTGGTTGTTGGAGAATTCTCCGTCTGCAGAAATGCGATCCCGCACCTCCAGAATGGTGACGTCCTTGAAGTCCTGCGCCATGTGCGCGGCGGTCTCCACGCCGACGCTGCCGCCGCCGACCACGACCACCTTGTCGCCGGTGAGGTTCTTCTTGCCGCTGAGGATCTCCTGGGCCTTGAACACATTCTCGCCGTCCAGTCCGGGGAAGGGCAGGGTCTTCTCTTTGCTGCCGGTGGCCACGAGGACGACGTCGGGCTTGTTCGCCTCCGCCATTTCCTTGGTGTACTCGGTGTTCAGATAGATGGGGACATTGCGCTTCTCCAGCTGGGTCTTGCACCAGGTAATCAGGGTGGTGAAGTCCTGCTTGGCGGAGGGCACCGCAGCCTTCAGCCACTGGCCGCCGATCTTGTCGCTCTTCTCGTAGATGGTGACGGAATGTCCCTTCTGGGCTGCTGCCACAGCGGCCTCCAGGCCGGCAACGCCAGCGCCCACCACAACGACGGTTTTCCGATTCTCCTCGGGAACGGGGGTCAGGTCACACATGTACTCCTTTACGGTTCTGGGGTTGACCAGGCACTGAATGGGAATGTTCTTGCGCAGATTGCCCAGGCAGCCCTGGACGCAGCCGATGCAGGTGATGATGTCCTCCGGGTGGCCCTCCAGATACTTTTTCGGGGCCAGCGGGTCAGCCAGGGAGGCGCGACCCATGCAGACGAAGTCCGCTGTGCCGTCGGAAATGATGTTGTTTGCAAGACAGAAGTTCAGGATACGGCCAATGGCGATGACGGGCGTATTGCCGGTGACCTCCCGGCAGGCCTTGACGTGCTGAAGGAAGCCTGCGGGGGGCACGTGAGCCGGAGGAATGACCGCCCACTCGGTGGCGTTGACGCCCTGAGAGATGGTGATGGCGTCAATGGGCTGTGCGGCATAGATGCGGGCCACCTCCCGGCCCTCTGCAATCCGCAGGCCGCCGGCGACAAATTCTTCTGTGGTCAGCTTGAACAGCACCGGGAAGTCAGGGCCAACGGCCTCTCTGACCCGGGCGATGACCTCTCTGCCGAACCGGGTCCGGTTCCAGGTGGAGCCGCCGTATTCATCGCTGCGCTTGTTGGAATAGGGGGAGTTGAACTGGTTGATGAGGTATCCGTGGGCGCCGTGCACCTCCACAGCGTCAAAGCCGCAGGCCTTGGCCCGGACGGCTGCGTCGGCATAGGCCTGAATGGTCTGCTCAATGTCCTCCTTCGTCATCTCCCGGGGATTCTCGAAAGAGGGGGGATCCTTGAAGGGGGAGGGGGCCATGCACTGCACGCCGTTGATCTTGCTGTTGGTCTGACGGCCTGCGTGGTAGATCTGGCAGCAGATCTTGGCCCCGTGCTGATGAATCCGCTCCACGAACTTGGTGTGAGCGGGGATCTGGCTGTCATCCCACAGCCCTGCCAGGTCCCGGAAGCCGCCTGCATAAGGAGTGATCGCATAGTCCTCCGTGATAATCATACCCCAGCCGCCCTTGGCCTTTTCCTCGTGATACTGAATGAACCGCTCCGTGGGCAGTCCGTCGGCGGTGCAGGTGTTGGTCACCATTGCCGGAACGATCAGGCGGTTTTTCAGCTCCAGCGTGCCGATCCTGCCGGGCTGGAATGCAGCGTTGTTACATGCCATTTCTGTGTCCTCCTTGTGGTCTTTGGTCTGATGGAGTGTTCCTCGCTGGTCTCACTATAACAGATTTTTAGAGCCCTATCTAGAGTACGCTCTAGTATTTCCTCTAAATTTTTTGTAAAAAAGAGAACGTGCTCCGCGGCACGCTCTCCAAAGCAGTTGTTTGTTCTTGTGATACCGTCATTCCGTCCGGATAACACCTTTCAGATACAGGGAAAACATCCGCTCCGTTGCCTCTGTAATGTCGTATGCCCCTCTGGAGTTGCTCCAATCGGCGATGATGCCCTTGGCCAGAACACACAGGTCGTGGGCAATCTGATCGGCGTCTCCGCCCTCCAGAATTTCATCCTCATGGGCGTGGAGGCACTGCCGGGACATCTCATAAAAGGCGTTGTACATATAGTTGGGGTCGATGGCCCGGTTCTTGGGCGTGAAAAAGTTCAGGCAAAAGTCCACGCCGTGGCTGGAGGAGTATTTGGTGTACCACTTATAGCAGAACATCATCTGATCGTAAAGAGAGGCCTGCTGGAGGGATTGCTCCTGTTCCTCCAGAAACCGCTCCGCCGACACATTGTAATAGTAGGCCAGCAGCTCGTCCTTGTTTCGGAAGAAATGGTAAAAGCTCCCGTTGCTGGTGCCGGAGGCGTCACAGATTTTTTTAATGGTCAGCTTGTCGTAGCCATCCTTCAATAGCAGCCTGACCGCCGTGTTAAAAATATGTTCTCTTGTCTTTTTGCCGTTCTCGGTCAGGGTTCTGTCTTCCATCATCGCGCGTTCTATCCCTCACATATCATGATCTTTGCCCATCATTTTACATGGTTTAGAGGGAAGCGTCAAGCATGTTCACACATTTCTGTCCGTCAGGGGGGTGCTCCACATTTGCATTCACCCCAAAGATGTGCTACAATTGATTCAAGAATTGGGGAACAGAGGGGGATGCTATATGTTTACGGTGGAACAAATCAAGAGCCTGAACGAGTTGGAAATGGCGGTCTATCAGTACGTCATGCAGCATCAGACGGCGGTTTCCTATATGCGGATTCGGGAGCTGGCGGCGGAGGCCCATGTTTCCACCACTACCGTGCTGCGCTTTTTGCAAGAAGCTGGGCTGTGACGGCTACGCGGAGTTCAAGCTGCGGATGAAGGA
>CAMNOL010000036.1 GCA_946546815.1 uncultured Oscillospiraceae bacterium
GGTCTGCTGGAGCGCTACTTCGGCAAGTAATCTGCACAGACGACAAGCTGTCATCAATCATCAAGGGGAACCGGTTTCCGGTTCCCCCCTTTTTTGTCCGCCGGAAGCTGCAGGGTTCCGGCGGTTTTTTCTTTTACAGCAAAAAAGGAGAACCCAGCCCGAAAAACAGGCCGGATTCTCCCTTATTTAATCTGTTTTACACTCCCGCTCCCCTCAGGCCAGAGGGGCGACGGTCAGTGCGGCTCAGTGGCTGCCGTGTGCCGGATAGTGGATGTGCAGCAGCTCGTGGGCGCGGCCCTTCAGCAGCTCATCATAGATGTAGCCCAGGTCCGGGTTCTGCTGGGGAAGCTTCAGCTCGCACTCCTCATCCGCCTTGAAGATGGCCTTGAAGCGCTCGGCCTTTCGGGCGTTGGAGGCAGCAGGCTGTCCGCCGCCGCCGATGCAGCCGTTGGGGCAGGCCATGACCTCGATGAAGTCGAAGTACTCCTCGCCGCTCTCCACCTTCTCGATGAGCTTGTCGGCATTGCCCAGTCCGTTGGCCACCGCGATGCGGAGCTTCAGGTCGCCGGCGGTAACTTCAAAGGCCTTGATGCCCTGAAGGCCCCGGACGCCGCACTCGGCGATGGTCTTCAGGGTGTCGGGGGACGCATCGTCCAGCACCCGGCGGATGACCGCCTCGGTGACGCCGCCGGTGACGCCGAAGATGACGCCGGCGCCAGTGTAATGGCCCAGAGGCGCATCCGGCTCGGAGTCGGGCAGGTTCTTGAAGTCGATGCCGGCCTCCTTAATCATGCGGGCCAGCTCGTCGGTGGTGATCACCAGGTCGATGAGCCGCTTGCCGTCCTTCTCCAGCTCGGGGCGCTGTGCCTCAAACTTTTTGGCGGTGCAGGGCATGACGGCGACGGAGTAGACGTCCTCGTCCTTGAACTGCTGGCGGATCAGAGCGCCCATCATCTCCATGGGGCTGCCGCAGGTGGAGACCTGAGGCATCAGATGGGGATGAGCGTGCTCCACGTGCTGAATCCAGCCGGGGCAGCAGGAGGTGAACATGGGCAGCTTGGCGCCGGTCTTGACCTTCTCCAGGAATTCCGCGCTCTCCTCCATGATGGTCAGGTCGGCGGAGAGGTTGGTGTCGTACACCACATCCACGCCCAGACGGCGCAGAGCGGTGACCAGCTTGCCGGTGACAGGCACGTCAGCGGGCATACCGAACTCTTCGGCAAGGCCGACGCGGACGCTGGGGGCAAACTGAACCACAACCCGCTTGCTGGTGTCGTGGAGCATATCCCACATCTCAACCAGCTGGCGGTGAATGGTGATGGCGCCGGTGGGACAGACCGCCGCGCACTGGCCGCAGCCCACGCAGCTGGTCTCGCTGAGCATCTTGCCGAAGCCGGGGGCCACATAGGCCTTTTTGCCCCGGTTGACAAAGTCGATGGCGCCGATGTTCTGGACCTCCGCGCACATACGCACGCACAGGCCGCAGAGAATGCACTTGGAGGGGTCCCGGGTAATGGCGGGAGAGGACACGTCCAGACGCTCGCGGGAATACGTGTTGTCGCCGAACACCCGATCCTCCACGTTGTAGCGGTGGGTGTACTCCTGGAGCTTGCATCTGCCGCTCTGCTCACAGGTGATGCAGTCGGCCCGGTGGCTGGTCATCAGCAGCTGCAGGGTGGTGCGGCGGCTCTCCAGAACCTTTTTGGAGTGGGTAAAGACCACCATGCCGTCCCTGGGCTTCATGGAGCAGGCTGCGTCCAGACCGCCCCGCTGGTTTTCCACCAGACACAGGCGGCAGCCGCCGTAAATGGACAGGTTCTCGCAATAGCAAAGGGTGGGGATGTCGATTCCGTTCTTTCGGGCGACTTCCAGCACATTGCGCTCGTCGGTGAAGGGGCATTCAATGCCGTCAATGATCATTCTCTTCTCTGCCATGGCTTACCCCTCCTTAATAGCGTTGACCGGACAATTGGCCTTGCAGGTGCCGCACTTGATGCACACGTTTGTGTCGATCACGTGCTTATGGCGGACGGTGCCGGTGATGGCATTGACCGGGCAATTGCGGGCGCACTTGGTGCAGCCGATGCACTTATCGGTGATGACATAGCTGGACAGCGCCTTGCACACGCCGCAGCGGCAGCGTTTGTCCCGGATATGCTCGATGTATTCTTCCTCAAAGTTGTCCAGGGTGGAGAGCACCGGGTTCGGCGCCGTCTTGCCCAGACCGCACAGGGAGGAGACCTGAATCATCTTGCCCAGGCTTCTCAACTCATCAAGGTCGCTCATCCGGCCGTCGCCCTGGGTAATGCGGGAGAGGATCTCGTTCATGCGGGTGGTGCCTTCCCGGCAGGGGGTGCACTTGCCGCAGGACTCCTCGCAGATAAAGTTCATAAAGAACTGGGCCATATTCACCATACAGCTGTCCTCGTCGATGACGACCAGGCCACCGGAGCCGATGATGGCGCCGACCTCCTTCAGGGAGTCGAAGTCCATGGGCAGGTCCAGATGCTCCTCGGTGAGGCAGCCGCCGGAGGGGCCGCCGATCTGCACGGCCTTGAACTTCTTGCCGTTCTTGATGCCGCCGCCGATTCCGTACACCACTTCCCGGAGGGTGGTGCCCATGGGCACCTCGATCAGGCCGGTGTTCACCACGTTGCCGGTGAGGGCAAAGGCCTTGGTGCCTGGGCTGCCCTCGGTGCCCACAGAGCGGAACCAGGCAGCGCCCTTCTTGATGATGTCGGGCACATTGGCGAAGGTTTCCACGTTGTTCAGGCAGGTGGGCTTTTCAAACAGGCCCTGATCCACAGTGCGGGGGGGCTTGGTGCGGGGCATACCCCGGTTGCCCTGAATGGAGGCGGTCATGGCAGAGCCTTCGCCGCAGACGAAGGCGCCGGCGCCCTTGTTGATGTGCATATGGAAGCTCTTGCCGCTGCCCAGGATGTTGTCGCCCAGAATGCCCAGCTCTTCGCACTGCTGGATGGCGATCTTCAGGCGGGAAACCGCCAGGGGGTACTCAGCGCGGACGTAGATATAGCCCTCGGTGGAACCGGTGGCCACGCCGGCGATGATCATGCCCTCCAGCACCTTGTGGGGGTCGCCCTCCATACAGGAGCGGTCCATGAAGGCGCCGGGGTCACCCTCGTCGCCGTTGCAGACGATGTACTTGACCGGTTCCTTGTGGGCAGCAACCTGCTCCCACTTGCGGCCGGCAGGGAAGCCGGCGCCGCCCCGGCCCCGGAGGCCGGAGTCGGAGACTTCCTTGATGATCTGCTCGCCGGTGAGCTCAAAGAGGCACTTCATCAGCGCTTCATAGCCGCCGATGGCCAGATACTCCTCGATGCTCTCGGCGTCGATGTGGCCGCAGTGCTCCAGCACCCGGCGGGTCTGCTTTTTATAGAAGGGGATGTCCTCCTGCCGCTTGTACAGCTCTCCGTTCAGGTGGTAGCCCAGGCGCTCGATAAACTCCCCGCCCAGAATACTCTTTTCCACGATTTCCTTGGCGTCTTCCACCTTGCACTTGGTGTACAGCCATCCCTCGGGCTCGATGCGGACCAGGGGCCCCATTTCGCAGAAGCCGTGGCAGCCGGAACGCTTGATGCCCACGCACTCGCCGCCGCAGCTGTCGGTGAGAGAGACCTCATAGGCTGCGCCGTGAGCCGCCATTTCCTTCTGCAGCTCCTGGTAAAGGGCCAGGTTGCCGCCGGCCATGCAGCCTGTGCCGCAGCACACCAGCACCTTGTGTTTTTCCGCCTCGTGGGCCTGAATGCATTTGGCCTTCAGCGCGCGGAACTCCTCCAGATTGTTCAATTTCCTGCGCATCCGTTAAGCCCCCTCTCTCAGCTGTGCAACCAGCTCTCTGGCCTTATCCGGGGTCATGGCGGCGTGGACGGTGTCATTGACCATGACCACCGGGCTCAGGCCGCAGGCGCCCAGACAGGACACGATTTCGATGGAGAACAGGCCGTCGTCAGAGGTGGCCTTTTTCTCACTGGTTCCGGTGGCCTCATAGAGGGCCTGAAGAACGTTGCTGCTCTTGCGGACGTGACAGGCCGTGCCCCGGCAGACCTTCATCACATACTTGCCCTTGGTGTCCAGGGAGAAATTCCCGTAGAAGGTTGCCACGCCATAGAGCTTGGACTCGCTCATGCCCACCTTTTTTGCGATGTAGGTCAGCGCGTCCTGGGGCAGATACCGGTACTTTTCCTGCACATCCTGCATGATGGCAATGATGTTGGTACGGTCGAAGTCATGGTGCTCCAGCACGGAGTCTATGAACTTCATGTCAATCTTTTCCATGTTTGACTGTTCCTTTCTGCAGAGTTAAGCTGTTTGACAATACTGCATATCATATCACTATATTAGTATATCTTCTCAGAAAAGACAAGCCCTGATTTGAAGTTTTTCGACATATTACACAATTTATGTGTGTCTCAGTCCCACCCTGTGCCGCCGGCCCCGGTTTTTCTCCCCGCTTGAGAACCTTGTCATTTTGTCAAGTCAGAGCGGGCCTTTTTCTGCCCCGCAGCGCCCTGCCGCTGTTCCATGGCGCAACTCTTGCCCCCGGCGTGGCCCGAAGGCACCGGAAAGCGCCGCCCGACAATGATAAAACGCAGAATTGGGACAGAATCCGATGATTTTCATGAAACAAGGCTTTTCAATTTCTTTTCCCCGTGATATAATGCTTTTTAAATCATCGGAGCTCCCGGTGATTCTTTTCCGCGTTGCGGCGCAAGCTGAACTCCGGCTGTCCGGCGGCCCGGGGACGGCACGCCGCCGTGAACCATCAGAAGGGAGAAAGAGTAATTTGAACACTGACAAGCAAAAGGAAACCTTTAAGCCGTTTATTCCGGCGGACAGGATCGTGCCGGAGATGACGGTCACCTCCATCGTCATCGGTCTGATCCTGGCTGTGGTCTTCGGTGCAGCAAACGCCTATCTGGGGCTTCGGGTGGGCATGACCGTTTCCGCTTCCATTCCGGCGGCGGTGCTCTCCATGGGCATCATCCGCCGCATCATGCGCCACGACTCCATTCTGGAGAACAACATGGTGCAGACCATCGGCTCCGCCGGCGAATCCCTGGCGGCGGGCGCCATTTTCACCCTGCCCGCCCTGTTTATGTGGGCACAGGAGAGCGACCAGGTCCAGAAGCCCTCCTTCCTGACCATCGCGCTGATCGCCCTGGCCGGCGGCATCCTGGGCACCCTGTTTATGGTGCCTCTGCGCACCGCTCTGATCGTGGAGGAGCACGGCGTCCTCCCCTTCCCCGAGGGCACCGCCTGCGCCGAGGTGCTGCTGGCCGGTGAGGAGGGCGGCGAGAAGTCCAGAGTGGTGTTCTCCGGACTGGGCATCTCCGCCCTGTACAAGTTTGTGGCGGACGGCATGATGCTGTTCCCCTCCGAGGTGCACTGGGAGCTTCCCGCCCTGCGCACCGGCTTCGGCATGGATGTGCTCCCCGCCCTCTCCGGCGTAGGCTACATCTGCGGCAAGGAAATTTCCAGCTATATGTTTGCCGGCGGCATTCTGGGCTGGTTTGTGCTGATTCCCGCCATTTCCCTCTTCGGCGGCGACTCCGTGATCGCCCCCGCCGCCGACGCCGTCAGCACCATGAGCGCCTCCGCCATCTGGAGCAGCTACATCCGCTACATCGGTGCCGGCGCAGTGGCCACAGGCGGCATCATCAGCCTCATCAAGACCCTGCCCATGATTCTCACCACCTTCCACAAGGCCATGCAGGGCTTCGGCCACAGGGAGTCCGACGTACTGCGCACCAACCGGGACCTGCCCATGGTCGTGGTACTGGGCAGCTCTCTGCTGATCGCGGTGCTGATCTGGCTGCTGCCCTCCATTCCCGTCTCCTTTGTGGGTGCGCTGATCGTGGTGGTGTTCGGCTTCTTCTTTGCCACCGTTTCCAGCCGCATGGTGGGTCTAGTTGGCTCCTCCAATAACCCCGTTTCCGGTATGTCCATCGCCACGCTGCTGATGGCCACTGCCATTTTGAAGGCTGCCGGACACACCGGCTACGCAGGCATGACCTCTGCCATCTGCATCGGCACCATCATCTGCATCATCGCCGCCATGGCCGGCGACACCTCTCAGGACCTGAAAACCGGCTACATTGTGGGCGCGACTCCGATTTTGCAGCAGATCGGTGAGCTGATGGGCGCTGTAGCCGCTGCCATCGCCATTGGCGGCATCATGTATCTGCTGAATCTGGCGTGGGGCTACGGCACTCCCCAGCTGCCCGCACCTCAGGCCACGCTGATGAAGCTGGTGGTAGAGGGCGTCATGGGCGGCACCCTGCCCTGGGGCCTGGTGTTCTGCGGCGTGGGCGTTGCGCTGGTGGTGGAAATTCTGGGTCTGCCCATTCTGCCGGTATCCATCGGCCTGTACCTGCCCATTCACCTGTCCACTCCCATCTTCATTGGCGGTCTGGTGCGCGCAGCGCTGGAGCGCAGAAATGCGGACAAGGACACCCTGGAAAAGGGCGTGCTGTACAGCTCCGGCCTGATTGCCGGCGAGGGCCTGGTGGGCATTCTGCTGGCGTTTTTCGCCGTGTTCCACATCACCGAGCGCATCAGTCTCAACGGCATCCTGGGCAGCGCCGGCAGCGTGATCTGCTTTGCACTGCTGGTGGCCTCTCTGGTCTGGTTCTCCGTGAAGAAGGGCAGCCGACATGACTGATCCCAAAGGGAACAAGCTCCCGGCCAACTATATGGATCTGGTTTATGTGCCCGCGCCGGAGCTTTCCTGGTCCGTCGGCAAAGACGGCATTGTGGAATTTCGGATGGAGCACAAGGGCTTCTTCCCCAAGATTGCCCAGACGTTTTTTCACAAGCCCCGGTTCAGTCAGATCCGCATGGATGCCTACGGCAGCACCCTTTGGCAGGCGCTGGACGGCAAAAACACCGTGTTTGACGTGCTGGGCGTGATGGAAGCTGCCTTCCCCGACGAACGGGAAAAGATGCTCAACCGGGTGGTGGCCTTTCTGCGGACCCTGCAGACAAACCGCCTGATCGTGGAGCGGCACAGTCCTCAACCGTAACCCCCTGCCCGGGAAAAAAGGCTCCCCTTCCAACAGAAGGCCCCGCAGCTGATGCTGCGGGGCTGTTTTTACTATTGAACCAGTTGGTTCAGCGCTGCTGGGAAGGATCAGACGATGTCGCCGTCGTCAAAGGGATCGCCGCACTCCGGGCAGAACTTCGGGGGCTTGGTGGGATCGGCAGGCTCCCAGCCGCACTTGTCACACTTGTACTGGGGGATGCCGGCAGGCTTTTTGGCGCCGCACTCGGAGCAGAACTTGCCCTTGTTGGTGGCGCCGCAGGCGCAAATCCAATGGCCGGCGGGGGCAGCAACGGGCCGCTTGGCGCCGCACTCCGGGCAGAACTTTCCGGTGATGCCCTGCTGGCCGCAGGAGGGGCAGGTCCAGCTGTCGGCGGCAGGCTTCGCAGCGGCGGCAGCCTGGGCCTGAGCGGCTCTGGCAGCGGCAGCGGCCTCTTCCTGGGCTGCGATGGCGAACAGATCGGCAGCGCTCTTTCCGCCGCCCATTCCACTGGCCATGTTCATACCGATAAAGCCGGCGGCGGCACCGTTGGGGTTGTTGGCAGCGTCCACCTTGGCCTGGCCGTCGGTGCGCACCGTATAGGCGGCGGCCCGTCTGGTGTCCATATAGGCGGCGTCCTGCTGCATCTGCTTGATGAGCTTTTCGTCCTCCTCGTTGGCCTTGATGGAGGAGACGCCGATGCGCTGGATCTCAATGCCCCGGTGCTCGCTCCAGTCGGCGCTGAGCTCTTCCCGCAGGGCGTTGGCCAGCTCGGTGGTGTGGCCGGGAATGGCAGAATAGCGGATGCCCATCTCGGAAATCCGGGCGAAGGCGGGCTGCAGGGCGGTGAGCAGTTCGCTCTTCAGCTGGCTGTCGAGCTGATTCCGGGTGTAAGCCTGGGTGATGTTGCCGCACACGTTTTTGTAAAACAGCATGGGGTTGGTGATGCGGTAGCTGTACTCACCAAAGCAGCGCAGGGCGATGTCCATGTCAATGCCGGCCCGCTGGTCCACCACCCGGAAGGGCACCGGAGAGGGTGTGCCGTACTTGTTGCCGATGATTTCCTTGGTGTTGAAGTAGTAGACCCGCTGATCCTTGGGGGCCTGGCCGCCGAAGGTGAAGCGCTTGCCGATGTTGGCGAACACCGCCTTAATGTTTTTGCCCAGCTTGCCGCCGTCCAGCAGGGAGGGCTCGGAGGAGGCGTCGTACTTGTACTCGCCGGGCTCAGCGCACAGGTCCACGATGTCGCCCTGCTCCACGATCATCATGCACTGGCCGTCCGCCACGGCGATGATGGACCCGTTGGAGATGATGTTGTCGTTTCCCTTATTGGAAGAAAAGCCGGTGACCCGCTTCTGACCGCGAACCGCCAGAACATCAGCGGGCAGAGCGTCACAGTAGAAGAACTCCTTCCACTGGTCCTTCATTACTCCGGAGGCAGCGACTGCTGCAGCACGAATCAATCCCATAATAGTACTCCTTTCAATCAATCAGAATCTGTGAAGTGAACAGTTGACAAACAAAAGCAATCTCGGTCTGCGGGGCAGACCTGGGTCAGAACGAGCCGCCGCCGCCGGAGAAGCTGTCTCCGCTGGAGGAGGTGGTATGGCTGCTGCTGCGCTCCTTCTCCCGTTTGACCCGGTTCTCTGTCATGTACAGGAAGTAGTCCCGCTGCCGGCGGAGTCTCAGGCTGTGGCTGACAAAATAGCGGTTGGCTTCGGTGGCCTCGGACACGTTGTTCAGGCTGGCCTTCAGCGCACCCACCACAATGGCCGCCGCCACCAGGCCGATCAGCAGGGAGCCGGCGACGATGAGCAGATTCGCACCGCTGCTGCGGGGGAACCTGCCGTTGGTGTAGAGCACATCCACCTCGTCCAGATACCGGGACACGCCTGCGCCGTACTCCCCGCTCCTCAGGTAGTCCACCAGCACCCCGCTCAGGTGGTCGATGTTCTCATCTCTGGCGAACAGGGATTCACTGGCTCCGTGACCCAGCATCCAATAGCCCCGGTTGCCCGGCTCCATGCAGATGAAAAGGATCATGCCGTTGTAGTCATCTCCCACGCCGTAGCCGTTGAATACGAAGAAGTCCGCAGCATAGACATCCAGGTCCTCGCCGTAGGAGCTCACATCGGTGAAAACGACAAAATCGCTTTCCGGATGGTTCTGCGCCAGCGCCGTCAGCTTGTTGGAGATCTCCTCCTCTTCGGCGTCGGTGAAGAGGTCGGCCTCGTCCACCAGCCGGGGGGCTCCGTCATTGTGGAAATGCTGGAAACCGGAAACATCCTCCGGATACCAGTCCGGCATACCGTACGCTCCTGCAAAGGCGGGCACCGTCAGCAGCAGCACCGCCCACAGCGCCGTCAGCAGGGCAAACCATCTGTTTTTCATAATGCCGCCCCCCTTACAAGATGATGTTCAGCACGGCAAAGGCCGCCGCCGCCACACCTGCGAAGGTGGCAAGGAACCAGCGCATGGCCTTGCTGTCGTCCGAGGGCAGCTTGCCCACCACCTTGCCGGTCTGGCCGTTGACCGCGTACTGGTATTTGGTTCCCTTGTAGTGGCAGTTCAGCAGGTACACCGGCAGCAGCGCGTACTTCACGGCGGCATCGGTGATCTGCATTCCGTTGCTGGTGATGCGGACATTGCTGTAGCCCGGGCAGGTATCCAGCAGCACCCGCTCCGCACTGTTCATCAGGCGGGCAGTGGCCCGGGGCAACTCGGCATCCGGGTCGCTGTCGAAGCGGTCTGCCAGATAGCCGGCCAGGTAACCGTCCTGGAAATCCACCAGCTCGGAGAAGTCGAAGGGCTCCACCGAGTCCATCACATCGTTGGACATCTTGGTGCTGGCGTCCACCGGGATGTTGTGGAAGCTCATGGCGCCGTCCCGCTCCAGCAGGAAGTGGCTGATCTGCGTCACCTCCTCGTCTCTGGTGCTGTAAGCATGGATGATCTCCCCTTCCAGGTTGACGCCGCCCTCCACGTCGCAGTCGAACAGCCAGAAGGGCACATACAGCCCCTGCACGTCCGTCAGATAGCTGTCATTGAAGAAGTTCCTGGGCAGCAGGGTTTTGCCCTCGCAGAACTTCTTCACCAGTCCGGGCAGGTCCTTGGGCTTGTACTTGAAGGGGATGATGGCGTTGGGCCGCAGGCCGGCCTCCACCTTTTCGTCCAGCACGATGTTGTTGTCGCAGTAGGGACATTTGGTGGCGGCGGTGGCGGCATCCGCTTCAATGACGGCGCCGCAGGACTTGCAGTTGTACACTGCGGTGTGCTCCAACTTCTGTCCGGAGAAGTTGCGTTTGTACTTGCCCCAGTCGAAGCTCTCCACCTTCTTCACATTCCGCTGTCCCAGCGAAACCTCCTCCAGCCCAAAGGTGCTGTCGCAGGATTCGCATACCAGCTGCCTGGTTCCGGGACTGTAAGTCAGCGGTGCGCCGCAGTTGGGACACTTGTATTCTTGAGCATGGTTCTCTGCCATAAGCGCGCCTCCGTTTCGTCGTAATCTTTTCCCGCCGCGTTCTGAGCATTTTGTACAGTTTACGGCGTTCTCTCAGTTTCTATTATAGTGATAACAGAAAAAAAAGCAACCGCTCACCGGGACAAATGTGAAATATAGCCCGGATTTTTTGCAGTGGGGCCCACTCCTGCCTGAAACGTCCGCCGCCGATCTGATTTTCGGATCAGAAGTTCACAACATGGATTGACGAATGGCTGGAGCATAAAAAAAGAGATGTTCGTCTGAACACCTACGAGGGATATGAGTTATATGTCAGAGTACATATCAAGCCCTATTTTGCACCAAAGAAGCTGACCATTGACAAGGTTACTCCTGCAATGATTGAGAAGTACATCAATAAGGGAACCACTGAATAATGCGGTCCACCAATCAGTCCTTCGTAAACAACCTGTTTTTTTCGAATGATTTCACCCATTTTTCCTGAGATAGCATTGGTTTTTGCCTGTATTTGACCTGTTTTAGGTGGTTTTTTCCTTTAAAGGGCATAGTTATCCCATGCAAGCTGTGAAATGCTTCTTGCGACCAGCTCTGAAGCACATCAGGATGTTAGCGCTGGCGAACAGAATGTGAAATCGATTCAAGTTTTTTGCAATTCCCCGATATACGGTCTTTGCGTATCCAAACTGCCTTTTTACAATCAAAAATGGGTGCTCCACCTTACAACGAACAGCCGACTTTCCATGCTCAATCGCCTTGTCCCAGTTGATGCCTGAATCTACCTTCATCTTCAAACTGGACGGTCGCTTGTTGATTCGGAACTCTACCTGTGATAGATGTTCGTCTTGTAGAACATCCTCTTGCTTTTCCACTCCCAGATAGCCTGAATCCCCATAGACAACCTCGTCATCCTCTCGGATGAGTTTGCTTACCTCAGCGGTATCATGTACGTTTGCTGCTGTACCCGTGATGGTGTGAACGTATCCGCTTCCACTATCTACTCCGGCGTGAATTTTCATTCCAAAGTACCACTGATTCCCCTTTTTTGTCTGATACATCTCTGGATCCCGGCTCTTATTCCTCTTTTTCCGGTTGGATAGTAGGGACGAATCACCCCTACCCAATAAGACCACGGAATCATCTCGTCCATCGCTTTCAGAAATGCCTCTCGCTTTGTCGTGCGCTTCCGGTTTGCGTATTCCAGGTCTGTGAATGATTGCTGTTTCATCGACTCTCCACCCCCTACTGATGTAGCTCTATTATACCACACATTTGCCGTAATGGGATTAAATCAGCGGTTCCCTAAGGAATTCCTCCATCAATTGGGTGGTGTCAATATAATCCAGTCCTATTTCACCATGTGCATACGTACCGCAATATCTGGACGACTGCCCATTTGCAAATACAAAGGTAATATATCTCACTGTATCGTCCGAACGGTCATTACAGTAACAATCGTTTTTTGCCACACATCTGAGCATATCTTTCAGCAGTTTTTTTGCCTCACCCTTATCAATAAAAAACACGTTTGTTTCATCATTTGGTCGGTGAAGTGTTTCTTCTTGTAGAACAAACACTTTACCGCTGTTATTTACTCTGACGGTCGTTTTCTTGAATAACTGGCGTGTTAGTGGTATCCTTCCTTGGCTTTTGCAGATTATTTCAACCAATTCACTATCTGGAATGGGTTTTTTCCACTTTTCCGGTTTAATATAGAAGTGTTTCCCAATTGGAAAACCAGGATCAGATGATGGATGAAACTCAACTGCGTACTCAACTGTTTTGCCCTGCTTGTTATTTGAGATAATCGCTTTTTCTATAGATTCAACTGGATAATCGATTCCGTTTTCATCTACTAATATCGGACAGCCACAATGCAAATCCGGAGAAGGCTCCATAACGTAATTCTTTATGTCATGATTCTCTCCCCTGTATTCAATATGGTGAATGGTTAATCTTACTTTATATCGATCTATGTTCATCTTCAAGTCTCGCTAGTGATTATAATTAATCATTTCCAATGTAGATCAGTCATGGAGTCAACAGCAAAAGATGAGAACAAGTCATCAGCAATCGGATGATTCAAGCAATAATCCGTTGGAACGATTATTGCCTTATAGCCACTCTGTCTTTTCAGCTTGAACAATAGTCAATCTTCTTCCTCATCGTCCTCATAGATTGGCAATTCGCTATAGATTAGTTTTCCTATCTCCGCACGTCCCTCCATGCGATCTCTCACAGACTGGGGATCTTCTGGTATTCGGGAAATAATCCCAGTTTGCTTATCCACAGACCAGCCATTGCCATAATAATCGTAAAACAACTTCCCACGTATTTCTACAGGCTTTTCATCTTGGGGGACTATTGAAAATGTAAAACAGTCTGAAAACTCCATTACGCCGGCTATTTTGCAATCAGTAAACCGATCCATGATCAGTTCGCATGCTTTCGGATAACCTATCCCCTCCAGCTCCTTCATGCCCCAATCCTCATCCTAACCAAAAACTCCTCAGCACTCCCAGCCTTCTCCCCGGACTCCTCCGTCAGCAGCCCGTCATCCGTCAGAAGCGGCGTGTCCAGCACCGACTTCACGGACACCGCTACGCTTGCGCAAGACGCAATGATCTTCTTTGAGTCCGGAGAATAGCTCCGGTAGTCATCACCCTCACGCTCCACGATCTCCTCCATCCGATAGATCAGGGGCAGGAAGTAAGTGTCCAGCCGGGCCAGCAGGTTGTAGAACAAATAAGTTCTCCTCCGAATCGTCTCGCACTGCAAACCCGCCTCATTGAGCTGTGAAGCGATCTGAATCGCCTCCACGCGGTTGGTGTACGCTTTCTCCAAGTTCTTTTTCGCGGCGCTGCCGGCTACCAGACCCATAACCATCAGCGCCGGGCCGGCCACCAGTCCGCCGAGAACCATCGTGCCGCCGGCCATACCGAGTCCTCCTGCGGCCAGGGAGCCGCCGCCGAAGAAGGCCAGGGTCGCATTGGTGGCAGCAACGCCGCTCAACGTGGAAATTGCCGTTCCTGTGGAGGCAAAGGCCAGCGCCTGGGCCGCACCGTAGGCCCCAAAGGCCGCCAATGCTCCGCCCGCCGTTCCGGCCACTGCCCCTCCGGCAAGGGAGCCTGCAAAGTTGGCCAGCGAGCGCATTTCCACGAACTCATGCTCATCGATGTGCAGTTTCTTCAGTTCATCCAGGCCTTCCGTCTCCCGAAAGTCCACGTTCTTGATCTTCTGAAAGCAGTCCAGAAACTCTGTGATGGTGCTGCTGAGCACGAACAGCTTTTCCTCACCCAGCCGGGTCAGGGATCGGCCACAGGCCAGCCGCTGAGCGTTGAGCCAGTCCGTGGCGTTCTGTACGATTTCGTTGGCGTCCTGATTGACTGCTTTGGCAGTGTTCGCGTCGATGCCCGCTTTGATGGTGCTTCCAACCCCAAAGGTGCCTGTGGCGGCGGCAACGCCGATAAACAGAAGTGGTACCGGCATGATTTTTCCCTCCTTATAGTAAAATCAGGTCTTTGACGCTCTCAAAGATCACGTTTCTGCGATCTGCCAGCTCATTGACCATGGCCTCGATTGTCAGATATGGCTTGTTGGTGGTCTTGATCCAAGCAAGCTCTCTCTCAATGTCCATCAGAGTAAGGATACTGCTCTCCAGCTCCAGAAACACAGCCTTGTCGATGTCTGTCTTCCGGACGACGTATTTGATGAGTCTGCGCTCCGAATCGTCGTACTCACCGTCACTGTAGGCAATGGTGAGCAGGTCCCACACCAGCAGCTTGGGCGTGATGAGGCTGTCCGCCGTCTGCCGGGAACTGCGCAGAGCCTCCTCCACGCCATCCTGAAGCACATCGTAATGGTCAGACGAATCCATCGCCTTGTCCATCTGTGCCCGGCACTCCTGGACAATCTGCGCCTTGTGCTCAGCAAAGCCAGGGTCCAGCTCCTTCCCGACGGAGTCGAACTTTTCCTCCTCACTGGCGAGGATCTCCCCGTCCGCAGCCATGAGATAGTACACGATTTTCAAGGCGGAGTGGGTGGAAAGAACCGTTACAGCGCCTGTGTCCTCCCCCTTCTCCTGGGACTTCTTCTGGAAGGAGTCTTTGACATTCTCCACCTTTGCTTTGACGCTCTCTAAATCCGGCAATTTGACGTCCTTCACCTTCGCTTTGACGCCGTCCACATCCGGCAGTTTGACATCCTTCACCGCCGCCTTTGCGTCCTTCGCCGCAGTCTTTGCCGCGTCGGCCGCGCTCTGGAGCTTCTCCTTCAGCCCCTTCCCAAAACTTAGCCTTGCCATATGCACACCTCCCTTAGAATTGCAGGGGCAAGTCGGAATCCATCAGGTCATCAAATTCATCCTGATTTGTGAACTGCGCCTCCCTGCCCAGAGCCTGCTGGATGGTCACGTTCCCCTGAATGACAAGGTTGGAATCGTTGGACCGCAGCCCCGCATTGATGTTGTTAAAGCCCTCCAAAAATGCCTCAATGTCCTCCACAAGGTAGGCTGTGAGCCGTTCATTGAGCTGTTTCTTGAACTCCTGCAGATGCTGGAACATCAGGTCCGCCTTCGCCTCCATAAGGATCATCCTCTCGTGGATGAGCTGGGCCTCCTTCTTCTCGTTGGAGACCTCTTTGACGATGGCTACAGCCGCACGGCCGGCACCCACATAGTTGTACCTGGCAACAAATCGGCCGGAGAAGATTACCCAGTTTCCGCCGGATTCGATGGCAGCATGAAGGGCGGCATCCGTTGTATCAGCCAGAGTAAATGTCACGCTTGCCACCGTGAGCATTCTGTCAATGGTTCGATTTCCAGACGGCTTGATACACGTCCAATCAAGCTTTTCCAAATCTGTAAAACGGTGAACCTGCTTTTCCACTACTTCCATTGTGAATCGCCGGATCATGTAGAAGGCTCTGACACACACTTCGTTGAGCAGCACGGGAAGTGCCTGTTTTCCCACATGGCAGTAAACACCGAGCTCTGTTCTGAAATCGAACCGCAGGGGAATCAGCTTGCCGCTTTCATCACGCTCGCCGAAATAGGTGCCGTTGAACAGTTTTGAAATAAAAACTGAAAACTCTCGGTTGTCTTGATCGTTCACCTGATTCATAAAGAGCGGAGTTGCCGACAAGAGTTTGGCAGTTGAAAGAATCGGACCGGGAATTCCTGTCCCTTCTGAGTCCCGCTTACCTGAGCCAGCAACATCGCTCACCAGATGGAAAAACCAGAATACGATGCCGAACAGGAGCTTCTGCGACACATCTTCTCCGATAAACGAGCGATCTCTGACGTCCACGATGACAAAAGCGCCGGATGTGTTTGTCCCATAGCATTTTTCAGTAAACTGGGTAAGGACCGAGAACAGCAATCCCGTGATGGAAGCGTGATGGGCAAAATCTCTCAGATGATGCTGCATCGAGCCTCCGAATTCTTTTGTATTTGAATCAGACGCTAGATGAAATCCTCTCTTGATGTTTTCATCGCTGTGAGGAGCTCGCTCGGCAAGATAGGTTATAGCACCCTTGGGATCGTCTCCCTGATAACCTTGGTGTTGCGCCACCTTTGTCACGAATGCCTCTGTCTTCTCAGAGCCCCATTGGTGGGCCTCTTTCAGGGAGAATTCGCCGACATAGAAGGCGTCCAATATTCCGGATAGAATGCCGCACGCTACCGCTACCGCATAATCAAGCCTGTCAGCGTGATTTGTATATCTTTCGAGCTCAGTATTGAGCTGCTGCAATCTTTTCTCTATGGCTTCTTCCAGTTCTTCGGGTGCCTTGGATTGATTCTCCTGGAATTCTATTGTGCTCAAGGGTTCTTCCGTATAGCTCATGGTTTCACCTCAATGCGTTTTCTTCAAAACGATCAGAATCTCAGCTTCCGCTGAATCAATTCGATTTGCCTTTGTATATATCGAAGCACTGCTTCCTTGTCGCCGGTTTCCGTGAGTTTAAGTAGTGTTTCCCATTTGTCTATTTGATCTATTAGCATACCCTTATACTGCAGATCGGTCATGCCGCCTTCTTCGTGCTTGCTCAT
>CAMNOL010000037.1 GCA_946546815.1 uncultured Oscillospiraceae bacterium
CAGTGGCATGTGAGTTTTTTTGTTATACGGATCAGCGAAGAGATTCGAACTGCTGTCAGAATTAAAAATCGCCCATGAAGCAGGATGAACGCTCCGCTTCATAGGCGTTTTTTTGTGATCAGATGTTTCGGGAAAAACGGACCATATCGTATTTGCCGGAAAGGAATTTGATCCTGATTCTTTGTCCCACCTCAAAATCAACCGTTGGAGAAATAGACATCGGGCTTTCCCGGTTTTCTCCATTCTCGTCCCGGTAGCTCACATATGTGATATAAGAGGGGGCCGAACCTGGGTCACTGACGTCCTCTATCCTGGAAACAACGGCGTCCGTCTCCTGTCCCTCCAGCTCAATTCTCTTGGCCTTCCCCAGCAGCCTTACAAGCAGAGCAATGAATATGCCTGCGAAAATCAGGGCGAGAACCAGTTCAAGATGGTTTGGTAAAAAGTTCATCATCGCATGCTCTCCTTAATAACTCCGGACAGAAACCGGAGTTATTATTCTTTCTCAGCCGCACAGAGGAACGCCCCAAAAGCAGGGAACGGTTGATTCACCCTTCAGGGTGCTTTTTCCTTCTATTTTCAGCGACAGCGTTCCGGCACGCTTACGCCAGTCCCGCCCGCTTTGCCTTGATGGCGATGGCGCACTCCAGACGCTTGCGCTCCAGCTCGCAGGCCACCTTGCTGGGCTTCATGATGTCGCCGTTGATGTTGTAGTTGCCTGCGGAGCAGCCGCCGGAGCAGTAGAACTTGGCCCAGCAGTTCCGGCACTCCTCCTTGGTGTACACATTGACGCCGCAGAACTGGTCGGTGACCGTCCGGTCAAAGGTGCCGTCGTACAGGTTGCCGATTTTGAAGTCCGGGTTGCCCACAAACTGATGGCAGGGGTAGATGTCCCCCTCGGGGGTGATGGCCACGTACTCGTTGCCCGCGCCGCAGCCTCTCATTCGCTTGATGACGCAGGGGCCCTGCTCCAGATCCACGAAGAAGTGGAAGAAATTCACGTCGGGACGGTCCACCAGCGCCTCCGCCAGCTTCTCGTACTCCGCGCACACCGCCGGAACCTCCGCCTCGGTGATGGCAAGGGGGTCGTCAGGCTTGCCCACCGCGGGCTCCACAGAGACGTTTTTGAAACCCAGGTCGTCGGCCATGTGCAGCACATCCGCGGCGAAATCCAGGTTCTCCCGGGTAAAGGTGCCCCGGGCGTAGTACTCCTGGTCCCCCCGGCCCGCCACCAGCTTCTGGAATTTGGGAACAATGATGTCATAGCTGCCCCGTCCGTTGACGGTGACGCGCATATTGTCGTTGGTGCTCTGACGGCCGTCCAGGCTCAGCACGCAGTTCTTCATCTCCCGGTTGAAGTATTCAATGTTCTCGTCGCTCAGCAGCATACCGTTGGTGGTCATGGTGAAGCGGAACTTTTTCCCCTTCTCCTCCTCAATGGAGCGGGCATACTCCACGGTTTTCTTCACCGTGTCCAGCGCCATCATGGGCTCGCCACCGAAGAAGTCCACCTCAATGTTGCGGCGCTTGCCGGACCGCTCCACCACAAAGTCAATGGCCTTTTTGGCCGTTTCAAAGCTCATCAGCATCCGGCCGGTGCCGTAGCCGCCTTTGGAAGCGAAGCAGTACTTGCAGCGCAGGTTGCAGTCGTGGGCCACGTTCAGGCACAGCGCCTTGATGGGGGTGTTCTTCACCACCGCCCAGCTGGGGTCGATGTAGGTCTCCTCCTCAAACAGCTCTTTGCGCTTCACCAGCTCCAGCAGGTCCTGCCAGCACTCCTCCAGTTCGGCGGGGTCGTACTGGGGCAGCTGCTCCAGAATGGACTGCGGGCAGTGCTCCCCCATAGGGGGCTCTACGCAGTTGAGCAGGTCGTAGGACATTTGATCCAGCACATGGACCGCACCGCTGGCCACATCCAGCGCAATCCGGCAGCCCAGTGCCTCAAAGGTATGAATCATGTTTTTCTAACCTCCGATGCAGTAGAAAAAAACGAAGGGAATCCTGATAGAATCAGCGGTACCCTGAGAAAATGCTGTCATTGGGCAAAAGAAAGGCCCCCTGCTTCGGCAGGAAGCCTTTTCCTGTTGCTTTGCTAAGTTACTTGCTCTGCTCGCACTTCTGGTTCGCAACGGTGCAGGAAGTCTTGCAGGCGGACTGGCAGGAAGTCTGGCACTCGCCGCAGCCACCGTGAGCGGCGCTCATCTTCAGAGTGGCACCGGCCAAAGTCTTAACGTGCTTCAAGGAACTCTCCTCCTCACATTGGTTGTTGGGGTCATTATACCATATCGTTTTGGGAATTGCAATTGCTTTCCCGGGGTTTTTCTGGATTTTTGCAACTCACCTGGCGGCCAGAATTCCGGCGATTCCCCCTCCGGCCAGGGATGCGGCCAGCAGCCGCCCAACTCCTGCCGCGGAAACCGAGCCAAAGCCTGCCGCCCCGGCCAGTACCCACAGCAGCGCACCGGTGAGCGCCGCCCCCAGCGCAGCGGGCAGCACCCGCCACCGCAGCGTCCGGGCCGTGTAAAAACCGCCGACGAGCCCCCCCAGCGCCGCCGCCCCAATGCACACCTGGGTGGTCAGCCCCTCCCCCAGTTTTCCGGAGGACATCAGCCATGCCGCCGCCAGCAGCAGCACCAGAGCCGTTCCGAAGGCCAGCAGTCCTCCGGACAGGATGGTCGTCACCATCTGGGGCAGCGTCCGCCCTGCCGACTCTCTTCGCCGTTTTACCTGTGCCATAATAAAATCCCTCCTGCATGATTCCTTTTCAGATATCTATGCACAGGAGGGAATTTTCATGTATGTCTGCCGGCCGGCGCCGGCGATGCAGGACTTACTTCTTCTTGCTCTTGTCAGCAGGCTCGCCCTTGCCGTCCTCGGAAACCTGGACGCCCTTGGTGGAAATGGCCCACTTCATCAGCTCCATGCGGACCCGGTCTGCTCCGGTCTCGATAACGACGCTGTTGGTCTTGACTGCGCAGACCGTGCCGACCACGCCGCCGATGGTGGTGACCTCATCGCCCACGGCCAGGCTGTCCCGCATGGCAGCGGCTTCCTTCTTGCGCTTGTTTTCAGGGCGAATGAGCATGAAGTAGAAGATCACAATCATCAGCACGATCATAATGATCGAATAAATCGTTCCATCCATAGTTGAATACCTCCGTGAATTGACTTCCTGCAGCCGGTGGGTCCGGCACCGCAAAGTATTTCTATTATATCGGTTGTCGCCGGTAAAGGCAAGGGCTTTTCCGCAAAAAAACACGGAATTTTGCCGTCGGCGCCGGTGCTGCGGGGGGAAACGGCGCCCAACCGCGTATGGTTTCCTGCAGACTCACAGCCTCCGCTGCAGCTTTTCCACGTACTCCTCCCGGAAGGCCTCAAAGGTGCCCTCGTCCAGGGCCTGGCGAATCCGGGCCATCAGCTCGTTGTAGAACCAGAGGTTGTGGATCACCGCAAGGCGCATGGCCAGCATCTCCTCCGCCTTCACCAGGTGGCGCAGGTAGGCACGGCTGTAGCTGCGGCAGGTGGGACAGCTGCACCCCGGGTCGATGGGGCGCTTGTCCAGCTTGTACTTCTCGTTTTTGATGTTGATGGTGCCCTCCCAGGTGTACAGCTTGCCGTGGCGGGCGTTGCGGGCGGGCATGACGCAGTCGAAGAAATCCACGCCCCGGTACACCGCCTCGATGATGTTCCAGGGCGTGCCCACCCCCATGAGATAGCGGGGCTTGTCCTGGGGCAGATACGGCTCCACCGCATCCAGCACGGCATACATCTCCTCTGTGCTCTCCCCCACTGCCAGGCCGCCGATGGCCACGCCGTCATAGCTGCCCTGGGGCATGGCGGAAATCTGCTGTGCGTGCCAGATCCGCAGGTCGTGGTACACGCCGCCCTGGTTGATGGCAAAGAGCATCTGCTCCGGGTTCACGCAGTCGGGCTGTTCATTCAGCCGCTGGTGCTCCGCCACGCACCGCTCCAGCCACCGCTGGGTCCTCTGGACGGATTTTTCCACGTAGTCGTGGGTGGAGGGGTTCTCCACGCACTCGTCAAAGGCCATGGCGATGTCGCTGCCCAGATTGGACTGAATCCGCATGGACTCCTCCGGCCCCATGAAAATTTTCCGGCCGTCCACATGGCTGTGGAACGTGACGCCCTCTTCCTTGATATTGCGCAGCTTTGCCAGGGAAAACACCTGGAAGCCGCCGCTGTCGGTGAGGATGGGTCCGTCCCAGTTCATCATTTTGTGCAGGCCCCCCAGCTCCTTCACCACCTGGTCCCCGGGGCGCACGTGGAGGTGGTAGGTGTTGGACAGCTCGATCTGGCAGCCGATCTCCTTCAGGTCCCGGGCGGACAGCGCGCCCTTGATGGCGCCCTGGGTGCCCACGTTCATAAAGACCGGGGTCTGGGCGGTGCCGTGGGCGCAGGTGAAGGTTCCCCGCCGTGCCCGGCCCTGTACGGAAATAACTTTGAACATATCATTCCCCTTTGATTCTTCTTGTCATTCTTCGCCGGGCGGGCACAGACGTCCTCTGTCCCCTGCCTGTATTCGGCGTTTGTGTTCTCCCAACTGTGGAGAACCTCCGGCGCAGTATTCATCATTTTACCATTTCCCCGGAGAAATGTCCATGCCAAAGGCACATTTCTTCGAAAAGAACGGGGATTTCGCCCTGTGGACAAACGACCCCCTTTGCATTATAATGAATGATACTGGACTTTTCCGGCTTTTGCCAGTCCAATCCGCACCCACCCAATCCTTTTTCTTTTATCAGACGATTTATGAAGCATTACACGAACAAAATTCTGCTGGCGCTCCCCGCTCTGCTGCTGATCTGCCTGCTGGCGCTGTTGTACAGCGCCTCCCCTCTCTACTCCGGGGGGTGGTTCGACCAGGAAGCTGCCGGCCACGTGGGCCTGTACCTGGAGGACAGCGGCATCCTGACCAGCGACAAGGAAGCAGTCCGCATCCAAGGCAGCACCGCCACCATTGTGGCGCCGGGGGAGTACAAGCTCTCCGGCTCCCTCACCGACGGGCAAATTATTGTCGCCGCCGGACCGGAGGATCAGGTGGAGCTGAAGCTGGACAACGTCTCCATTCACTGCGAGCATTCCGCCCCCATTTGGGTGCAGAGTGCAGACCGGGTGAAGATCAAGCTGCCTGAGGATTCGGTGAATTTCCTGTCCGACGGGGAATTCTACGACTGCCCGGATCCGGAGGCCTCTGTCCCCAGCGCCTGCATCTTTTCCAGCTCCGACCTGACCATCAAGGGCAAAGGAGAACTGACCGTCACCGCAGCCTACCGCAACGGCATCTCCAGCTCCGACTCCCTGTACATCAAAAGCGGCATCGTCACCGTCACCGCCCCCAATGTGGCGCTGCGGGGCAAGGATGATGTGACGGTGGAGGGCGGACTGCTGACCCTGACCAGCGGAGATACCGCAGTGAAAACCAACGGCTTTGTCGATGTGCAGGGCGGCCAGTTCAACATCACCACCGGGGGCAGCGCCTTCCACGCCGTCACCGGCGTCACCGTGGCGGAGTCCTCCCAGGTGCAGGCGGAGTGCGGTCTGGCTCCCGTCCGGTGTCTTGGTCCGGTGGAGCTGGCCTACCCCCTCACAGAATCGGAAGGATGATTGGAGGAACCCATGGCAATCACCGTTTTTCAACGCTATGAGAAAAAGTTTCTCATGAACCAAACCGTTATGGGACAGCTGCTGCCGGTCATCGCCCGGCATATGGACCCGGACAAGTTCTGCCGCAACGGACAGACCTATCACATCTGCAATCTGTACTTTGACACCGATCAGGACGACGTGATCCGGGAATCCTTGCAGCACCCCTTTTACAAGGAAAAGCTCCGCCTGCGCAGCTACGGGCTGCCTCAGTCCCCGGACACGCCGGTGTTTCTGGAGCTGAAGAAAAAAGTGAACCGCATTGTCACCAAGCGCCGGGCGAAGCTCTCCTACGGAGCCGCCGCCGCCTTTCTCCAGACCCGAGCCATTCCGGCGGGAGCGGATTACATGACCCGCCAGGTGCTGGGGGAGGTGGCCTACTACCTGTCCCACAAGGACGTGGCGCCCACCACCCTGATTTCCTACGACCGGATGGCCTTTTTTGACCGGACAGACCGGAACTTCCGGCTGACCTTTGACTCCAACCTGCGCCACCTGCGGGGAGACGCCTCCTTTCATCACGGCAGGGAGGGGGAGCTGCTGTTCCCGGAGGACTTCCGCCTAATGGAGGTAAAGGTGTCCAGCGCCTATCCCAAGTGGTTTGCGGACCTGCTCAGTGAGCACCGGGTGTTCCCCCACTCCTTCTCCAAATACGGCGTGGCCTACAAGACCTACCTGAAAAACGAGGTGCTGGACCGGGAGGACATCTCTGTGCTGGGGCATATCTGACGGCAGGTCCTGTTTCCCCGGCGCAGTCCGTCCAACGGCCGGGGGAACCGCCCTTCCCTAACCTGACAGGGAGCCGCCGCCGTTCTGCGGCTTCTCCCCAGAAATAAAAAACCGGAGGTTTATCCATGACTGACTCGATCTTACAACTGCTCAACGCCGACATCGCGCTGAACATCACCCCCATCGGCTTTGCCCTGATTCTGGCGGCCACCATTCTGTGCGGCGTTCTGTTCAGCGCCCTGTACGTCTCTACCCACCAGGACGAGCTGGTGCCCAACGGCCTGCCCCTGACGCTGGTGGTGGTCCCCGTTGCCGCCGCCATCGTCATTCTGCTGGTGGGGCGCAACATCGCCACTGCCCTGGGTCTGGGGGGCATTTTCGTGCTGGTCCGTTTCCGAAGCGGCCCGGTGGAGACCCGGGATCTGGCCTATCTGTTCTCCGCCATCTGCAACGGCGTGCTCTGCGGCTGCGGCTATGTGGGCTACAGCGTCGCGTTTACGCTGGTCATGTGCGCCCTCATTTTCTTCCTGGAGCACTCCGGCTGGGGCAAGCCCGCCGGGAACCCCATGCTGCTGAAGATCTGGGTGCCGGAAACCCTGGATTTTCAGGGTGTGTTTGAGCCGGTGCTGAATCAGTACACCCGCAGCAGCAAGCTGCTGATGGTCCGCACCACCGACTTCGGCTCCCTGTGCGAGCTGCGCTACAAGCTCATTCCCAGAAGCAACATGAACCAGAAGGCGCTGCTGGATGAGATCCGCACCCGCAACGGCAACATGAACGTGGTGCTGGTGGTGGCCCCCTCCATTGTGGAGCGCCGGAGCAAGCAGGTGCTGTGATGGGCGGTAAGGGCACACGTCCCATGGTGCTGTTCGGCATTCTCTGCGCCTTTGTGTGTGCAATTCTTGTCGTGCTCTACCTCGGCTCCCATCCCGCCTCCCCCGAAGGGGCTCCGGAGGCGTCGGTTTCCGCCGGCGCTGACCTCTCCGCCCCCGAAGAAGGCTCGCTGACCGTCCTCTGTCCGGATTTGGGCAAAGCAGACGGCTTTCTGCTGCTGGGAGCGTCCGGCGCAGTGCTCATCGACGCCGGAGAGGAGTCCTCCGCCCGGACGCTGCTGACCCTGATGAAGCAGTACGGCGTTGACCGCCTGGACGCGCTGGTGCTGTCCCACTTTGACAAGGACCACATCGGCGGTGCCGCTGAGATCCTTGAGCAGGTGGAGGTAGGCACGGTGTACCGTTCCTCCTTTTCGGAAAACAGCACCCCCTACTTCGACATGATGAACGCACTTGACCGCACCAGCACAAAAATGGTCACCGTGACGGAAACCACCTCCTTTTCCGCCGCCGGCGGGGACTTCACCCTGTATCCGCCGCTGGAATCCTCCTATGAAAAGGATCAGGACAACAACAGCTCGCTGATCCTCTCCGTCTCCTTTGACGGAGTCAGCCTTCTGTTCACCGGAGACGCGTTAAAAGACCGGGTGCAGGAGTTCCTGTCCCGGCAGTACGACGGCACCCAATACGACTTTCTCAAGGTTCCCCACCACGGCCGGGAGGCCAAGCCCACCGCTCTGCTGCTGGAGGCCTTTCAGCCGGACTATGGGCTGATCACCTCCTCCTACTCTGAGCCGGAGAGCGACAAGCTGACGGACCGTCTGACGGAGGCGGGCAGTGAAGTCTTGCTGACCCGGAACGGAACCGTCATTTTCTCCTGCAAAGACGGAGCAATTATCATCCAACAAGGAAAAAGCTGACCCATATGAACAAAAAAAGACCACTTACCCCTGACAGGGTGGTGCGCCCGGCCCTCATCGGCCTTGCCGCTGTGCTGGCGCTGCACCTTGTCTTCACCCTGCTACGCAGCGCTCCCCCCCTCTTCCCCAAAGCGCCGGATCATCCGGTCCTCAACGAGGCCTGCGGCGAGGGACAGACGATCCTGGACGCCGGAAGCGGCACAGCCTGCGGCTGGGTGGAGCTGTACAATCCCACCGACAAGGCCGTTTCCCTGAAGGGCTGGTCCCTCAGCGGAAAAAAGACGGAGCTGCATCAGTATAACTTTCCCGAGGACAGCACCATAGCCCCCGGGGGCTATCTGCTGGTCTACTGCGTCGGCGGCGCAGAGGAGGACGAGCCCGCCGCTGTGGAGCGGGAGGGAACGCTTCTGGCCCGGTTCCGACTGTCCCGGGGCAAAACCCTGTGCCTGAGCCGAAACGGCTCCGTTGTGGACACGCTGACCCTGCCCCAGACCCTGCAGACAGACACCTGCTTCGGCCGGGTCACCGACGGAGGCAGCACAACCGGCGTGCTCTCCGCCACCCCCGGAGACTCCAATCACGCGGCAGAGCGGCTGGCGCTGGTGGAAAAGCCCGAATTTTCCCAGCAGAGCGGGTTTTATGACAACTCCTTCTCCCTGACCATCACCGCTCCCAAAGGCTGCACCGTGTACTACACCCTGGACAGCTCTGTTCCCACCACGGACTCCACCCCCTACACCGAGCCGTTGACCATTGAGGATGTATCCGGGCAGCCCAACCGGTACTGTACGGACCAGAATCAGGCCCCCTACTCCTCCACGCCCCTGTACGAGGGACAAAAACCGGTCTATGAAAGCTACTACGCCCCCTACCTGGTCCCGGAGGAGCCGGTGGACAAGTGCACCGTGGTCCGGGCTGTGGCGGTGGACAAACAGGGCAACGTCAGCGACGTGGAAACCGCCTCCTATTTTGTGGGCTACAAGGACCGCTCCGCCTTTGACAACGTCTCTGTCCTGTCTCTGGTCAGCGAGCCGGAGGGCCTGTTCGGGGACTCCGGCATCCTGACCGCCGGGGGACTGTACAAACAAAAGCTGGCCGACGGGAGCATTTCCACCAGCACCTACTGGGTGCGGCTCCAGTCCGTCTGCAACTTTTTCCAAAAGGGCAGCAGCTGGGAGCGTCCGACTCATCTGGACTATTTCGAGGAAAACGGACAGCTTTCCTTTTCCCAGGAGGCCGGCATCCGGGTCCACGGCAACGCCAGCCGCCGACGGGTTCCCAAGAGCTTTTCCCTGTATGCCCGCTCCCGCTACGACGGAAACGACCTGTTTCAAAAATCCTTTTTCTCCGACGGACTGCTCACCGACAAGGTGTTTCTGGTCAACGGTGCCGCCGCCCGCCGCTTTCTGCTGGTGTCGCAAATGGACAGCCGCACCATGGACACCCAGAATTACCATCTGATTCAGCTGTTTCTGGACGGGGAATACTGGGGCTTCTACGCCGTTCAGGAGCCTTACAACAGCAGCACCTACCTCCACGACCACTACGGTCTGGACGAGGACGACGCACTGCTGGTCAAATCTGACTCCCGGGAGCTGGTGCCGGTCACCGGTACAGCGGAGGACATCAAAACGTATTACGACCCGCTGATGGACTTCGCCGCCAGCCACGACCTGTCCCAGGCGGACAATTGGGCGGAGCTGAACACCATGATGGACGTGCAGAGCTTTATCGACTTCTATGCCGCAGAGCTGTACCTGTGCAACTCCGATTTCAACTGGCACCAGAACATTTACCTTTATAAGAGCCTCCACAAGAGCAAAAAGAACCCCTATGCCGACGGGCGCTGGCACTGGATGTTCTACGATGCGGACTACTCCTCCGGAGCCAACAGCCAGGTTCCTGCAGACCTGAACCTGTTTACCGCGCCGTTCCTGAACAAAAGGCACAGCCTGGCCAAAGACCCCCTGTTCCCTCACCTGATGAAAAACACGGAGTTCCGAACCCGGTTCGTCAACACGTATCTGGACCTTGCCAACGATGTGTACGGCGCGGAAGAGATGTCAGAGCTGATGAGCAGCTTCAAGGAGCGCTGGGCGGCGGCGGCTTACGCCTCGGTGCTGCGCTATCCTCAGAAGGATGATGCCGACACCCTCAACCCGGAAACCAGGGAATCCCGTTTCACCAGCAACTGCGACAAGCTGGCACAGTTCTTCCGGGATCGGTTTGGCTATGCCGTGCCCTACATGGCAGATTACTGCAGCCTCACCGGAAAGCAGGTTACTGTCACCCTTCAGGGCGCCCCGGGGGGAACCATTTCCCTGAACACACTGACGCCGGACCTGAGCCAAGCTGAGTGGAGCGGCATCTATTACACCGATGTGCCGGTGACCCTCTCCGCCCAGGCGGAGCCGGGCATGGTCTTTGACCACTGGGAAGTTTCCTCCGGCACCCTTGAGGACGCCGCTTCCCCGGAGACCACATTGTCCCTCCGGGAGGATACCACTGTCACCGCCGTGTTCCGGCAGGAGGACGCCCCATGAACAGGTTTCCCGTCAAAGTCATCCGCAGCCGCAGAAAAACCATCTCCCTGCAAATCACACCGGAGGGTCAGGTACTCCTCCGCTCCCCCTACGGCGTGAGCAAAGAGGAGCTGCAGCGGTTTGTCGATGAGAAAAGGGACTGGCTGAACAAAAATCTGCAAAAGGTTCAGCAGCGGCAGCAGGAGGCCTCCCACGCCGGCAGCCTTTCCCTGGAGGAGATTCGGGCGCTGGCGGACCGGGCAAAAGACGTCATTCCCCAGCGGGTGGCCCACTTTGCCCCCCTGGTTGGGGTGACCTACGGACGCATCACCATCCGGAATCAGCGCACCCGCTGGGGCAGCTGCTCCGGAAAGGGAAACCTGAACTTCAACTGCCTGCTGATGCTGGCCCCTCCGGAAGTGCTGGACTACGTGGTGGTCCACGAGCTGTGCCACCGAAAGGAAATGAACCACTCCCCCCGGTTCTGGGCGGAGGTGGCCCGGGTGCTGCCGGACTATCAGCAGCGCCGGCGCTGGCTCAAAGAGCACGGCGGAGCGCTGGTGCAGCGCATGGAAAAGGGATTCGCCGCACAATAAGAAGGTGAAGCCTAAAAATTGCCTCCCGGAGTCAGATCCGGGAGGTTTTTCGTCATTTACAGCCTTCCGCTGCTGGTCAGGAACGGTTTTCCGGTGTCCAGCTCCCGCCAGGTGAATACGCCTGCTTCCCACAGCAGAAAGCTTCGGGGGCTGCCGCCTTTTGGAATCGCCACAGAGCCGGGATTCATGTAGATAAAGTCCTCATGGACCGTGCAGCCGGGCACATGGGTGTGGCCGCACAGCAGGATGTCCCCCCTCCGGTGAGGCGGCGGATTCTGCTCATTGTAATGGTGCCCGTGGGTGGCAAATACGGTCTGTCCCTCTTTCTCAACCACCGCATACTCCGCCAGCACCGGGAACTTCAGCACCATTTGATCCACCTCCGCCTCGCAGTTGCCCCGCACGCACAGCAGCAGGTCCCGGATGGCGTTCAGCATGGTGATGACCTGCCTGGGGTCGTACCCCTCCGGCAGATCGTTGCGGGGGCCGTGGTACAGCAGGTCGCCCAACAGCAGCACCCGCTCCGGCGCCTCCCGTTGGATGTGCTCCAGCAATGTTTTGCAGTACAGCGCAGAACCGTGAATGTCCGACGCAATCAGCCATTTGCTCATGGTTTTCCTCCTCTGTCAATCTACGCAGGAAATGGTGGTCTGGCAGAAAAATCGGGCCGTTTCTACAGGGAAACAGCCCGGTTTGATTCCGTATTCTCAGAGCAGCTTCAACAGCTCCTGCCGCAGCTCCTCCACCGTTTGGAACCGGACATTGGGGCTGGGCGCCATACAGTGGTCCAGCAGGTCCTGAAAGCGGGGCGGCAGCGGCCAGTGGAGCCAGTGCTCTCCCGGCATCTGGTTGGTGCACAGCTGGAAAAACGTCACGCCCAGGGAATAAAGATCCGTCCGGGTGTCGATCCGCATCAGCTGCTTCTGCTCCGGAGAGGCATAGGCCGGGGACATATGCCTGGCCCGCACCTTTCCAGCGGTGATTTCCCGGGAAATGTCAAAATCCATCAGGCAGATGCGGCGGTCACTGACCCGGAAGGTCAGATTTGCGGGCTTCACATCGCAGTGGCACACCGGCGGCTGCAGACTGTGGAGATAGCCCAGGGGCTCACAGGCGGAGAGCATCCACTCCACCGCCTTTTTCCAGGGAAGGCGGGTGTGCATACGGCGGTTGTCCATCAGCACCTTTTTCAGGCTGTCCCCCAGAAAAAACTCCTGCACCAGCCAGGCTTCCTCTCCCCGGACCTTCATTTCCTCCAGGCGGGGAATCTGAGGGTGGTTCAGCCGGGAGAGAATCCGCAGATTATCCTCCACATCCACGCCGCTGCCCGGCTGGATGTGCTTGAGGACGAAGAATTTTCCGTCTGAGCTCCGCCGGGCACAGTAGACACGGCTTTGACCGCCGTGCTCCAGCTCCCGGATCACCCCATACTTGCCCCGGAAGACCTGCTCCACCCGGCGCCACTGCTCCCGCTGTTCCGCAGGCTGCTCTTTCGTGATCACTTGCCCAGAACTGCGTCCAGCTTGGCGGTGAAGTTGCCCTTGGGCTGTACGCCGATCAGACGGTCCGCTTCTTTGCCGTCCTTCAGGATGACAATGTTGGGAATGCTCATCACGCCGTAGGCGGCGGCCAGCTCCGGCTCGTCGTCCACGTTGACCTTGCCCACGATGACCTTGCCCTCATACTCGTCGGCCAGCTGGTCAATGACCGGGGCCAGCATACGGCAGGGGCCGCACCAGTCCGCCCAGAAGTCCACCAGCATCACGCCGCCCTGTGCGGCTGCAGCCTTGAAGCTCACGTCGTCAAAATGTTTTACTGCCATGGTTCATTCTCCTTTGTATTGTGATAGATTGGTTGAATTGCTTTTTTCCTTCAGTCCAGGAACTTGTCTGCGCTGTCCCCGGCCACCAGGCCCTCGCCCACGGCTTTGGACACCTGCAGCGGCTTTCCGGTGCAGTCGCCTGCGGCAAACACGCCGCTGACGCTGGTCTCCATGTGACGGTTGACCTTGATATAGCCTCCCTCGGTCTCCAGACCGGGGATCAAATCTGTGGGCGCTACGCTGTCCCGCAGGATGAACACGCCCTGGCAGGGCAGCTTTGCCCCGTCCGCCGTCAGCGCTTCCACAGAGCCCTCCCCCTCTACCGCCAGCCGGTTGGCCTTGACATAGGGAATCTCCGGGTTCAGTCCCTTGGGCTGCTGAGGGCTGACATAGGTGACCTGACAGCCGATTTCCGCCAGATAATTGGCCTCCTGGGGAGCGTCTGCGCTTCTGCCCACCACCACAACGGGCTTTTTCCGGTAGAGCATCCCGTCACAGGTGGCGCAGTAGCTGACGCCGTGTCCCAGCAGCTCCTGCTCCCCGGGATACTTGGCGGCACGGGTCACGCCGGCGGCCAGAATCAGCGCCTTTGCCTGGTAGACCTCCGCCCCCACGTTCAGCATCCAGCCGTCAAAGGCCATGGTGGAGATGACCCGTCCGGTCTTGAACTCCACGCCCGCGTCCTCGGCGTGCTGCTGGAACCGCTCCAGCAGCTCTGCCCCGGTCAGGCCGGGCAGTCCCAGATAGTTGTCAATCTTTTCCGCCTTGGACAGCGGGTTCTGAGCCGCAGGATTGGAGACCACCAGCACAGAGCGGTTCCGCCGGCGCAGCTGAATGGCTGCGCTCAGCCCTGCAGGGCCTCCGCCGATGATAATGCAATCATACATAGTTTTCCCTCCTTTTGCAATTGGTCTCTTTATGATTTTAGCAAATTAAATTTTGCACAATCTATTTAAGTGATTCGATAGGCTCAGCATTCCCTGAGCCTATCGTCATTATACAGGTTTTTCCGAAAAATGCAACACCCACTTTGCGGAAATTTCCCCTGTCCGGTTCATCTCTTTTTCGAGCTCTTCCAGCTGTGAGAGCAGCTGTAATCCGGCTCGTCCCCGGGCAGGAAGGAAATGGTCTGGGTGGAGGAGCTGCTGCCGGTGGCAATGCCGCCGCACTTTCCGCAGAAGGTCACCGGTTCCCCGTCCATGCTCTCGGTAAAGGGAACCGCCTCCTGTCCCTTGCTGACCTGTTCCATGACCTGCTGCCACAGCACGCAGGCCGGGTTATTGACGCTCTGGATGGGAGAGGCCTTGTCGTAGCCGGTCCACACCGCTGCGGTGTAGTAGGGCGTATAGCCCACAAACCAGCGGTCGAAGTCGTCGTCGGTGGTGCCGGTCTTGCCCGCCACGTTCATGCCCTCGATGGCGGCGTTGGTGCCGGTGCCCTCTGTGACCACCTTTTCCATCATCTGATTCATATAATAGCAGGTGGAGGTGCTGAACACCGCCTCACCGGTGCCGCCCCCGCTCACAGTGGCGTTGCCGTTGGCGTCCACCTCGATCTGGTAGCCCGGGGTAGCCAGCACCAGCTCCCCCTGGCTGTTCACCACAGCGGAGTACAGGTGGGGCTTGACAAACACACCGTCCCGGGGGAAGGTGGAATAGGCCCCCGCCATTTCATAGGTGGAAATGCCCTTGGTCACGCCGCCCAGCGCCAGCTGAGCATAGCCCACATCGCTGTACTTTTTGCCGGTTTTGCTGACATAATCCTTCACCAGCGTGCTGATGTGGAGCTTTTCCGTCAGGAATTCATAGGATTCCTCCGCCCCCACCATGTCCAGCACCTTGACCGCCACGGTGTTCAGGGACTGGGCCATGGCGTAGGTCACATCCACATTGCCGTTGTAGCCCCCGTGGGAGTTTTTGGGCCAGGAGCGGCCATTGACCTTGGAGAACGGGCTGTCCTCCACGATGGTGTTGGGCAGGATGTCCCCCTTCTCCAGCGCCTGGGCAAACACGGCAATGGGCTTGAGGGCAGAACCGGGCTGGCGCACCGTATCCGTGGCCCGGTTCCAGATACGATAGCCCACCTTTTCTCCGATGCCGCCGGACAGCGCCACAACCGCGCCGGTGCGGTTGTCCACCACCGTGATGGCAGACTGGAGGATGTCGCCGTTTAGGGAGTCCCAGCCCTCCACGCTGTTGGCATTGGTGTAGACCTTGTCCACGTCCTTCTGGACCTCCGGGTCATAGCAGGAGTAGATCTTCAATCCGCCGGCGTAGAGCATATGGGTGGCGGTTTTTTCGTCATAGCCGTACTCCGCCTCCAGGTCCTTGATCACCTGTTCAATGATCTCATCGGTGTACCAGCTGTAGTAATCGCCGCTGCCGCTCTCCTCGTTTTCCCGGGAGCCCACGGTAAAGTTCAGATTTTCCGCCTCTTTTTTCGCCTCGTCACAGGTTTTCTGGTCGATATAGCCCTGCTCACGCATCTGATCCAGCACCAGTCTGCAGCGCTTGAGGTTGTTGGCCGGATGGGTGTAGGGGTCGTACAGGGAGGGGTTGTTGGTGATGGAGATCAGCGCGGCGCACTCCGCCAGCCCCAGATCCTTCACGTTTTTATTGAAGTACAGCTTGGCTGCAGTTTTGACGCCGAAGCACTGTCTGCCCAGATAGATTTCGTTCAGGTACCACTCGATGATCTCTTCCTTGGTGTGGGTCCGGTCGAACTGGAGGGCCTCGAAAATCTCCAGGATCTTCCGCCGCACCGTCACCTGATTCTGATGGGTCAGGTTTTTGATGAGCTGCTGGGTGATGGTGCTGCCGCCCTGTACCCGCTTTCCGGTGAACATATACACCATGCCGGCGGCGGTGCGCTTCCAGTCCACCCCGTGGTGATTGAAAAAGCGCTTGTCCTCAATGGCCACCGTGGCGTGGATCAGATCCTCCGGAATCTCGTCGTAGGGCACCCAGACCCGGTTTTCCTCGGCGTGGAGGGTCTGCAGCTCCTGCCAGGTGCTGTCCTTTCGGTCGTAATAATAGACCACGCTGGACAGTTCCGTGCCGCTGTCCAGCATGGCGGCGTTGGAGCTGTTCACCTGGGGCATGATCTTATCCTGGATATAGGCCGCGGCGTAGCAGGCCAGGATCGCAGAGGTTGTCACGCCGATCAGGGCCAGCGTCCCCAGCACCAGTCCGAACCACTTGAGCAGGGTATGGTCTCCCCTTTTCTTTTTCGGCTGAGCAGTCTGATGGTTTGCCACTTTCGATTCACCTTCCTGTGCGAAAGACAGTCCGCAGACCGGTGCTGCGGATTGCCTGAAAACGCAAATCACTCGTTCTTTTAAGGCTTCACCGCATAATGGGACAAGAGCGAATTGCGAGGGTATTCTGCGTCCAGATTGTTCGAAGCTTTCGCGGGAATCCTGGCGGATTTCAAGAAAGCTG
>CAMNOL010000038.1 GCA_946546815.1 uncultured Oscillospiraceae bacterium
CAGCCGCACCGGCTCAACCACAGCTTTGTGGGTCAGCACACCAGTCCTGCCCACCTGAACCACAATATCCAGCACCTTTGTGGGCTTCTGCTCCGGGGGATACTTCCACGCCACCGCCCACCGGGGAAATTTTGCCGTGCTGCCCAGCGCCACCCGCTCGGAGAGATTGTTCAGCTTCACCACCGCTCCGTCGATGTCGAAGGGATAGCGCTCCCGCTGGTCCCCCAGCTCCGCAATCCACCGGGAAACCTCTCCCAGGGAGCGGCAAACCGGATGGGGGATCACCCGGAATTTCAGCGTTTCCAGATAGTCCAGCGCTTCGCTGTCAGTGCCAAATTCCGGGCCGTCTGTCAGCTGGATGTTGAAAATGATGCAGTCCAGATTGCGTTTTGCCGCCACCTTGGGGTCCAGCTGGCGCAGGGAGCCGGCGGCGGCGTTGCGGGGATTGGCAAACAGCGGCTCCCCGTTCAGCTCTCTCCGGTCGTTGAGCTTTCGGAATCCCTCCCGGGAAATATAGCACTCGCCCCGGACGATCAGCCGGTGGGGAGCGTTTTCCAGCTTCATGGGAATGGAACGGACGGTGCGGAGGTTTTCCGTCACATCTTCCCCCACCGCTCCGTCGCCCCGGGTGGCGCCCCGGACGAACACGCCGTCCTCATACTCCAGCGCCACAGACAGGCCATCCACCTTGGGCTCCACCACATAGGAAACCTCGTCCGCGCTTTCGCGGATGCGCTGGTCAAAGGCTGTCAGCTCTTCGGTGTCAAACACATCCTGGAGGGACTGCAGCGGCACCTCGTGCACCACCTGCTGAAAAGCGGTGAGCGCTTCGCCTCCCACCCGCTGAGTGGGAGAATCCGGGGTGACCAGCTCCGGGTGCTTTGCCTCCAGCTTTTCCAGCTCCCGGAGCTTTTTATCGTATTCATAATCGGGAACCGTGGGGTTGTCCAGCACATAGTACTGGTAGCTCCACTGGTTCAGCTCGTCCTTTAAGGAGTTGATCTGTTCCGATGCGTCCATCTTCTTGCCCTCCGTTCCTTGGGGTGATGGGTTCAGTGCGCGTTGGTATCGTCCTTCAGGAGCTCCTCTGCGGCCAGCATAATGCCGGTTTTTCCGGACTCATAGGTCAGGCCGCCCTGCAGGTACACGGTGTAAGGCGGGCGCATGGGGGCGTCGGCGCTCAGCTCAATGGAGGCGCCCTGAATAAACGCTCCCGCCGCCATGATGACCTGGCTGTCATAGCCGGGCATATCCCAGGGAATGGGAGTCACAAAACTGTCCACGGGAGAGCCGGACTGGATTCCCTTGCAGAACTTCTGAACGGCCTCCGGCGTGTTCAGGGACACCATCTGAATGATGTCGTGGCGCTGCTGGTCCGAGGTGGGCTCCGTCTCGTAGCCCATCAGCTCCATCATCCGGGCGCCAAACACAGCGGTTTTGACCGCCTGTGCAGTGGTGTGAGGGGCAAGGAACAGGCCCTGATACAGCAGGCGGTTGTTGCCCAGCGTGCAGCCGCACTCCCTGCCGATTCCGGGAACCGTCAGGCGCATGGCGGCCGCCTCCACCAGATCGTGCCGGCCGGCCACATAGCCGCCGGTGGGAGCCAGTCCTCCGCCGGGGTTTTTGATGAGGCTGCCCACAATGAGATCCGCCCCTACCTGAGGCGGCTCCATGGTCTCCACAAACTCACCGTAGCAGTTGTCCACGATGCAGATTGCATCCGGGTTGCTTTTCTTTACAATCTGAATCAGCTCCCCGATTTCCTCCACCGACAGGGTAGAGCGGGTGGAATAGCCCTTGCTGCGCTGAATCAGTACAGCTCTGACCCTCTTGTCCGCAACCGCGTTGGCAAGTCCCGCCTTGTCCGGCTGGTCATCGGGGGTGACATCCACCTGTCGGTACTCGATGCCGTACCGCTTCAGATTGCCCGGCTCGTCCCCGGTGACCCCGATGACCCCCAGCAGGGTGTCGTAGGGCGCGCCCACCGCACTGACCAGCACATCTCCCGGATTCAGTGTGCCGTACAGGGCAGAGGCGATGGCGTGGGTGCCGTTGACAAACTGGAGCCGCACCAGCGCATCCTCTGTGCCGAAAATCTCCGCATAAATGGCGTCCAGCTTGTCCCGGCCCACGTCGTCGTAGCCGTATCCGGTGGTGCCTGCGAAGTAGCCCTCCTGCACCTGATGCTTCTGAAACGCCGCCAGCACCTTTCTGGTGTTAAATTCGGCAATGGCGTCAATCCGGGCAAACTGATCCATCACGTCGATCTGGGCCTGTTTTGCCAGAGCAGAGACCTTCTCAGAAAACTGCAGGGTGTTGATTGCTTTCAAATCCATAAACTTATTCAAACTCGCTTTCACAGAATGCGGTCACCAGTCGGACGCATTCCTCCAAATCATTCCAGTCGATCAGCTCTGTGGGAGCGTGGGTGTAGCGGCAGGGGATGGAGACGCCGCCGGTGGGAACGCCGCCGCCGCTGCGCTGCATGGGACCGCCGTCGGTGCCGCCGCCGGACATCACATCCTGCTGCACCTGAATGCCCTGCTCCCGGGCAATGCTGTTCAGCTTTTGCACCAGTTCAGGTGCGCTGATGAGGCTGCGATCCATGACCTTCACCGCTGCGCCTTTTCCCAGCGCAGTCGTTCCCTCGTGAAGTGCGCCGGGAATGTCATCCGGACAGGTCACATCCACCACAAGGGCATAATCCGGCTCAATGCCGTAAGCGGCGGGTCCGGCGCCTCGGGTCCCCACCTCTTCCTGAACGGTGAACACAAAATAGATGTCGTTGGGGCAGCTGCTCAGGCGTTTCAGCGTATTCAGAAGCACCAGGCAGCCGGCACGGTTGTCCAGATACGGGCTGATGACCCGGCTGCGCTGGGTCATCACAGGGGCATAGTAAATCGCCGTGTCGCCCGGCTTTACCAGGCGCCTGGCCTCCTGCTCGTCCTTTGCGCCGATGTCCAGGAACAGGTCTTTGATCTTCAGCTCCTTGCCCAGCTTGTTGTCATCGCAGGAGATCAGCCCCCAGACCCCGTTTTTAAAGCGCACCGGAGTCTGCAGCAGCGTGGCCGGGTCCAGTCCCCCTACCTGGGTAAAGCGCACAACGCCCTCTTTTTCATAGTGGGTCGCCATCACGCCCACAACGTCCATGTGGGCGGCCAGCAGGATCTTTTTTCCGTTTCCTTTTTTGTGTACGATGAGATTTCCCATCGGGTCTGTTCTGACCTCATCGGCGTATCCGGCGGCCAGCTCCGTGAGCAGCGCCCGAATGGGTGCTTCTTCCCCGGCGGTGCCGTGGGCGCGGACCAGCCGCTCCAGTAAATTCAGATTCATCGTTGTTCCTCCACAGCCTGTGCATTCAAAAATAACCGGGTCAGGTTCAGCATGGCTTCTGCGTCCCCAAGGTCCGCAAGCTCTGTCGGCGCGTTGAGATACCGCACCGGGACTCCAAGTCCCGCCGTGAGAACCCCTTCCCGGCTGCACTGATACGCCCGGGCATCGGAGGTCTCCGTTCCCTTTGCCAGAAGCTGCCATGCAATCCCATTCTGCTCCGCCAGCGAACGGAGGGATTCAAACAGCGGCCGGTGGTACATGGTAAACCGGTCGGAAACAGGCAGCACCACTCCCCCGCCCGGCTGGCAGGTTCTTTGCCGCTCCGGGGTGTACCAGAGGTCCTCAGCGGGAACCCCGTCCAGGCACAGCACCACATTCGGCTTCTCCCGGAAAGCGGCGCCGTATGCGCCCCGGGTTCCAACCAGCTCCTGTGCGGAGAACACAAAGGTGCAGTCCACCGGAAGCGCTTCCCGCAGCAGCGCCATCAGCACCGCGCAGGGAATCCGGCTGCTCAGCGCCTTGCCCTTCCAAAGGGATGTGCCAAAGGGCCCGCAGCCTTCGGAAAAATGTCCCACGTCCCCCAGCTCCACTTTGGAGCGGGCGTCCTCTTTGTTTTTTGCTCCGATGTCTATGTACAGCTCTTTCTGTTTGGGAAATGCTCCGCGCTCCTCCCGGGAGCTCAGGTGAATGGGTTTCATACCGATGACGCCGGGCATCTGGCGCTCCCTCACAAAAATCTGTTTCCCGATGATGGTCCGGCGGTCAAGCGGGCCCACCGGCTGAAACCGGAGGAACCCCTCCTCCGTGTAACCGGAGACCATCACGCCGCATTCATCCATATGGGCATCCAGCACCACATGGAGGGTTCCGGTCTTTGTCCCCTTTTTTCTCACGATCAGATTGCCCAGTGCGTCGGTTCTGACCTCATCGGCATAAGGGGCAGCCTCGGTCTGGATCAGCGCGCGGACCCCCTCCTCCCGGCTGGAAACGCCGGAGACAGAGCACAGTTTGTTCAAAAGCTCCCGCATCACTGTCCCTCCTTTCCGATGTGTTCCACAAAGGCGGCCAGCAGCCGGGCGCTCAGCTCAAGGTCCTTCTCGTGGATGACCTCAACAGGGGTGTGCATATACCGCAGGGGGATGCTCAGAATGGCGGTGGCAATGCCGGAGCGCTGAATCTGAATATCCCATCCGTTGGTGCCGCTGGATCCCGCCATGACCTCCACCTGAATGGGGATCTGCCGCTGTGCCGCTTTTTCCTTCATGCGGCGGAACATCCAGTTGGCAATATTGGGTCCAACGCCGACAATGGCGTTTTCTCCCAGCGGAAAGCAATCATCCCCGGAGCAGTCCGGGCTTTTGCCGAAGGTCACATCCACCGCCACCGCGTAATCCGGCGCGATGCGATGCACCGCGGTGATAGCGCCCCGGCTGTCGGTTTCCTCTCCCACGGAGCCCAGCACATAGACATCCGCGTCCAGCTTTTGCGGATCCATCAGCTCCAGCGCACGCAGCAGCAGCGCAAAACAGGCCCGGTCGTCCATGCTTTTTCCGGCCAGAATCCCCACTCCCATGGAAAACTGGGGCTGCACATAGGACACCGGCGTTCCGATGGGAATCAGCCTGTTCACATCTCCTTCCGGCAGTCCCGTGTCTATGCGCAGATCCGACATCGGCGCAGCCTTGTCGGGATCCTCCGGCTGCTTTGCAGCAATGATGCCGGAAATGGGCGGCTGGGTGAGAACCAGCACCTCACGGTTGACCAGCACCCGGGGGTCAATGCCGCCCAGCTGGTCAAAGCGCAGAAAGGCTCCGTCATAGCCGGTGACGATCATGCCCACTTCGTCCAAATGTGCGTCCAGCAGGATTCTTTTCGCGTTGGGCAGCCCGCATCGCCTGACGCCGATAACGCTGCCCATGGGGTCGATTTCCACCTCATCTGTCAGCGGGCGCAGCAGCTCCGCCGCCGCCTTGGAAACGCTGCGCTCAAATCCGGAGGGGCCAGGAGTCTGAGTCAGTGTCCGGACAGTTTCAAAAATATCCACGTTTTTTCACTCCAGCTCGTTGATCAGCTTTTTGAAGGTGTTGCCTCGGACCATGAAGTTCTTGAATTTGTCAAAGGAGGCGCTGGCCGGGGACATGGTGACGATATCGCCGGGTTGCGCCAGCTCCACCGCCTTGTGCACCGCGTCCGCAAACTCATCAATGACGTAGATCTTCAGCTGCTCCGGATCAAAGCCGGGAGCGTTTTCCGCCGCAGCCTTGATTTTCGGAGCGGTGGCGCCGGTGAGCACCATGATTTTGACGTGCTCCACCAGATCAGGACCCATCACATCATAGGGAATGTGCTTGTCATAGCCGCCGGCGATCAGGATCACCTTCTGCTTGAAGGAGCGCAGACCGGCAATGGTGCGGCTGGGGCTGGAGGCGATGGAATCGTTGTAATACTTTGCGCCCTTGTACTCCCGCACCAGCTCAATGCGATGCTCCACACCGCCAAAGGTGGACGCAAAACGGCGGAATGTCTCATCCGGGACAATGCCGTCCAGCGCGGCGATGGCGGCCATGTAGTTTTCCACGTTGTGGACGCCGGGGATGAGGATGTCCTCCACCGGCAGGATCTCACGCTTTTCGCCGTTTTTCTTCACGCAGATGACGCCGTCCTCCAGCACCACGCCCTCATCCATCGGATTCTGGCGGGAGAACAGCACCGCCTGACCGGGAACCTCATCCACAAAACCGTTGGTGATCTCGTTGTCCCGGTTCAACACCACACGATCTGTGCTCTTCTGGTGCAGGAAAACGTTCTTTTTGGCGGCGACATACTCCTCCATGCCCCTGTGCCAGTCCAAATGGTTGGGAGCCAGGTTGGTGACCACCGCAATGTCCGGGCTGCTGTCCATGGTCATCAGCTGGAAGGAGGACAGTTCCAGCACCGCAACGTCGTCAGGATGCATCTTATTGGCATCGGGCAGCAGAGGGCGGCCGATGTTGCCGCCCAGATGAACGGTGTGTCCGGCCTCCTCCAGCACCCGTGCGATAATGGTGGTGGTAGTGGTCTTGCCATCGGAGCCGGTGACTGCGATCTTCTTGCAGGGGCAGACATGGAAGAACACCTCCATTTCAGAGGTGATGACGCTGCCCTTTGCCCTCGCCGCCTCAAAGGCGGGAATGTCGGGGCGGATCCCCGGAGAGCGGAAAATCACATCCTGATCCAGATCGTCCAGATAGTGCTCCCCCAGCTTCAGCTCAGCGCCCAGCCCTTCCAGCTCCTGAAGCAGATCATCGTTGTTGAATTTCGCGCGGTCGGCCCGGTCGCAGGCGGTGACGCGGATGCCCCGCTTCAGCATGAGCTTGATCAGCGGGGTGTTGCTGACGCCGATTCCGATGATGGCAACGGTTTTATTCTGCAGAGAATTCAAGTATTCGTCAAAAGTCATGAGAGTTCCTCCTGTGATGGATTCTGTCTATCATAGCCGCAATGTACGGGATGATCGCCCGGGGTGAACAGTCAGCGTCCCCGGCGGTAGAATTAAAGTGGTTTGCTCCGCGTCTGATTCTGCGCAGAACAAACATTTATAGTATAGACGATTTCCTGCTGAATTTCAATCAGGAATTGACAAACTTCCGAATTTCCGGTAAACTATCTCCTGCAAGCAAGCTGGACAGCCGCGTCTGGAGGGGGAAACGCCTCCGGATGAGGAAAGTCCGGGCTCCACAGGGCAAGGATAACGGGTAACGCCCGCCGAAGGCGACTTTAGGACAAGTGCAACAGAGATATACCGCCGGGTTCGTCCCGGTAAGGGTGGAAAGGTGAGGTAAGAGCTCACCGGCGGACTGGGAACAGCTCCGTCCTGTAAACTCTATCCGGAGCAACACCGTGGAGGAACATATGGCCGGCCCGGCCGTTCCGGGGAGGTGGCTTGAGCCTGTTGGCAACAGCAGGTCGAGATAGATGGCTGTCAAAACAGAACCCGGCTTACAGGCTTACTTGCATCAGACGGCTCCGCACACCGGAGCCGTCTGTCTCTGTGCTTACGGCAGCAGGCAACGGAATGGATGAAAACAGAGAGGAAAGGATTCTCACATGAACCGCAGGCGGCATCGCCTTCCTCTCTCCGAAGAACACCTATAGCGGGTGTTCTTTTTTGTTCCGGTTCATTCAAAAGCCCGTTGACAGTAAAGGCGGATTGGAATAGAATAATAACAGAAAATTCATTTACAATAGTATCATTCAGATTGAAGGAGTGATTCCATGGAACTCAGCTTTTACGGTGCAGCGCGATCCGTCACCGGCTCCTGTCACTGTGTCAGCGCCAACGGGCAGCGGCTGCTGGTAGACTGCGGCCTCTTTCAGGGGAGAGATGAGGCGGAAAACCAAAATCTGCACTTTGTCCCCTCTTTGATCGACTATGTACTCATCACCCACGCCCACATTGACCACTCCGGCCGGCTTCCGTTGCTGGTGAAGGAGGGCTACCGCGGACCGATTTATGCCACCTCCATGACCTGCAAGCTGCTGGAAATCATGCTGCTTGACTCGGCGCATATTCAGGAAACCGATGCCCGCTGGATGGACCAGAAGGCCCGCCGTGCCGGCCGGGAGCCGGTGGAGCCCCTTTACACTGTGGCGGACGCGGAGGCCACATTGGATCTGCTGGTCCCGGTGGAGTACGGCCAGATGATCGAGCTGGGGCAAGGCTTCCGTTTCCGTATGACTGACGCCGGCCACCTGCTGGGCAGTTCGTATATTGAGCTGTGGGTCAGCGAATGGGGGATAGAGAAAAAACTGGTCTTCTCCGGCGACATCGGCAATGAGAATCAACCCATCATCCGGGAGCCTCAGCCCATCTCTGACGCGGACTACGTCATCATGGAGTCCACCTACGGCGACCGGAACCACGAACGCTATGAAAGCTACACAAAGGAGCTGGCGAAGATCCTGAACGACACCTTTGCCAAAGGCGGAAACGTGGTCATTCCCTCCTTTGCCGTCGGCCGCACCCAGGAAATTCTGTACTTTTTGAGGGAAATCAAAGAACAGAAACTGGTGGACTCCATTCCGGACTTCCCCGTTGTAGTGGACAGCCCCATGGCGGCAAAGGCCACCCAGATTTTTTCCGGTGACCTGACGGGTTATCTGGACGAAGAGGCGATGGAGCTGATCCAGGACGGCGTCAGTCTGTTCCAGGTGGACAATCTGCGTCTGTGCCAGACCAGCGATGAGTCCAAAGCGCTGAACGAGGACACCACGCCAAAGGTCATCATCTCCGCATCCGGAATGTGCGATGCCGGCCGCATCCGGCACCACCTGAAGCACAACCTGTGGCGTGAGGAGTGCACCGTGGTGTTCGTCGGATTTCAGGCCCCCGGCACACTGGGCCGCTCCCTGGTGGAGGGCAAGGAATTTGTGCGGCTGTTCGGTGAGGACGTGATGGTCCGGGCCACCATCGTCAATCTCCACGGTATGTCCTCTCACGCCGATCACGATGAACTGATCCGCTGGGTGTCCCAATTCAACAGCCCCAACCCCGCTGAGGTCTTTGTGGTGCACGGCGACGGTCCGGTCAGCACTGCCTTTGCAGCAGAGCTGAACCGGCTGGGCTACCATGCCCACGCACCGGAGTATCAAGAGGTTTACGACCTGGTCAACGGCGCGGTTAAGACCCCCGGAGTCACCCCCGCCCACAAAAAGACCACCAAGTACCAGGAGGGCTCCCCTGCTTATCGCCGCCTGGAGGAGGCTGGCCGCCTGCTGATGGAGGTCATTCGCCGGAACAAGGGCGGCACCAACAAGGATCTGGGCAAGTTTGCCGATCAGATCCGGGCGCTGATCCAGAAATGGGACAGATAACTGCCGCTGTCTTTGGTTTTACCCGGTGCTGGACAGCCTGTACAGCTTGAATAGAACAAACAATAAACCACCCATGGTTTCTTAAGAGCCATGGGTGGCGCTGTTATTCAGCGATATGATGGAAGACAATTGCGGCACAAGACAGAGTCAGCCCAGCTTGCGGATGACGTCCACCGCCGCGCGGACCTTGTCCGGGTCCTTGATGCCGTTGGTTTCCACCCCGGAGGACAGGTCAATGCCCCATGGGTGGAGCTGCCGGATGGCATAGGGAATGTTATCCGCATTCAGCCCGCCGGAGAGGATATAGGGGCGGCGAATGTTTTTGATCAGGCGCCAGTCAAAAGGTTCGTCGATGTTGTTGGAAAACAGCAGGTAATTGGCAGCGGTGCCCTCGACTCCGGAAGTCGCCGAAGGAGAGGTCACTTCACAGGCCTTGATCACGGGCTTTCCGGTGGCAAACATCAGATCCTTGATATACTCTTCTGACTCTGTCCCTTCCAGCTGAACCATGTCCACAACTCCGTGGCGCAATGCAGTGAGCACGGTGCCGAAGTCATCGTTGACAAAGACCCCTACCAGCGGAATCTGAGGGGCAAGGCGCTTGTGAATGGCACTTGCCAGTTCAAAATCGATGCCCCGCCAGAACCGGCGGCAAAGCACAACACCGGCGAAATCGGGACGCACCTCATTGGCAAGATCCGCGTCTGCCAGACGGCGCAATCCACACAGCTTGATGATGGTTGACATGGTTCAGCCCTCCTTCAAACGAAACCGCAAGTTTCGAGTTTCCTATTATTTCTGCGCAAAACGTGCCAGTTTACAACACACTGACCGGGTCGATGCCTTTGACCCATCTGATCTGCTCCAGCGGAACGTGGCAGTACCCCCCAGGGTTCTTGTCCAGGTACTTCTGGTGGTACTCCTCTGCGGGATAAAACTGCTCCAGCAGCTGACATTCCACCGCCAGCGGCTGATCCAGCTGCTTCGCCAGCTCAGACAGCGCCCTCCGGGCAACATCCCCATCTGCTTTCTCCCGGTAATAGATGCCGGTTCGATACTGATGCCCCACATCTCCGCCCTGCCGGTCCACAGAGGTGGGGTCGATGATCCGGAAGAACAATTTCAGCAGCGCCTCCAGCGGCAGCTGCTGGGCATCATAGACAACATGAACCGTTTCCGCGTGTCCGGTGTTCTCCCGGCACACCTGTTCATAGGTGGGCGCTTCGGTTCGTCCGTTGGCAAACCCCACTTCGGTAGCAACAACGCCCCGGACGCAGGACAGGTATTTTTCAACCCCCCAATAGCAGCCTCCTGCCAGCCAGATTTCCCGGTTCAATGACCTCACCTCCGGATCCCATGATAAATAAGCCGTAGACTTTTATGCATCATTCTTTTAGTACATTATATCACACGGATCAGTTTTGGGCAAGTCCCACAATAGAATTCCTGTTTCTGTCCATAGTATTCGCCACATTACCCCTTTCAAAAAAACACCGGCAAAAAAAGCGCGGAATTTGTTGAAACTTTTATCAATCATCTGTATAGTACTGATACACAGATTTTATGCATTTCAGAAAAAAAGGGTTTTTATGACAGATGCATTTGCCTACCTGAAGCAGTTCAATCTGCTGTCTGTGACGCTGCGTCTGCTGCTGGCGTTGTCTGCCGGTGCCGTCATCGGGTATGGACGTGCAAAAAAACAGCGCAACGCCGGGCTGCGGACCTATATGCTCATCAGCTTGGGGGCATCCCTGACCATTCTGATCTCACTTTACGAGTATCAGATGATCCAGGGACCCTGGGCTTACATTACCGAGATCGAGTCCTTGAAATTCGATGTGAGCCGCTTCGCCGCTCAGGTCATCAACGGCATCGGCTTCCTGGCCGCCGGCACCATCATCGCGGTGGGCCATCAGCAGGTTTCAGGACTCACCAGCGCCATCGGCCTGTTCGCCGCAGTGACCATGGGGATTGCCGCTGGTGCGGGCTTTTACGAGTGCGTCGTCGTCGCCATGCTGCTCATCATCTTGTCTATGGAAGTCCTGCAGCCCATTGAGGTGGCCTTTAAGCGCCGACTGCGCAACATCACCATTTTCGTGGAGTTTGATTCCCTGGACGCGGTCAGTGAAATTACCAAGTACCTGAAATCCCACGATGTGCAAATTTTTGATATTGACGTGGAACAGGCGAAGAAGAGCGGCAAGAAAATGCCTTCCGCCGTGTTCACTCTGAAGCTCAGCCGGGAAAACGCCTCCCACTCCGCCATTCTCTCTGCGCTGGCGGAAATGGCCTGCGTTCATTCCGTCCAGGAACTGATTTCGTAAGGAGGTACGACTATGCTGTCCATATTTGACGGCCTGCGTGACGTCACCAACCTGTCTGTGGTGGTACGTCTTGTGCTGGCCTTTCTTTGCGGCACTTCTATTGGCCTTGAACGCTCTTATAAAAACCGTCCCGCCGGCTTCCGAACCCATATGCTGGTGTGCGTGGGCGCGGCAGTGGCTTCCCTGACCGGCCAGTATCTCTATCTGGTCCTGTATATGCCCACGGATATTTCCCGTCTGGGCGCACAGGTGGTCTCCGGTCTGGGCTTTATCGGCGGCGGCACGATTATTGTCACCAAGAAAAAGACGGTCAAGGGCCTGACCACCGCAGCGGGTCTGTGGGCCTGCGGCGTGATCGGACTTGCTGTCGGCGCCGGGTTTTTCGAGGGCGCCATTCTGGCCACTGTGCTGGTATTGTTCACAGAGACCATCGTCTCCAAACTGGGTGGGCGGATCCAGCACGCCCCCGAATTCCAGATCATTGTCCACTACCATGACAAAGAAGTGCTGGACCGTATGCTGCGCTATTTCAAGGACAAAAAGCACTCCATTACCAATCTGCAGATCACCGGAACCAATGAAACAGATCAGAGCGTGTACTCCGCAGTGATCTCCCTGCGGCCGGGAAAGAACATGAGGCCGGACGCGCTGCTGTCTCAGGTACAGACCATGAACGGTGTGCTCTCCATTGAGCTGCTGTAATCGTCTTGCGAACTGCCCTCTTCCCTGTGGTGGGAAAAGGGCAGTTTTGTTGTTTTATCCAGTGACATAAAGGGCAAATCTATGATACAATGTTCCAAATGATGAATGGAGAAGAGCTATGAAACCAGGCAGCAATCTGATTCTGATCGGAATGCCCGCTTCCGGCAAGAGCACAGTGGGAGTCATTCTGGCCAAGGAACTGAAATATCGGTTTATTGATACGGATCTGATCCTGCAGGAGCAAACGGATCAGACCCTGATGGAGATCATTCAGCACAGGGGCATGGATGGTTTTTTGGCGCTGGAGAATGAGGTGCTGGCCGGTCTCAGCGCCCGGCGCAGCGTCATCGCCACCGGCGGCAGCGCAGTCTACGGTGCCGAGGCAATGGCCCGCCTCAGTGAGCTGGGCACCGTGATCTATCTGAAGCACCGCTACGAGGTGATCGAATCCCGCCTGACCAACATCCGGACCCGGGGCGTGGTCATGAGTCCGGGAAAAACGCTTCACGACCTGTTCCAGGAGCGCACACCGCTCTATGAACGGTATGCAGATCTCACCGTTGAAGCTGACGGACTGACCACAGAGCAAACCGTTCAGGTCATCGTCAGCCTGCTTACAGGAGTGCACTAATATGGCAAAGCAGATTCCAATCACCCCTTCCCCTCTCCATCCGGAGCGGAGCCGCGCAGTCTCTGTTCAGAAAATGCGGGACAGCGACGCCTGGACCATCGCCCATTTCGTCCCCTCCAAAGAGCTGATGTACCGGGCAGCCTATGGCGTATTTGAAAATGTGGACTGGAGCGGCCGCTCCATCGCCATCGTCACCGGCAGCGGCAACAACGGCGGCGACGGGTACGCCCTGGCGTGGATTCTGGCAGAACACGGGATTTCCTCAGAAGTATTCCGAACTTCAGAACGCTTTTCGGAGGACGGTGCCCATTACTGCGATCTGGCGGAACAGGCCGGCGTCCCCGTCTCCCTGCTCACCGAACAAACCGATCTGAGCCGCTATGAGATTCTGGTGGACTGCATTCTGGGCACCGGGTTTCGAGGCGTCCCCCAGGGCATGGCTGCAACAGCCATTGAAAAGATCAACGCCTCCCCCGCTTTTGTCGTGAGTGTGGACATCAACAGCGGCATGAACGGAGACACCGGCGAAGCAGTGCTGGCGGTGCGGTCGGATCTCACCGTTTCCATCGGTTTTTGGAAAACGGGGCTGTTTCTCGGCAGGGCTCCGGAGCTGATCCGGGGCATGGTAAACGTGGACATCGGCATCCTTCTTTCATCGGATCCTGAGGAAGCCTCCGCCGGGAATTGACAATCCTGGGGTTTTCTGCTAGTATTGAATACCAGATAAAACGTGTCCGGAAAATGATCCTATTCTCCGGCGTCGTTTGGTTTTTTAGGACTGTAATTAAGGTGATTTGATATGAGTTTTAGAATCATGGGCACCGGCAGCTATGTGCCGCCCAAAACTGTGACCAACCGCGATCTCACTGTGTTTCTGGACACCAGCGACGAGTGGATCACAAGCCGCAGCGGCATCAAGGAACGGCACGTGGTCACCAATGAGACCACCTCTGAGCTGGCTACCGAGGCGGGCAGACGGGCGCTGGAAAATGCCGGCGTTTCCCCCGAAGAGATTGATTTTGTGCTGTGCGCCACCGTCAGCGCAGAATACATCAGCCCCAACATCGCCTGTCTGGTTCAGCGGAATCTGGGCATTCCCGCATCCGCTCAGGCACTGGATCTGAACGGCGCCTGTACCGCGTGGATCTACCTTATGGACACCGCCGCCGCTTTCTTTGCCCGGGGCGGGATTCGAAAGATGCTGGTCATCGGCGCAGAGTGCATGAGCCGGATTCTGAACTGGCATGACCGCTCCACCTGCGTGCTGTTTGGGGACGGAGCCGGCGCCGTCGTGCTGGAGCCCGGCGACAACTATCTGGCCGCTTCCTTTGACACCCGGGGCGGCGACGATGTCATCGCCATTCCCACCCAAAAGGGCATCTCCCCCTGGTACGACCGGGAGGAGCGGCTTCCCCTGGTTCATATGCAGGGACAGGAGACCTATAAATTTGCTGTGAGCAACTTCCCCCGGCGCGTTAACGAAGCCCTGGAAAAAGCCGGTCTCAGTGAGAGCGATTTGGACTGGGTCATTCCCCATCAGGCAAACAAGCGCATCATTGACGGCGCTGCCAGACGGATGAAGGCCATCCCCGCCGACCACTTCTGCGTGAACATTCAGAAGTACGGCAACACCTCCTCCGCCAGCATTCCCATCGCACTGGACGAGTGGAACCGGGCCGGCAAGTACCAGCGGGGCGACCTGATGTGCATGGTGGCCTTCGGCGGCGGACTGAGCAGCGCAGCCTGCATCATTCGCTGGTAACCGCCCTGCATGACTCCGAAAGGAGAAAACTCTATGCATAAGATTACAGAAATCACCTGTACTTGCTGCTCCCGAGGCTGCGTGGTCTGTGTGGACGAGAGCAACGGAAACGCTGTGTCCGGCAACGGATGCCGCAACGGAGCGGCCTTTGCCATCCATGAGCTGAGCAATCCCAAGCGCCGTGTGGGCGGCGAGGTTCGGGTGGTCGGAGCCGACACAGACCGGTGTCCGGTGAAAACAGATCGTGCGGTCTCCAAAGACGACCTGCCCAACATCGCCCGGGAGCTGCAGGAGCTGCAGGTGGAAGCACCCATCTTCGTCAGTCAGGTGCTGGTGTCCGACCTGTGCGGCACCGGGGCCAATCTGGTGGCCTGCGCCACCATCCCCAGGGCAGAGGAAAACGCTGAGTCCTGAACCAGCCACATACAAACACTGAGGCAGCAGAGAGCAATTCCCTGCTGCCTTTTTTAAAGTGCCGCCCCAGTAATTTCTGTTTTCCTGCATCGGGGGGCGTTTGTCTATTGTCCGATTTTACTGGTTTGGTTCAGTCTGATGAAAGGGCCTTTTTGTTTTCAAAAACTTGAAACGCAGGATCTGCTCCTGCTTCCGCACCGTCCGCCCCTAAAGCAGCCGGCTCAGGCAACCGTTCAGAGCAGGTGATTGGGATTCCCGGTACTCTTATTCTCCGGGATCCGCCCGCACGACCTTTCTGAGGTTCCAGAGCAGAGCGGCCTTTTTCGCAGATTCTATGCGCTCTTCAGGTGTTTTAAACTCGATGGAAGCGGTTTGGGATCCGCAATCCAGGCACATGACATACCAGCACCAATCGTTTTCTTCCTCCAGAAGGCCGGGGCCCCCGCAGTAAGGGCAGTCTTCCAGCTCAATTTCCTTATAAATGTCCATTGCACGTTCCTCCCTGGGTTTCAATTAAGATCTGAATCTCATCTTTGTTGACAAGATCCCGCCCTCTTGGCAGAAGCATAAATCCACATTGCTGAGGGCTTTGCTTTTCAATGGAACCAGTGTACCACAATCCCATCCAGTTGTCACTGCTTTTTTCAGAATACGCCCTTCTTGGCTGCTCCACATGGACAGAGGCAAAACAAAATCCCCCTGATGGCTCCCTCAGGGGGTGGTGCCGGTGGCGGGGGTCGAATTATTCAAAGCGGCTCTTTTGTGGTTTTTCCAAGGAAAACTTTTCCATTTTTTCTGCATTTCTAAGTTTTTCAGTCTAATCTTGCCATCAAGTTTTTGTTAGTGCGTTCCCGTAAAGGGTCAATACAAGGGTCAAAACTCCACTGTGCTTGCCGGTGGAAATCGGAACATTATGAGGAGTTTTACGTATGATAATGAAATTCACTGGAACGTATTTTTTGTTCCCAATGCGGTGTCTGGAAAAGGCTATCAGGCCGTCTTTCCTCATCACTTTTCTCGTATCCACCATGCGGTCTGACTGTGGGGTGACACGATGAAAAGGAAGGAAAATGAGTTTCTGGACGCCATCGTTCAGGAGCGAATCCAGCACCACTATCAAGAACACCATCAGGAGATTCAGCCTGACCGCTCCCGGTTCTTGGAACTGGCGGAACAGTACCAGGAGGTGATGACACATCTCAACGAAGCCGATCTGGAGGTGGTTCAGAACTACCAGGAGTATGTGTTCAACTCCTCCGCTGCGGTGGAGACGGTACTATATAAGGCCGGGGTGTTGGATGGATTGAGGCTGGGAATACTGGTGAGGAAACTAAACTGATATTGCCTATGTGAATCTGATTCCCAAGATATCTTGATTCTCTTGCTATAAGCAAATTGCTTTAAAACAAACAGGCACTGCCCCAAAGAAAACTCCTCCAGTTTTCCAATAACAGCAGCCTGCACCAAAGTCAAGGGTAAAATGCACGGCTGCATACGTAGC
>CAMNOL010000039.1 GCA_946546815.1 uncultured Oscillospiraceae bacterium
GTAGCGCTAACACTTAGCCGTCCAGCAATCGCTGGACGGTTTTCTTTTATGCTGGCTCATTGTAAAAAAGAAGATGCACAGCCCAAAAGGCTGTGCATTGCTTAAACTGTCTGATTGTAGCGTTTCCAGCCCCACCAGTGGGGAACCAGCTCCTCCAGACGCACCGTTTCCCGGGACTCGTAATCCACCATGATCTCTGTATCCCGATTCCGGGGGGACAGCTGAAGGAGGAATTCCCGACAGGCGCCGCAGGGCATTCCGCCCTCTCCGGAGGGTGGGGCGTCCCGGAAGGTAATCATCCGCCGGATCACAGTCTGGCCGCTGCTCAGGTACATATTCAGAGCGGCAACCCGTTCTGCGCACAGGTCCATGACGCCGCAGGCGCTTTCGATGCAGAACCCGGTGTAAATCTCCCCGTTTTCGCTCTCTACAGCGCAGACCACATGGTGTGCGTAGAGAAAGGGGGAAATCTCCTGGGGGTGGTAGCACTTCTCAGCGGCTGTATACAGTTTTTCCCAGATGTCCATGGACTTCAGCTTTCCCGGATCAGACCGGCGCCGACGGCGACAATGTCCAGCTCCTCCGGAACGATGCAGCTGGGAAGGGACTTGCTGCGGACCTGCTTCATGCAGTCGAAGAAGTCCATCCACCGCACGGACTCCACCTCGCACTCCTGCAGCGTCAGGTCCTCCGGCCGGACATCCTTCCAGAGCACATAGACGTTGCTGATCTGGTTGTCCAGGAACGGGCGGTCATGAAAAATCTTGTGGTTGAAAAACCGGCGCTGGCCGCAGTAGTGCAGCTCGGCGGGCTGGGCGTCCAGTCCCAGCTCCTCTTTCAGCTCCCGCAGGGCAGAAGGGACAAAATCCATGCCGGCGGGGATGTGCCCGGCGCTGGAGATGTCATAGCAGCCGGGAAAGGAATCCTTTGTTTTGCTGCGCTTTTGCAGCAGAATTTCCACGCAGCCCCCCCGTCTGCGCAGGATCCAGACGTGAGAGGTGCGGTGCCGAATGCCCTCGGCGTGGGCAGTGTCCCGGTCAATGGTCAGACCGATGGGCTGGGCGTTCTGATCGACAATATCCAAAAGCTCCATAAAAGCTTCCTCCAGATGTACAGTGATGAGAGGCGGCACAAACAGGAGAACAGAAAGGAAGCCTCCGAAGGACCTGTTTCATGCCGTTAACAGTGATTATTATAGCAATTCTACCGGTGATTTCCAGCGTTTTTTCCCGGAATATACTACGAAAATACGGATCATTCTGCCCGCTCTTTTGTGAAAAAAGCAGCGAAGCTCCCGGAGCGCCCCAGAGAAAACCCTTTCCGAATCCGAAGGGTATTCACAGAATATTAACAAACCATTTGCGGTTTGTTCAACAATTCCCATGACTCGGGTGCTACAATACAGACAGTTAAACAAGCAGATCATCTTTTCTTTTTCCTCTCTTTTCTTTCTAAAAAACGAAGACCGTCGGACCGAAGGGTGCCGGCGGTTTTTGTTGCCTTTGAATGGGATGCAATGTGTGCAGGAAATGATAGACAAAAAATTCACAATGTGCTACAATCGGCAGTGAGGTGATTTCATATGACTATCCCAAGGGACCCCGTGATTCTGCTGAGCTACATCAACACCCAGCTGCGGGATTATTACAGCTCTCTGACCGAGTTCTGCAAGTCCAACGATCTGGATGAGGTGGACATCAAAATGCAGCTGAAAGCCATCAATTACGAGTACGATCCGGAGTTTAACCGTTTTATGTGATATGCTGCCCGAAACTGACAGGGCATTGTGAAACCGCCTCTGCTGCTGACAGCGGAGAGGCGGAGGGCGTTGATACGAGGTGTTCAGGACAGGAGAACCTATTTGCGGTTTTCCTGCCTTTTTTTGTTGTATTTTAGCCGGAATCTGGTATGATAGTAAGTGACAAAACAAAGAGAAAGGAAGAACCCAATGAAGCTATCCGTGAGAGAAAAGGCGGCGTACGGCCTGGGCGCGGTGGGCAAGGACATGGTCTATATGCTCTCCTCCAGCTACGTCCTGTATTACTACCAGGACCTGCTGAAGGTGAACGCCATCGCTATGGGAGCCATTCTGCTGTTTGCCCGTGTGTTCGACGCCTTCAATGACCCGATCATGGGCGTGCTGGTGGCACGGACCCGCACCCGCTGGGGTAAATTCCGTCCCTGGCTGTTTATCGGCACCCTGCTCAACGCCGTGGTGCTGTATTTCCTGTTTGCCGCCCCTCCTGCGCTGGACGGAGGAGGCCTGGTGGCCTACGCCGCCATTGCCTACATCCTGTGGGGCGTCACCTACACCATGATGGACATTCCCTACTGGTCCATGATCCCCGCCTTTACCGAGAGCGGAAAAGAGCGGGAGGGGCTGACCACCCTGGCCCGGTCCTGCGCCGGTGTGGGCTCCGCCATCGTCACCATAATCACCATGCTGTCGGTTCAGGCCCTGGGCGGGGACAACGAGCTGGCGGGCTTTGGCCGCTTCGGATTGATCATCGCGGTGCTGTTCCTGCTCACCATCACCATCACCTGTGTGTTTGTCCGGGAAAAGTCCACCGTGGACGTGGATGCTCCCTCTGTGGGGCAGATGTTCCGGGCGCTGGTGCAGAATGACCAGGCCATGGTGGTGGCGCTGACCATTGTGCTCATCAACTGCTCCATCTACATCACCTCCAACCTGGTCATTTACTTCTTCAAGTACGACTTCGGCGGGGCGGCCTGGAAGGACAGCTACACCCTGTTCAACACCTTCGGCGGCGGTATCCAGATCCTGTCCATGATGCTGCTGTTCCCCCTGCTGCGGAGGTTCTTCAGCGCGGTTCAGGTGTTTTATGTGGCGCTGGGCATGGCCATTGCCGGCTACGCCTCCCTGCTGCTGCTGGCCTTCGGCACCACCATGTCCAGCGTTGTGATCCTGTTTGTTCCGGCGTTTTTCATCTTCGGCGCAAACGGCGTGCTCACCGTGCTGACCACAGTGTTCCTGGCGGATACGGTGGACTACGGCGAGCTGAAAAACCACCGCAGAGACGAGAGCGTCATCTTCTCCATGCAGACCTTTGTGGTCAAGCTGGCCTCTGGCGTGGCGGTGATGGTGGCCTCCTTGTGCCTGCACCTTTTCAACCTGAGCAAGGACACCGACGCGGTGGGCGCGGTGGAGGGCGTGGCCCGCAGCTCCATTGTGGGCCTGCGGATGACCATGACAGTGGTGCCCATTGGGGGACTGGTGCTGGCCATCCTGCTGTTCCGCCGCAAGTTCCTTCTGGACGAGCAGAAGGTCCGGGAGATCTCTGAGCAGCTCCGGGCAGAGCACAAAAACGGATGAACAACGTAATAGAGGGAGAGCTGGGGCTCTCCCTTTTCTTCTCCAAAGCCTATGAAAGACAAAAAGAAGTGACCCGACGATTCAACCTCTCGACGGGTCACTTCTCTGCTATCTTGAAGTCAAGTTTCATTTGCTTAACCTCACTTTCTGAAGACTCGCTTTGGAAAAGATCAAATATCATAACATCCACTGTCTCGGGATGGAGAATAGGAGGAAGGCTGGAGTGCCGGTCCAGCTGCCGCAGCCCCTTCCGGGAAAAGGTGATAGGAGCTTGAATTGATTTTGGCTTTTCTTTTGGCTGACTATAAGATACCATACCTCCCTGATAATGTCAAGTACTTTTTAAAAGAATTTTGGAAAAATTTTTAAAAAGACAGAAAAAGCCGGGGACAGGCTGCTGCCTGTCCCCGTGGGAAAAGGTTCGATTGAAATTCGATCAGTTGCCGTTGTAGTCCTTGTCAGCGGCGGCGACCCGCTTCTTGGACAGCTGAGCCCGGTGATCCTGCTCCAGCTTTCTGGCTGCTTCCGCTTTGTGCTCTTCCTCTTCCGCCTTGCGCTTCAGGTATGCCAGATGAGCGGCACGGTCGGCGTTGGTCAGCGTGGGCTCCAGGGGCTGCATCACCATAGCGGTGCGGCAGGGCAGGTACAGCTTCAGGTGGGGGCCCTCCACGCCGCCGATGAAGGAGGAGCGGCGCACGTGGGCGATGCGGTCCTGGCCGTTGTACTTGCCGTCGTCGGAGGAGAGCACCACCTCGTAGTCCTTATCCTCGGGCACGGGCACCAGGTAATCCTCGAAGGACTGGGTGGGGTGGAAGTTGAAGGCAAAGACCAGCCCGCCCCGGGCAAAGACCAGGGTGTGATCGGTGTTGTGGATCCACTGCAGGTCGCCCATCCGCTGGTCGAAGATGTGGTGCTCCTTGGTCAGCGCCACCATATCCCGGTCGAACTCATTGAGGCACTGATACTTCAGGAAGCCGTTGTCCACCAGGCTCCACTGACGGCGGCAGTAGTGGAAGCTCCAGCCGTTGCCCTCACGGGGGAAGTCGATCCACTCGGGGTGGCCGAACTCGTTGCCCATGAAGTTCAGATAGCCGTCACCGCCGCCGGCGATGGTCAGCAGGCGGATCATCTTGTGCAGGGCGATGGCCCGGTCAATGACCATGGTGTGGCAGACCTTGTCCATGTCGGTGTACATGGCGGCGTCGGCCAGGCGGAAGATCAAGGTCTTGTCGCCCACCAGCGCCTGGTCGTGGCTCTCCACATAGGCGATGGTCTTTTCACCGGGACGGCGCAGGCACATGGAGCTCCAGATGTTGTCCATGTACCAGTAGTCGTCGGACACGTCCCGGACCAGCTTGGTCCACATATCCGGCAGACCCATGCCCAGGCGGTAGTCAAAGCCGATGCCGCCGTCCTGGATGGGCAGGCACATACCGGGCATACCGGACATATCCTCGGCGATGGTCAGCGCATAGGGGTTGATCTGATGGATCAGCTCGTTGGCAAGCTGCAGGTAAGTGATGGCCTGGGTGTCGGTGTTGATGGAGAAGTAGCACTCGTCCACGGTGAAATCTGTGCCCATGGCGTGGTCCACGTACAGCATGGAGGTGACGCCGTCGAAGCGGAAGCCGTCGAAGTGGTACTCGGTCATCCAGAATTTCAGGTTGGACAGCAGGAAGTGCAGCACCTCGTTGCGGTCGTAATTGAAGCACTTGGTGTCCCAGGAGGGGTGGTTGCCCCGGTCGCCGGCGTGGAAGAACTGCTCCACGGTGCCGTCGAAGAGGTTGATGCCCTCCTGGGTGTTCTTCACGGCGTGGGAGTGGACCACGTCCAGCAGCACCCGGATGCCCATGTTGTGGGCGGCGTTTACCAGATACTTCAGGTCGTCGGGGGTGCCGAACCAGTTGGAGGCGGCGAAGAAGCTGGACACCTGGTAGCCGAAGGAGCCGTAATAGGGGTGCTGCATGATGGCCATCAGCTGAATGGTGTTGTAGCCGGCCCGCTTGATGCGGGGCAGGATCTTGTCCGCAAACTCCCGATAGGTGCCGATGCGCTCCTCCTCCTGAGCCATGCCCACATGGGCCTCGTAGATGTAGGGGGATTCATCGCAGTGGAAGCCACCGTCGGTCCACTGGAAGCGGTTGATGTCGTCCCAGACCTCGCAGCACCACTGATAGGTGTTTTTGTCCTGGACCACCCGGCGGGCGTACAGAGGAATGTGCTCGGTGAGGTTCTCGCCGTTCTTCACCACGGTCTTGACCTGAGAGCCGCTGTGCAGCACCTTTTCAGGCAGCTTCAGCTCCCAAACGCCGAAATAGGGGTCGATCTTCTTCAGGGGGTGGCTGGTCTTGTCCCACTGGTTGAAGTCGCCCTCCAGATAGAGCTGGTCGGCCCCGGGGGCCCACTCCCGATACACCCAGCCGTCCTTCACATGGTGGAAGCCGAAGTAATCGTGGGCGTTGGCAAACTCGTTCAGCGTCTCGCCGTTTTGCAGCAGCTGAGACTTTTTGTTGTTATAGTTACTCATCCGCAGGTCAATGTCGCCTTTGAACCGCTGCAGCTGAGGGTTCAGCTCAAGAATACGATACATTTCCGGTTGCTCCTTTCTCGTTGGTGCAAACTGCACACATCTGACAGCATCATTTTACCATATTTGTCATTCACTGACAATCTCTGTCTCAAGTTTTTTCAAAGTATTTGTTCAGCCGCTGAAGAACTGCCAGCGCCTGCTCCTGCTGGGGCAGGGGGATGTCCCGGAACAGCGCCTGTATGGACTGCTCCTGCAGCTGTTGGTACTTCTCCCACAGGGGGGCGCACCGCTCTGTCAGCTCGATCCGGGTCTTGCGCCGGTCATCCGGGTCCGGAGACAGGGACAGAAACCCTTTTTTTTCCAGCCGGGACACCATCTGCCGGGTGTTCTGGTGGGAGGTGCCCATCTGGGCAGCCAGTTCGTTCAGGGTAGGGGGAGAGTTCCTGAATCCCTGCACATAGAGGAGCAGGTGCCACTGCTTGGCAGAGAACTCCGAGTAGAAGGAGTCACCATAGGCCTGGATTCGGTTGGAGAGCAGCAGAACCTGCCGGAGGAACTCAAACTGGGGGCTGTGTGACTGCATGGCGTTCACCTCCATAAAAGAGTAAGTGATTACCTTTTTTGTAGTGTAACCCATTTCACTGGGATTGTCAATAGGCGGGAGGGAGAAGAACTGACCAATGGACAGTTTTTTTACAGAGAAAAAGCTCCCTCCCAAGGGGGAGGGAGCGGGAAAAGCGGAAGGGGATCAGATCTGCTCGATAAACTCGGAGATAAAGTGCAGCGCCACGCCGACGCAGGTGGACCAGCTCAGGTAGCGGGAGAGCTTCAGGAACTCGCCGTCGGTCTCGAAGGAGCTGATGTTCTTCAGCCGGGTGCGCAGGTTTTCCAGGTAGGGGCCCATGAAGTGGGCCAGCACGCCGCCCAGCACGATGTTGCAGTCCAGCACCATGCGGATGTTGTTGATGCCGATGGCCAGGTGGTCCAGATAGTCGTTCCAGATCTTCTGGTACTCGGGGTTGCCCGCCTCTAGGCCCTCGAAGAACTCCTCCCGGGTGATGCCCAGGTCGGTGGAGATGCGGGCGGTGGAGCAGTAGGCCTCCAGGCAGCCGCGGCGGCCGCACAGGCAGCGCTGTCCGCCGGGGACGATGCACATATGGCCGAACTCGCCGCTGTGGTGATGGTGGCCCATGTAGCGCACGCCGTCCAGCAGCACCGCGCCGCCGACGCCCCGCTGGATGGACAGGTAAACCATGTTCTCATGGGCCTGGTGGTTCCACCATTCCGCCACGCCGCCGGCGTTGGCGTCGTTTTCCACGAAGCAGGGGTAGGGGATGTGCTGGGTCAGAGCAGAGATGGAGATGTCCTTGGAGGACAGGGTGCGGGACAGGGTGATACAGTCCTGACTGGAATCGGGAATGCCCGGCAGCGCGATGCCCACGCCCAGCAGACGGCTGCGGTCGATGGCGTTGTCGTCCAGGAAGGTCTCCAGGGTGTTGGCGATAAACTGGAAGTAGTCCTCGTTGTCGGAGAAATCACGCTCCACGGTCTGGTGGGCGATGACCTTGGCCCGCAGGTCGATGCAGACCATATGAATGTGGAACTTGGAAAGCTGAATGCCGATGCTGCATTTCACGCCGGAGGCGACGCCGATGGCCCGGGGCTTGCGGCCGCCGGTGGAGCTGAAGGTGCCCTGGGTCTCCAGCAGACCCACCTCCTGCAGCTCCTTCAGGTTCTGACCTACGGTGGGCAGGCTCAGATTCAGATTCTGAGCCACGTCCTGCTTGGTAACAGGCGTGTCGGAGGCGTAAATATAGCGGAAAACACGGTTGCGGTTCTGGCGGCGCAGTTCAGCGGTGTTGTAAGTGGGCATGCTCATCATCCTTTACATAGAAAATTTTTCAGAATATAGACAGGGAGTATTATAAAAGCTCAAACTTAAAAACGATACCAGTGGCATGAAACACCACGATACCTAATCATATCTTACCACATCCGGAAAAAAATACAAGTGCTTTTTTGAAAAAAGTTTGGGAAAAGAGGGGGGCAAAAATTAGCGATTTACCACAAGAATTCCTCCGGCGGCCAGGGCCAGGGCCAGCAGCGTCAGCGGGGAAAAGAGGGACTCCGACAGGAACAGACTGGACAGCAGAGCGCCGAAAATGGGGGTCAGGAAGGAGAAAACCGCGATTTTCCCCACGGGATTGTACTTCAGCAGGAAGGTCCACAGGGTAAAGGCCACAGCGGAGATGCACACCATGTATGCCATCAGGCTCGCCCCCGCCGGAGAGAGGGTGCCTATGCTGCCTCCCTGCAGCACTCCCGCCAGCAGCAGCACGCCGCCGCCCAGGGTGAGCTGCCACCCGGTGATGAGAAAGGGATCCTGCCCCTGGGTGAAGGCCCGGGAGCACATGGCCCCCGCCGCCACAAACACCGCCGACACCAGCAGCGCTCCCTCCCCCAGGGGGGTTACCGGCTCGCTGCCCAGGGCGCCCCCGGCGTTAATTAGAAGCACACCGGCCAGACCCATCAGGCAGCCCAGCCACTTCTTCGGGGTCATCCCCTCGGTTTTGCGCCAGAACAGCGCGGAGAGCAGCACCGTCAGAAAGGTGGAGGCGGAGTTGAGGATGCTGGCCCGGATGCCGCTGGTGTGGGCCAGGCCGATGTAATAAAACAGGTACTGCCCCACGGTCTGCACCAGGCCGATGGACACAATCCCCGGCAGCGCGCCTTTTGTGGGCCGGGGGAGCTTCCGAAGGAGCAGAGCGCACAGCAGCAGGTCCGTCAGCCCGGCCAGAAAGAACCGGGTGCCGGCGAAGGCCATCAGGTTGGCCGGGCGGGATACGTCCAGCTGGAAGGCGGCGTAGCCCAGCTTTACCGTGGGGTAGGCGCTGCCCCACAGCAGGGTGGCGCACAGGGCCAGCAGGAGGATATGCAGCTTGTTCTGAAAAAAGGCGGATGCCCGGGTTTCGTCCATAGTGGGAATACCTCGCAGGGATGGGATTGCGCTTGTCAAGTCCGCCGTGGTGTGACCAAATTCGACAACGGCGGACACTGTAACCATAGCACTTTTAAAAAACGTTGTCCATTGTCCATTCGGCAAGAGTTTCTTTTCTTTTCCGGGGCTTTATGGTATAATTTTATGAAAATGTGAAATGGAAGCTGCCGGTAAGCCGGCAGGAAAGGAGCGGCGGCATGAAAGCGGAGTATTTGGAACCCCTCACCCTGCAAAGCCCCCTGTGTGTGCTGCCGGGCATCGGGGAGAAGCGGGCGGTCAAGCTGAAAAAACGGAATCTGTACACCGTTGAGGACCTGCTGTACTGGCTGCCCCGGGAGTACCGGGACCTGCGGCAGATTTACAGCATTTCCGATGCCCCGGAGGGCGTTCCCTGCTGCGTAAAGGCCCTTGTGGCGGGTCTGCCGGTGACCAGCTACATCCGCTCGGGGATGCGGCTGACCCGTGTCACCGTGGCGGACGAGGCCGGTCAGATGTCCCTGACCTTTTTCAACCAGGTCTACGTCCGCAGCGCGCTGGTGCGGGGGGAGGAGTATATTTTTTACGGCACGGTGGAGCGGCAGGGCAGCCGGAAAGCCATGACCAACCCTATGTTTGAAAAGGAAGGGCGGCGCCGCTTCACCGGGCGCATCATGCCCGTGTATCACCTGACGGCGGGCATCAGCAACTATGTGCTCTCTCAAGCGGTGCGGCAGGCGGTGGTCCGGTGCGCCGGCACCCTTTCGGACCCGCTGCCGGAATCCGTCCGGGAGCAGTACCACCTGATGGGTCTGGGAAGGGCGCTGCAGAACGTCCATTTCCCCACGGACTTTGCGGAATTGGAGCAGGCCCGGCGGCGGCTGGTGTTTGAGGAGCTGCTGCTGCTGTCTCTGGGCCTTGCGCTGATGCGGGAGCGCCGGGGAGAGGGCACCGGCCGGAAGTACCGGCTTTTCCCCTTGGAGGAGTACTACGAGACGCTGCCCTTTTCCCTCACCGGCGCCCAGAAGCGGACCATTGAGGAGGCGGCTGCGGATCTGTGCTCCGGCCTGCCCATGAACCGGCTGGTGCAGGGGGACGTGGGCAGCGGAAAAACCGTGGTGGCGGCGGCCTGCGCCTGGCTGACGGCAAAAAACGGCGCCCAGTCCGCCATGATGGCGCCCACGGAGATCCTGGCGGAGCAGCATTATCACACCCTGTCCCCGCTGCTGGAGCGGAGCGGGCTGCGGGTGGGGCTGCTCACCGGCTCCATGAAGGCCAAGGAAAAGCGGGACGTGTATGAGCGGCTGGAGCTGGGCATGATCGACCTGATCGTGGGGACCCACGCGCTGATCTCCGAAGGGGTCCGCTTCCAGGACCTGGGGCTGGTCATCACCGACGAGCAGCACCGCTTTGGCGTAGGACAGCGGGCCAGGCTGGCGGAAAAGGGCCGGGAAGGCTCCGGACAGCCGCCCCATGTGCTGGTCATGTCCGCCACACCCATTCCCCGGACGCTGGCGCTGATCATCTACGGGGATCTGGACGTCTCTGTCATCGACGAGCTGCCCCCGGGACGGCAGCACATCGACACCTTCCTCATCGGGGAGGACAAGCGGGAGCGGATGTACGGCTTTGTGCGGAAACAGGTGGAGGAAGGCCATCAGGTGTATATGGTCTGTCCCTCGGTCAGCGCAGAGGCGGCGCTGGAGCGGGGGGCCATGACTGCCGCCGAGCTGAAGGCGGTGGAGGAGTACGCCGCCGAGCTGCAAACCCGTGTGTTTCCGGACCTGCGGGTGGGACTGGTCCACGGCAAGCTGAAGCCCAAAGCCAAGGAGCAGGTCATGGGACAGTTCCTCCGGCGGGAGCTGGATATTCTGGTGTCCACCACCGTCATCGAGGTGGGGGTGGACGTGCCCAACGCCACGCTGATGGTCATTGAGAACGCCGAGCGGTTCGGCCTGTCCCAGCTGCACCAGCTCCGGGGCCGGGTGGGCCGGGGCAAGGCCAAATCCTACTGCGTGCTGGTGTCCGATAACCGGAATCCCGACACCAGACAGCGGATGAAGGTGCTGTGCGGCACCAATGACGGCTTCCAAATCTCAGAAGAGGACCTGAAGCTCCGGGGACCCGGCGACTTCTTTGGCGCCCGGCAGCACGGACTGCCCCAGCTGCGGGTGGCGGACCTGGCCGGAGATATGCGGGTGCTGCAGCAGGCCCGGGACACCGCCGAGGGGCTGCTGGCGGAGGACCCGGGGTTGCAAAAACCGGAGAATGCTGGTATGATGGAGAGAGTTCAAAGGCTCTTTGAACGCAATCAGGACGGACTGAATTAAACCATCCGGGCCGCTGTGCCCTTGTACAAAAAAAGGAGAGACAACGATGAGCAAGTATCTGGACCGCGCACGGGAGCTGCGCGCCATTGTCACCCCCCACTACAACTGCGCCCAGTCTGTGGTGCTGCCCTTTGCGCCGGATGCCGGGCTAACGGAGGAGCAGGCGCTGCGCTTTGCCGCCAACTTCGGCGGCGGCATGAAAATGGCCTCCATCTGCGGCGCCATCACCGGCGGCCTGATGGTGCTGGGACTCTTCGGTGTGGACGACCCCAGAACCATCGGGGCGTATTACCGCACCCTGAGGGAGCGCCACAGCAATTTCCTGGACTGCGCCAACCTGCTGCGGATGAACAAGGAGCAGGGGAGAGAGAAGAAGCCCCACTGCGACTCCATGGTGTTCGAGTGCGTCACCCTGGTGGAGAGCATCCTGAGAGAGCAGGGAAAAATCTGAGGGCCGGTGTCCATGGCAATCTTCAAACATACCGCCGCAGTTCAGGACACTTCTGCATTCCTCTGTGTCAGTATGTTTGCCCCTTGCGCTGATCCCAACCAGCATAAAAAAGAAACAGAGCTGTGCCGTTCCCCCTCTGGGCGGCCAGCTCTGTTTTTATCTGTCTGGAATCAGCACGTGGCGCAGGATTTCTCCTCCGACTGCTCCGTCAGCAGGATGCCCTCCTCCTCCAGCTCCCGGCACACCCGCTCATAGGCGTCCTGGCTGGGACAGCGCAGGGTGTGCAGATGGATGCCGTCGGTGAGCTCGGACAGGGAGTGGACGCTCTCCTCTGACACCCGCTTGAGAAACTGCTTGACATCGTAGCGGGAGGCGAGCTGCAGCTCACCGGAGAGCTGCCCGTACACCGGGTGCTCCACAATGACATCCTGAACGGTGCAGCCGTGGTCCACGCAGATCTGAAGCTCCCGGCCCATTTGGGCGGCGGTGTGCAGGCAGGCGATGCGGCGGATGAGTCCGGACTGCTCCCGGGAGAGCACATAGCCCCGGGGCGTGGCGGAGATGTCCTCTCCCGCTGCCCGCAGCAGCGCCACGTCTCCCACAATGATCTGACGGCTGACAGACAGCTCTTTTGCCAGCGCAGAGGCGCTGACGGGCTTTGCCTGCCCCTGTAAACAGACCAGAATCTGATTCCTGCGTTCTGCGGCGGTCATTTGTCAAACCTCCTGTAATGACATTTCTGAATGTATTATAATACGGAATCCCAAAAGCTGCAAGCCTGAATCAGGGGTTCAGGCGGAACCTCCGGGCTGTCCCGGAGGGCAGAAAAAGCGGCGGAGCAGACGCTCCGCCGCCGGGACTCAATCCTCAGATGAACTCAGAATACGTAGTGGGCGCCGTGGTTGGGCACATCCTCCAGGGTCTCAACCTTAATCAGGTTGGTGTTGCCGCTGCGGCCGTTGGTCATGCCGCCGGTGATGACGATGGTGTCGCCGCTCTTGGCAAAGCCGGTGGTGCGGGCCACCAGCACGGCGTGGTAGAACAGCACGTCGGTGGAGGAGAACTCCTGAATCATCACAGGCTTCACGTTCCAGCTCATGGCCAGCTGGCGGTAAGCCTTCTCGTTGGTGGTCATGCCGATGATGGGCATGGGGGCGCGGAAGCGGCAGATCATCTTGCCGGTGGTGCCGGTGCGGGTGCAGGCCACGATGCAGGTGGCGTTGGTGTCGATGGCCAGCTGGCAGGTGGAGTGGGACAGGGCGTCGTTCAGATTCTGCAGCTCAAAGTGATAGCGCTTGAAGCGGTCGGTGTAGTGGGTGTTGTTCTCGGCTTCCACCGCGATGTTGGACATGGCGGTGACGGCCTCCACCGGGTACTTGCCCATGGCGGTCTCGCCGGAGAGCATGATGGCGCTGGTGCCGTCGAACACGGCGTTGGCCACGTCGGAGATCTCCGCACGGGTGGGACGGGGCTTGGAGATCATGCTCTCCAGCATCTCGGTGGCGGTGATGGCCAGACCGCCCTTCAGGCGGCAGGTGGTGATGAGCTTCTTCTGGATGGCGGGCAGCTCCACATAGGGAATCTCCACGCCCAGGTCGCCCCGGGCCACCATCAGGCCCTCGCAGTGCTCCAGGATCTTCTCGGCGTTATCCACGCCGGCCCGGTTCTCCAGCTTGGCGATGAGCTGGATGTCCTTGCCGCCGTTGGCGTCCAGGAAGTTGCGCACGTCCATGACATCCTGGGCCTGGGAGACGAAGGAGCAGGCCACGAAGTCCACGTCGTTTTTGATGCCGAACAGCAGGTCGGCCTTGTCCTGCTCGCTGAGGTAGATCTGCTTCAGCACCTTGTCGGGGAAGCTCATGCTCTTCCGGTCGGACAGGCGGCCGCCGATGACCACGTCGCAGATCAGGTCGGTGTCGGTCTTTTCCCGGACCTGGAACTTGACCAGGCCGTCGTTGACCAGGATGATGTCGCCCACGTTCATTTCGTGGACCAGGCCCTTGTAGGACACGCTGACGTGCTCCTGGTTGCCGGGTACGTCGTTGACGGTGAAGGTGAAGGTGTCGCCGTCTGCCAGCAGGATGGCGTGATTCTCAAAGGTGCCGATGCGGTATTCCGGGCCTTTGGTGTCCAGCAGAATGGGCACCGGCTCATGGAGCTTGTCCCGCACCCGCTTGATCAGGTCGATTTTCTCCTGCTGCTCCGGGTGGGTGCCGTGGGAGAAGTTCAGCCGGGCCACGTTCATGCCGCCCTTGATCATTTCGGTCAGGGTTTCCTCGTTGGCGGAGGCAGGGCCGATGGTGCAGATGATTTTTGTTCGTTTCATAAACAATCCCCTTCCTGGAAAGTAAATGGTTTCAGGTTACTTCGATTATACCGCCTTTTCCCCAAAAGCACAACCGGCATTCTGTGCGATTTCCCCTCTTTTTGTCGGTTTTTCCAATGGGAATTGTCTGGGAAAGAAGAGAGAAAACTCCTCCTGATTCCGAAAAAAACAGCAAAGGGACTTGCAGGAAAGGGCGCGATGGAGTAAAATGAATCCATTCACACTATGAAAACGGTTTCGTTTGGCGGGAGCAGCGCCGGACGAGGGAAAGGAGCGATGAGATGAGGCGAAAACTGCCCTTTGGTGCGGATTATACTCCGGATCGGACGGTGTTCCGCCTGTGGGCGCCCCAGGCTGTCCGCGTGCTGCTGCAGCGATTCACCACCGGCAGCGACGAGGAGCCCGGGGCTCGTTTTTTGGGACAGATCTCCATGCAAAATATGGGGGACGGGACCTATGCCCATACGATCCACGGGGATCTGAAAAATCAATACTATCAGTTTCTGGTGACGGACTGCGGGGGAGGCGTCACCTGGTCGGCGGACCCCTGGGCGCTGGCGGCAGGGGTCAACGGAAACCGCAGCATGGTGGTGGATCTGGAGTCCACCAACCCCTCCAACTGGAAAAAGGACCACGGCCCCCTGCGGCCGAAAACCGCCCCGGTAATCTGGGAGGTCCATGTCCGGGATTTCTCCTCGGACCCCCGCAGCGGCGTCTCTCCCCGGAACCAGGGAAAATACCTGGCCTTCACCGAGGGGGAGACCACGCTGGACGGGGCGGGGGAGGTGCCTACCTGCCTGAACTACCTCCGGCAGCTGGGGGTGACCCATGTGCAGCTCCAGCCCATTTTTGACTTCTGCACCGTGGACGAGCGCAACCCCCTGATGACCTACAACTGGGGCTATGACCCGGAGAACTTCAACGTCCCCGAGGGCAGCTACTCCAGCGACCCCTACCACGGCGCGGTGCGCATCCGGGAGTGCAAGGAGATGATCCAGGCCATCCACAGGGCCGGAATGGGCGTCATTATGGATGTGGTGTACAACCACACCTATAGCTGGGACTCCTGGTTCCAGCGGACGGCGCCGGGCAGCTACTACCGCTACCTCCCCGACGGCAGCTTTGCCAACGGGTCCGGCTGCGGCACGGAAACGGCCAGCGACCGCAGCGCTTTCCGGGAGTACATGATCGAATCTGTGTGCTATTGGGCGGAGGAGTACCACATCGACGGCTTCCGCTTCGACCTGATGGCGGTGCACGACGTGACCACCATGAACCTGATCCGGCAGCGGCTGGACACGCTGCCAAACGGAAAGAACATCCTTATGTACGGCGAGCCCTGGGCGGCGCTGCCCCCCCAGATGAAAAACGGGGCGGTGTCTGCGGACAAAAGCGCCATGTTCCAGCTGGACAAACGCATCGACGCCTTCAGCGACGACACCCGGAACATCCTGATAGGCAGCCCCTTCGACGTGCGGCAGGCGGGCTACGCCACCGGCGGCGCCAATGAGCAGCTGGCGGAGCAGCTGAAGGGGGCCATTCACGGCTGGTGCGACAGGGAGCGGGGCGGCTATGTCCAGACGCCGGAGCAGATCGTGCAGTACGTTTCCTGTCACGACAATTTCACCCTGTGGGACCGGCTGACGGTACAGCAAGGCAACCAGGACTTTTACGCGAAAACGGAGGAGCTGGTGCAGAAAAACCGCCTGACCGCCGGCATCTGCCTGACGCTGCCGGGACTGGGCTTTTTCCAGAGCGGCGAGGAGTTTGGCCGCACCAAGCTGGGCAACGGCAACAGCTACACCGGACCCACTCCGCTGAATATGCTGGACTGGGGGCGCATGGCCCAGTTCTCCGACCTGGTGGAGTGGTACCGGGGACTGCTGGCGCTGCGCCGGGAGCTGTATCCCCGGCCCATGACGGCCCAGCAGGTGCTGGACATCCCGTTTCTGGAGGCGCCGGAGTGCTGCACGGGCTTCCTGCTGCAAACCTGCAGGAAGTGGAGCCAGGCGGCGGTGTATTACAACCCCTGCCCGGAGGAACAGACCATCACTCTGCCCCCGGGACTGTGGAAGTGCCTTTGCGACGGCGAGGACAGCTTCTATTGGAAGGAAAAACGGCGGCAGAAGGGTTTGCGGGGTGGCCTGGCGCTGAAGCCCTACAGCGTGACCATTCTGGGCAGACTGAGATAAGGAAGAATGAGAACAGGAGACACCGGACAGGGAAGCTGGGGTGTCTCCTGTTTTTCTCTTAGGGCTTCACCGCATAATGGGACAAGTGCGAATTGTGAGGATTGTTTGTGTTCAGATTGTTCGCAGTTTTC
>CAMNOL010000040.1 GCA_946546815.1 uncultured Oscillospiraceae bacterium
GCATAGTTGCCGCGGCCGTCGAAGCCGTCGGGATTGATGCCGCGGAAGTCACGGACACGGGGCAGAGCAATGTTGAACAGACGGTCAACGAACTCCCACATCTTGTCCTGGCGCAGGGTCACCTTCACGCCGATGGGCATGCCCTCACGCAGCTTGAAGTTAGCGATGGACTTCTTAGCCTTGGTGATAACGGGCTTCTGGCCGGTGATGGTAGCCACATCGCCGACAACAGCTTCCAGAACCTTGGCGTTCTCCTTGGCCTCGCCGACACCGACGTTCACGATGACCTTCTCCAGACGGGGAATCTGCATCACGGACTTGTAGCCGAACTTGCTCATCATAGCAGGAGCGACTTCCTGCTTGTACTTATCTTTTAAAGTAGGCATGGTTTACGCTCCTTTCTCAGATTCGCTCAGCGCCGCACTTCTTGCAGACGCGGACGCTCTTCATTTTGCCGTTGATCTCAACCTTCTTGTGGGCAACCCGGGTGGGCTTGTCGCACTTGGGGCAGACCAGCATCACCTTGGAGACGTAGATGGGGCACTCCTTCTGGATGATGCCTCCCTCGTCGCCCTGACGGCGGGGCTTGGTGTGGCAGGAGCAGACGTTCACGCCCTTGACAACAACCTTGCCAGCCTTGGGCATGGCGGTGAGAACCTCACCGACGGTGCCCTTGTCCTTGCCGGACAGCACGACGACCTTGTCGCCCTGCTTGACGTACAGATTATTCATTCCTGGGTACCTCCTTAAATAACTTCAGGAGCCAGGGACAGGATTCTCAGATAGTCCTTGTCACGGAGCTCACGAGCCACCGGCCCAAAGATACGGGTGCCCTGGGGGGTCTTGTCTTCCTTGATGATGACGGCAGCATTCTCGTCAAAACGGACATAGGAGCCGTCGGGGCGGCGGACGCCGCGGACAGAGCGGACGATGACAGCCTTGACCACGTCGCCCTTCTTCACGGAACCACCGGGAGCAGCCTTACGCACGGAGGCGACGACCACATCACCGATGTTGCCAAACTTGCGCTTGGAACCACCCAGCACGCGGATGGTCTTCAGCATCTTGGCGCCGGTATTATCGGCAACCTTCAGATAGGATTCTTCCTGGATCATACCGGTACCTCCTTACTTAGCTTTCTCGACGATCTCAACCAGTCTCCAGCGCTTGTCCTTGGACAGGGGACGGGTCTCCATCACGCGGACGCGGTCACCCACATGAGCCTGATTCAGCTCGTCATGAGCCTTCAGCTTGTAGGTGCGCTTGACGATCTTCTTGTACAGGGGATGTGCCACATGTTCGGCGATGGCAACAACGATCGTCTTGTCCATTTTATCAGAAACGACCAGGCCGACTCTGGTTTTACGGGAAGAAGTTCTTTCCATTGTCATTTCCTCCTATGCTCAGCGGCCTGCGGAAGCGATCTGCTTCTCACGGATGATGGTCTTTACACGGGCAATGTCCTTCTTGACATCAGCAATCTTGCCAGGGTTGGACAGCTGGTTGGTAGCGTTCTGAAAGCGCAGTTGAAACAGCTCTTTCTTCAGCTCATCCAGCTTGGTCTCCAGCTCTGCCGGAGTCATGCCGCGAACTTCAGTAGCCTTCATTACGCCTCAACCTCCTCTTCAGCTTTGGTCACAATCTTGGTCTTGATGGGCAGCTTGTGGCTGGCCAGACGCAGAGCCTCGCGAGCGACTTCTTCGCTCACGCCGCCGATCTCAAACATCACGCGGCCGGGCTTGACGACAGCAACCCAGTACTCAGGGGAACCCTTACCTTTACCCATGCGGGTCTCGGCAGGCTGCTGGGTGACGGGCTTGTCGGGGAAGATCTTGATCCAGACCTTACCACCACGCTTGGTGTAACGGGTCATGGCAACACGGGCAGCCTCGATCTGACGGGAGGTAATCCATGCCGGCTCCAGAGCCTGAAGACCAAATTCGCCATAATTGACGACATTACCGCGGGTAGCCTTGCCGGTCATACGACCACGCATCTGCTTGCGGTATTTAACTCTCTTAGGCAGCAGCATTACTGAGCTCCTCCTTCCTTACGAGGTGCACCGCCCTGACGACGGTCGTTATTACGGTTGAAGCTGCGGCGCTCACCGTTGTTGCGGTCACCGCGACGGCCGCCACGACGGGGACGATCGCTGCGCTCGCGATAGGGCTTGGACAGGTCGATGGTGCGGGGAGTGGTGCGCAGAGTCTGCTGCAGCACCTCGCCGGTGTACACCCAAACCTTGATGCCGATGCGGCCATAGGTGGTCGCGGCCTCGGCGAAGCCGTACTCGATATCAGCGCGCAGGGTCTGCAGGGGGATGGTGCCCTCATGATAAGACTCGCTGCGGGCGATCTCAGCGCCGTTCAGACGGCCGGCCAGGGTCACCTTGATGCCCTTGGCGCCGGAACGCATGGCGCGGGAGATAGCGTTCTTCATCGCGCGGCGGAAGGAGGTACGCTTCTCGATCTGCTGAGCGATGTTCTCAGCCACCAGCTGAGCGTTGCGATCCACCTCGTTGCGCTTGACTTCAACGATGTTCAGCACCACGGTCTTGCCGCCGATCAGCTTGGAGACCTCACCGCGCAGGCGCTCGATCTCGGAGGTGTCCTTGCCCAGGATCATGCCGGGGCGGGCGCAGTGCACATAGACAGTGACCTTGGCGTTGTCGCGCTCGATCTCGATCTTGGGCACGCCGGTGGCGAACATTTCCTTCTTCAGGAACTTGCGGATCTTCTGGTCCTCAACGATCAGGTCGCCGACCTTCTCTTCGCTGGCATACCAGCGGGAATCCCAGTCCTTAATGACACCCACGCGGAAGCCGTGGGGATTCACTTTCTGTCCCATAGATATGCCTCCTTATTCTTTCTCTTCCACCACGACGGTGACATGAGAAGTTCTCTTGTTGATGCGGTAGCCGCGGCCATGGGCGCGGGGACGCATACGCTTCATGGTCATGCCGGCGTCTGCATAGGCAGCCTTCACGACCAGCTTGTCGGGATCCATGCCGTGATTGTTCTCGGCATTGGCAGCAGCGCTCTTGACCAGCTTCAGAAGGTACTCGGAAGCGGCCTTGGGGGTGTGCTGCAGGATGGCAGTAGCCATTTCAACGTCCTTGCCACGGATCAGCGCGCAGACGACATTCACCTTGCGGGGGGAGATGCGTGCGAAGGACAGGCTTGCTCTAGCTTCACTCATGATTCTGTCCTCCTTACTTGGTCTTGCCACCGCTGTGGCCCTTGAAGGTACGGGTAGGAGCGAACTCGCCCAGCTTGTGGCCGACCATATCCTCGGTCACGTACACGGGGATGAACTTCTTACCGTTGTACACATTGAAGGTGTGGGAGACGAAGGAGGGGAAGATGGTGGAGCTGCGGCTCCAGGTCTTCAGGATCTTCTTCTCACCCTTGGCATTCATTTCATCGACTCTCTTCAGCAGCTCGGGGGCGCAGAAGGGGCCTTTCTTAACAGATCTGCTCATTCTAACTGGCCTCCTTACTTAGACTTACGATGACGAACGATGAAGCGCTCGCTGCGGTTCTTCTTGCTGCGGGTCTTGTAGCCCATAGCAGGCTTGCCCCAGGGAGTAACAGGACCGGAGCGACCGATGGGAGCGCGGCCCTCGCCACCACCATGGGGATGATCATTGGGGTTCATGACGCTGCCGCGGACGGTGGGACGGACGCCCATGTGACGCTTGCGGCCAGCCTTACCAATGTGGATGTTGCCGTGGTCTTCGTTGCCGATGCCGCCGATGACAGCGCGGCAGTCCAGCTTGATCAGGCGATACTCGCCGGAGGGCAGGCGGATCTGAGCATAGCCGTCTTCCTTTGCCATCAGCTGAGCCTGCTCGCCAGCGGCGCGAACCAGCTGTGCGCCGTGGTTCTTGTGCATCTCGATGCAGGAGATAACGGTGCCCACGGGGATGTTGGCCAGAGGCAGGCAATTGCCGGGCTTGATGTCGGCGCCGGCGCCGGACTCGACCTTATCGCCAGCCTTCAGGCCGGACTGAGCGATGATATAGCTCTTGGTGCCGTCCTCATACTGGATCAGGGCGATATAAGCGGTACGGTTGGGATCGTACTCCAGACGCAGAACGTCGGCGACGCCGGCCTTATCGCGCTTGAAGTCGATGATGCGGTAGATCTTCTTACCGCCGCCGCCGTGATGGCGGACAGTGATGCGGCCGGTGTTGTTGCGGCCGGAGTGCTTGTTCAGCTTGACGGTGAGGCTGCGCTCGGGCTTTGCCTTCTTGTCAATGCCGTCGAAGCCGGACACGGTCATGTTGCGGCGTGCCGGAGTCGTCGGCTTAAAAGTCTTAATAGCCATTCTGCGTTACCTCCTTACACCATTTCTTCGAAGAGCTCGATGGTCTTGGAGTCCTCGGTCAGAGTCACGACGGCCTTCTTCCAGTCGGCGCGCTTGCCGGGACGGCCGGCGCCCATGCGCTTCTTCTTGCCGTCATAGTTGATGGTGTTGACCTTTGCGACCTTGACCTCAAAGATCTTCTCGACCGCCTTGGCGATCTCGTTCTTGGTGGCGCGGGTGTCGACCACGAAGGTGTACTTGCGGTCAGCAGTAGCAGCCATAGAAGCCTCGGTAACGACGGGCTTCTTGATGATATCGTAAGCAGTCATTACTGGTAGACCTCCTCAATCGTAGCCAGAGCGGCCTTGTCGACCACCAGGCTCTTGGCGTTGACGATGTCATACACGCTCAGGATGTTGGCCGGAGTGGTGATGACGCCGGGGATGTTGCGGCTGGACAGCACGACGTTCTTCTTCACGCCGTCGGTGACCACAACACTCTTGCCTGCCTTGACGGCATCCAGCAGCTTGACCATGCTCTTGGTCTTGACTTCCGCCAGATCCAGACCGTCGATGACGATCACGTTGCCGTTGGCAGCCTTGTCAGACAGCACGCTCTTCAGAGCCAGACGCTTCAGCTTCTTGTTCAGCGTATAGCGATAGGAGCGGGGCTTGGGGGCAAACACGATGCCGCCGTGGGTCCACTGGGGGCTGCGGGTGCTGCCCTGACGGGCGCGGCCGGTGCCCTTCTGTCTCCAGGGCTTCTTGCCGCCGCCGGAAACCTCAGCGCGGGTCAGAGCGGACTGTGTGCCCTGCCGGCAGTTGGCCAGATGATTCTTGACCACTGCGTGAACGGCGGTTTCGTTCGGCTCGATGCCGAAGATAGCCTCGTTCAGCTCGATCTCACCAGTCTGAACGCCGGTGACATCATAAACGTTAGCCTTAGGCATTGAAATCTCTCCTTCCCTCTATTAGCGGTTACGCGCAGATGCCTTCTGCGGGTTGCGGCCGGAAGCCTTCTGCGGGTTCAGGCTGATTGCGGTAGCGGCCTGCTTTGCCTTGACAACCTTGGTAGTGGCCTTCAGCACAACGATGCCGCCCTTGGGGCCGGGAACTGCGCCGCGAACAGCGATCAGGTTGACCTCGGGGTCGACCTTGACGATTTCCAGGTTCTTAATGGTGACCTGCTCATTACCCATCTGACCGGCGCCGATCTTACCCTTGCGGATACGGGACGGGGTAGAGGTGGAGCCCATGGAACCGGCATGACGATGGACAGGGCCGCCGCCGTGGGTCATGGGAGTGCGCTGTGCGCCGTGACGCTTGATGACGCCGGCATAGCCCTTGCCCTTGCTGACAGCGGTAGCATCAATGTGCTCGCCCTCGGCAAAAACGTCAGCTTTCAGCACGTCGCCCACGTCCAGCTTGTCAGCGTCAGTGAACTGTACTTCCTTCAGCACCTTCAGGTTCTCGTCAGTGGCCTTGGCCAGGTGACCTTTCTCAGCCTTGGTCAGGTGCTTCTCAGTGGTGGGCAGATAGCCCAGCTGAACGGCCTCGTAGCCGTCCTTCTCGGCAGACTTCTTCTGAACGACAGTGCAGGGGCCGGCCTCGATAACAGTGACCGGAACGACCTTGCCGTCAGCGTTGAAGATCTGGGTCATACCGATCTTCTTGCCGATGATTGCCTTTTTGTTGGCCATTTTGGATTTGTCCTCCTTGTAAGGTTATTGGTTGGGGAGCCTGCTCATTGGGGAAGCTTCTCGCCAACTTGACCCTCCCGACTCGCAAGCCGCCGGGAAACGGGTTAACAAATGGAACGCCTGCGCCTGTGCACAGGACTTGTGGGTGAATATCCGCTGGATTACAGCTTGATCTGGATGTCCACGCCTGCGGGCAGCTGCAGATTGGTCAGAGCCTCAACGGTCTTGGCGCTGGGGTTCTGGATGTCGATCAGACGCTTGTGGGTGCGGCGCTCGAACTGCTCACGGCTGTCCTTGTACTTGTGGGTCGCACGCAGGATGGTGACGATCTCCTTCTTGGTGGGCAGCGGGATGGGGCCGGAGACGGCAGCGCCGGTGCGCTTGGCGGTCTCGACGATGCGCTCAGCGCTCTGGTCGATCAGCTGATGGTCATAAGCCTTCAGGCGAATGCGGATAGATTCTTTTGCCATGGTTTGTTCCTCCTGTTTCGTACATTGGTCGTACATGGACCGAATCAGTGTGCGGGCCTGCCGGATTTTGTACACTCTGCCGCGTGTATCGTGCCATCTCATAAGGAAAGCCGACAAAATATGTCGGCTGGCTGCAATGCGCATAGAATCCCCTTGAGACGCAAAGCATCAAAAACACAGCCGCCCGAATCCGGTTCGGACATACTCAGCGGAAGTTACCGGACAGCGTCCGCAATCTCCCGCGTCATCGCACAGTATGCTTTCACACACTGCGAACAGCATACTACACTCAACGTGTTTTGTCAAGCATAGATTTCAATTTTTTTCTAATTCTTCGGCTTTTTCCCGAATTTATAACAGAAAACTTCTTTCAAAAGCCCCCGCCTGTGCAAAAGGCTGTGCAAAACACAGAATAACTCCACCCGTGGAGATTTGGGGAGCAAAATCCCCGCAGGAGGTATGCCTTTTTCCGGCGTTCCTCCTGCAGGGACTGAATCCGTGCTTTCTTATTTAAAGGTATGGTTACCAGTTTCTCTTCCGGATTTCCTCACACACCCGCTTGCTGTTGTTTCGGTCAATGTACTTGTACATAGACCGGCGCATCTCGGCGTATTTGGGCTTCAGCCGGAAGTCGTCTGCCGCTTCCTCCTCCATCAGCGCAAAGAGCTGGTCGTTGTTCACCGCCCGGTCGCCGAACAGCTCGGTCTCCAGGTCAATATACGCGCCCTGGGTCTCGTTGTACTTGTCCACATCAAACTGGTAGAAGAGGACGGGCTTGCCCTGGTAGTACACGTCCCAGCACACGGAGGAGTAGTCGGTGATCAGCATACTGCACTCCATAATCAGACGGTTCAGCGGCTCGGAGCCAAAGGGAATCAGCCGCACTCGGTCACCGGAGATGGAGAAGTTTCCGATATACTCCCGGAACTTGGGGTGGATATAGAAGTTCAGATACAGGTCATACTGTTCCAGGTACTGCTCCAGCCTGGGGGAATTCAGCAGCTCCATATAGTTGCGGTAGTAGTCGCTCTGGCGGAAGGTCTCGTCGCTGACCTCCTCTAGCCAGTTGCGCCAGGTGGGCATGACCAGAATGGTGCGCTTCTCAGCAGTCCCGGACCGGTCCTCCAGCACGTCCCAACGGGCAAGACCAGTGATGATGACCTCCTGGGGCTGGTAGCCCAGCTCCTCCACAATAATGTCATGCTCCCGATCGTTGGAGGTGACGAACAGATCCACCACGTTGGTGCCGGAGCGGAAAAAGTCCACCTTTTTCAGCGCAATAACGCCATGCTGTAAGAATACCAGCCGCCGGTTCTTTTCAATATAAGGCTGAATAATGCTCTCCTTGCAGCGCCAGGCGTAGGCGTGGGCCTTGGAGTCGCTGGACACCATCAGCCGGCAGGCCAGCAGGTAGACCATGTGCTTCAGACTCATAAACTGAATGACATGATCCTTATAGGGAAGCAGATTGTTCCGGTAGTCCACCGCCTTTTTGTCGATGACAAAATAGATCTTCCGCTTCATCTGCCGCTCCAGATCGTTGTCCATGCAGTACTTGAAGAAGTAGAAGCCGTTGTCCTGGGCCATGCAGCAATATTTTTCATAGGTCAGCATGATGTTGTCTTTGCTGAGCTTTTTCCGGAACAGGACGTAGAGCAGGAAGGCAAAGCGTTCCTTCAGCCGGAACCAAAACCCGCTGTAGGGGGTGCGCTCCTGGCAGACCAGAGCGAAGCGGTTGATCATGGTTCGGTACAGGAACAGCTGATAATCCTTGTTCAACACTGCACTTTCCCCAAAGAGCAGACCCCGCAGGCCGTAATGGGCCATGATATCCTTCTTTTTGGTGCTGCGGATGGGGGCACGGACCGGAATCCAGAAGGGGATGCCGTCCTGCTCTACCACCGCCCGGATATCCCAGTACAGCGGCGTGAACTCCAGCCTGCGGATGTTCACCGACGCCGTCAGCTCCGTGTGGTCTCCGCAGTCCCGAACGGATTTGACGGGGAAGAAGTAGTCCTTCCGATCCTGTTCCAGCTTGTAGCGGTGGGTGATCATCACCCCCACCCATTTCCCCTGCACCTTGGGGCACTGGATACGGATGTTCAGCCGGCCGAAGCGGAGGGTTCCCTCTGACGCACGGCAGGCAAAAGAGGCCATATGCCGCAGGCACTGATCCGCCATGCGCAGGCACATCCGGCGGCCGTATTTCGCCGCCCAATGGGGACACACCTCCACCGTTCTCCCGGCAAACTCCGTTTCGCCGATGGGCAGACGGTTCAGGTCGTTGGCAATGCTGAATTTGGAGGCCAGCACCTGGGATCGGTACAGCGCATGAACCGGGTCCACCACCGGCAGATACCAGAAGCAGCTCCCTCTCCGCAGCGCCAGTACCGGAAACCAGTCCGTCATCAGGCAGCTCTCCAGCTGCTCCGCAAGGCAGTGCAGGTCCACATTCAGCAGGGTGCCGTGCTCCAGCGGCTGCACCCCGGCAGGGCACTCCAGCCGCAAGGAGGAGCCCTGTTTTTCCAGGCAGAGCGCCACCTCGTCCATACCTTTTAAATCAATGCCGGGCAGGCGCAGCTTCCACTGCCAGCCGGAACCGCCTTCATTGATGCCGGTGACATAGTGTTCGCTGCGGCAGTCCTCACTGGCCAGATATTCCTTTAATAGGGTATCGTCCAGCCGCTGCGCTCCGGGCAGATCCTCGCTGCGCTCCAAAATCAGCCGGTACTCCTCATCCACCGACAGGTAAACGTTCCCTTTTTCTCCCTTTAAGAAGGGATGGAACTCCCACGCAGACGGAATCTTCGTTCCCAGCTGGGGACCGCTCATATGCACCGGGCACCAGAGCAGCAGCCCCTCCTCCCGGCCCAGCACACAGGTCAGTGCCTGGGTCCCGTTCAGTTGAGACAGCTCAGACAGGGGAATGTCCGCCCGGATCTGATGGGATTGGGCAAATTCTCCCACCGCTTTCCCCGGGAAAAACATGCGAGCCGCCAAGGGGGCGGCGGTATCGTGGAAGGAAACGCCCTCCGGCTGCTCCAGTCCCTCTGGGCACTGAATGGTCACCGTCAGCAGATCCTTCGTCCAGGTGCAGTCCTCCAGATGGCAGGAAACCTGACTGGCCCAGCGGCCTTCCGTGGTGGTGACCAGCAGGGACAGCAGATATTTCCGCTCGGTATAGCGGGGGAGGACCTCATATGCAATCTTTTCCCGCTGAAACCCTCCGGCGGGCCGGGCATAGCGGCGGCGGTCATCGCAAAAATACTGGTCCAGTGTTTTCACATAGTCCACGCTGCCCTTGCCCCGCAGGGGGTAGAGCACCACGCCGTCTCCGGTGATGCGGCCCAAAGACAGCGTCCATGCGGGATCTCCGCAGGCTGCCCACGCACTGCCGAAGCTGTCCATCTCCGCAGTGACGGTATTCCCGTCTGTTTCGGCAACCTGGTACCAATATCTGCTGTGGGGCGTGGAAGCCGCCACCAGAACCAGCTTTCCCTCCGGCAGTTTTCCCTGCACCTGGATGGACAGCTGTCCCGGCTGAGCCTCCCCAAAGGAGGCGGTCAGCTCCCGCTGGACGGAGATCACCGGCAGCTCCGCCGTCATAGAACGCCACATGGAAGGTGTAGACATAGCAACAATCCTCTCAAAAAGAACCAAATCATTGGGGCAACACCGCACAACAGGAGCTTCTGTGCCTTAGGGTCTGTTTTCCGCCAGCTTGCCCGCAATTTTCTTAAAATCCGTCAGGATTACTGAAAAATCTGCGAACAATCTGACAAAATATCCTGGCAATTCACTCTGTCCCATTCTGGTGTGTTGCCTTAGAAAAAGCCGGAACCCCCGAGAACAGGAGCTCCGGCCTCGCCGCGATACGCGCCAGAAGGGATTCGAACCCCCGGCCTTCCGCTTAGGAGGCGGATGCTCTATCCAACTGAGCTACTGGCGCAGGTGAGAAAAGCGTTTCCCATGCCCTCATGGGAAAAATGGCAAAAACGCTCTGCTTCAACTGGTTTATTTTAACCGAAAACGCCAATTTTGTCAATGGTTCCCCGAAAAGAGGTTGCACTTTCCTAGGGAGCGTATATAATACAATTTGTGAAATTATGTAAAGACTGATTTTTCATTTTGATAAGAGAGGCATCGGCATGAAACAGACAAACCTGAGAAATGTAGCCATTATCGCCCACGTCGACCACGGCAAGACCACCCTGGTGGATGCGCTGCTCCAGCAGAGCGGCGTGTACCGCGAAAATCAGGAGGTCGTGGAGCGGGTGATGGACTCCGGCGATCTGGAGCGGGAGCGCGGCATCACCATTCTGGCGAAAAATACCGCCGTCTCCTATAACGGCGTAAAAATCAACATCGTGGACACCCCGGGCCATGCGGACTTCGGCGGCGAGGTGGAGCGCATCCTGAAGATGGTCAACGGCGTCATCCTGCTGGTGGACGCGGCGGAGGGTCCCATGCCCCAGACCCGTTTTGTGCTCTCCCGGGCGCTGGAAATGGGCCACCGGGTCATCGTGGTGGTCAACAAAATTGACCGTCCCGACCAGCGGATCCACGAGGTCATCGACGAGACGCTGGAGCTGCTGATGGATCTGGATGCCACCGATGAGCAGCTGGACTCCCCCTTCCTGTTCTGCGCTGCCCGTCAGGGTATCTGCTCCACCGATCCCGACACCCTGGGCACCAACCTGAAGCCCCTCTTCGATACCATTCTGGACTATATCCCCGCCCCTGAGGTGGATCTGGACGCCCCCTTCCAGATGCTGGTGTCCTCCATCGACTACAATGAGTTTGTGGGCCGTATCGCCATTGGCCGTGTGGAGCGAGGCACCCTGAAGCAGAATCAGGAAATTCAGGTGTGCAACTACCACGACCCGGAAAACGTCTCCAAAAAGTTCAAGGCATCTGCGCTGTTTGAGTACAACGGCCTGTCCCGGGTGCCCTGTCCGGTGGCAGAGGCCGGCAATATCATCGCCCTGTCCGGCATCGGTGACGTGACCATCGGCGACACCATCTGTGTGCCCGAGTGCATTGAGCCTCTGGAATTTGTCAAGGTCTCCGCCCCCACCATGGAGATGACCTTCTCCGTCAACGACTCCCCCTATGCGGGCAAGGACGGCAAATTTGTCACTTCCCGCCAGATTCGCGACCGCCTGTACCGGGAGACCCTGAAGGACGTCTCCCTCCGGGTCACCGACGTGGAGGACTCCACCGACTCCTTCAACGTGGCCGGCCGGGGTGAGATGCACCTGTCCATCCTCATCGAGACCATGCGCCGGGAGGGCTATGAGTTCCAGGTTTCTCCTCCCCGTGTGCTGTTCCGCACCATCGACGGCGTCAAATGCGAGCCCATTGAGCGGCTGGTCATTGATGTGCCCGGGGACTGCGTTGGTTCCGTCATCGAGCAGCTGGGCCAGCGCAAGGGCGACCTGGTGGATATGAACCCGGTGGGGGAGCGCATGAAGATGAACTTCCTCATCCCCTCCCGCGGCCTGTTCGGCTACCGGAACGAGTTCCTCACCGCCACCAAGGGCGAGGGCATTATGGCCTCCGTGTTTGACTCCTACGCCCCCTATAAGGGCGATCTGGACCGCCGCAGCACCGGCTCCCTGATCTCCTACGAGACCGGCGTGTCCATCACCTACGGTCTGTACAACGCCCAGCAGCGCGGCGTGCTGTTCATCGGCGCCGGCGTGGACGTGTACGAGGGCATGATCATCGGCATGAATCCCAAGAACGAGGATGTCACCGTCAACGTCTGCAAGAAGAAGCAGCTGACCAATACCCGCGCCTCCGGCTCCGATGACGCACTGCGGCTGATTCCGCCCCGCCAGATGAGCCTGGAGCAGTGCCTGGAGTTCCTGGCGGATGATGAGCTGCTGGAGGTCACCCCGCTGCACCTGCGCCTGCGCAAGCGCATCCTGTCCAACGACCTGCGCATGAAGAGCATCCATGCCAAAAAGAACCGGTAATCACGCTCCCAATGGTTCCACCTCTGTCCTTCCAGGGCAGAGGTGTTTTTTTCTTTGGCTTTAGCACTCTTTATGCGTGACTGCTAAAGTTCACAATTTGGTAACATGATTCGCGAGATTTGTTCATAATCTGGCGGTATAGTATCAACAGAAAAAGGAAAGAGCTAATAGGACAACAAAAACGTCCCATAAAAGCAAATAATCCCTTTCCATTTTCCGTTGGCATATGGTCTTTGTCCGGTGTTAGAGCTAGCACTCTTGATTCCAATATGCCAGCTTCCAACTTTATCAATTCTATTTTAAAGGAGCGTTTTATTATGTTCGGCATGATTCCTTTTGATCACAACGATATGGACCTGTATCATTCTTTTGACAACTTCGCCCGGGACTTCTTCCGCAACAGCAACGCGGATCTGCCGGCCTTCCGCACCGACATTCAGGATCTGGGCGAGAGCTACCTGCTGGAGGCTGACCTGCCCGGCTTCAACAAAGAGGACATCAACCTGGACCTGAAGGACAATGTGCTCACCATCTCCGCTGCTCATCAGGAGCATAAGGAGGAAAAGGATGAGAAGGGCAGCTACCTGCGCCGTGAGCGCCGGTACGGCTCCTTCCAGCGCAGCTTCGATGTGTCTGGCATTGATGAGTCCAACATCTCCGCCGCCTATGAGAACGGCGTACTGAAGCTGACCCTGCCCAAAGAGCAGCCTGTCACTCCTCCCACTCGCCGCATCGAGATCCAGTGAGGTCGGGACTCCGTCCCGAACCCTGCTCAGGGAGGGACTTTGTAAAGTCCCTCCCTGAGAACCCACCGAAACTTTCCCTCGCTCCGCCCATCGGCGGCACCAGCCATAGCAAAGGCAAAAATAATTAGGCCGCCGAGGGATTGTGAGTGAAAATGGAAAAACCAAAGCCCCGCTTCCGTTTCAGTAAATGCTGAGACAGAGGCGGGGTTATCTGATTATTTTCGTAGGGGCAAGTTTACTCAACCGGGCAAACACGGACTTTTTGAGCCGCAGAATCAGCTACTGTTCCGTCCACGATCCCTCGGCGGAGATAAACGGTTGCCCATCGAGATTTTGATCGCCCCGCCGACGGGCGGAGCGGTTCGGGGCCGGGACTCAACCCCGGTTACAGGCCGATGTACTTCTTCATATGCTCAATGGGCATATCCTGGCCCATCCACAGCTTGAAAGCCGCAGCGCCCTGGAAGAACAGCATGCCCAGACCGTTGACGGTGGTGCAGCCCACTTCCTCTGCCATCTCCAGCAGGGCAGTCTTGGCAGGAGAGTAAATGGTGTCCGTGACGATCAGGTCGGGACGCAGGTAGGATTTGTCGGGGATGTAGGTCTGTCCCTTGAGCTTGCCCATGCCCACGCCGGTAGCGTTGGCCAGCAGCGCGGAGTCCTCGATCTCGTCCTTCAGCTTCTGCATGGCGGCAGGATCCTCTGTGTTCAGCTCAAACAGGTTCACCTTGCAGTCAGTTTCAGCGGTGATGTCCGCAACCGCCTTCTCGCAGCGATGCCAGAAGGAGTCCTTTACGTTAAAAATGGAGATTTCCTTCACGCCGTCCAGCGCAGCCTGCACCGCAATGGCCTTGCCGGCGCCGCCGCAGCCCACCAGGGTCATTTTCTTGCCGATGATGTCAATGCCACGGTCGCTGAGAGAGGTCATGTAGCCCACGCCGTCCGTGGAGTAGCCCTTCAGGGTTCCGTCCGGCTGCACAACAATGGTGTTAACTGCCTCGCACAGCCGTGCAGCGGGGTCGATTTCGTCGAGATACTGCATCACTGCATTTTTGCAGGGCATGGACACATTGGCGCCCTTCATGTGGAAGGTGCGCAGCGCCTTCACCGCATCTTCAATGCGGGTCAGGTCAATATCAAACGCCAGATAGGCGTAATCCAGACCCAGCTGAGCAAATGCCTCGTTGTGCATGGCGGGGGAGCTGGAGTGGGCGGCAGGAGAGCCAAAGAAGCCCAGCAGCTGAGTGTGTCCGGTGATACGTTCTGCCATAACAGGTTCCTTCTTTCTTCCCTTCATCTGGGAAATGGTCTGACTTTATTATAAAAATATTCCCCCACCCTGTCAACGGGTTGCGGGGAATATTTTCTATCAGTTTAAACCAATAAAGAGGTTGAGCGATTGCTTTAAGGCGCAGCCTTCTCATGCGGAGCCTCTTTTGCAGATTCCGACACCCCTTGCCCCGGCGTGGCAGGGCCATACCCATTCCATGAACATACGACAGCCGGCGGGCGGTAGCGATTGCCTCCAGGCGCAGCCTTGCCGGCAGGCGTTAGCGATTGCCTCCAGGCGCAGCCTGGTTAGATTCTTGCAACGCCGCTGCGCTTTGCCGCCTCGGCCACCGCCTTGGCCACCGCGGGGCACACCGCCGGGTCAAAGGCATAGGGCAGAATAAACTCGGAGCTGAGCTTGTCCTCCGGCACCAGAGACGCCAGCGCATCGGCAGCCGCCAGCTTCATTTCGTCGTTGATGTCGCTGGCACGCACATCAAAGGTTCCGCGGAAGATGCCGGGGAAGGCCAGCACGTTGTTGATCTGGTTGGGGAAGTCGCTGCGGCCGGTTCCCACCACGGCGGCGCCGGCAGCCAGCGCACGGTCCGGCATGATTTCCGGGTCAGGGTTGGCCATAGGGAACAGAATGGCGCCGGGAGCCATGGACCAGACCATCTCCTTGGTCACCATGTCCGGGCCGGAGACGCCGATGAACACATCTGCACCCTTGAGCATCTCCGCCAGAGACCCTGCGCGCTTTTCCCGATTGGTGATGGCGGCGATCTCTTCTTTGGCAGGGTTCAGCCCCTCCCGGCCCTCATAAATAGCGCCCTTGCGGTCGCACATGATCACATCCGTCAGGCCCCGGGCGATGAGCAGCTTGATGATGGCGATGCCGGCGGCCCCCGCTCCGCAGGTGACCACGCGGATTTTGCTGATGTCCTTGCCCACCACCTTCAGCGCGTTGGTCAGCGCGGCCAGCACCACCACAGCGGTGCCGTGCTGGTCGTCGTGGAAAATGGGAATGGAGCAGCGTTTCTTCAGCCTGCGCTCAATTTCAAAGCACCGGGGAGCGGAAATATCCTCCAGATTGATGCCGCCGAAGCTGCCCTCCAGCAGAGCGATGGTATCCACAATGGTGTCCACATCCTTGCTCTTCACGCACAGCGGCACCGCATCCACGCCGCCAAAGGACTTGAACAGCACACACTTGCCTTCCATCACGGGCATGCCCGCCTCGGGGCCGATGTCGCCCAGTCCCAGTACGGCCGAACCGTCGGTGACCACTGCCACCGTGTTCCAGCGGCCGGTGAGTTCATAGCTCTTTGAGGGGTCCTTCTGGATCACCCGGCAGGGCTCCGCCACGCCGGGGGTGTAAGCAAGGCTCAGCGCCTCCTTGTCCTTGACCTCCATTTTGGGAACGGTCTCCAGCTTGCCTGCCCACTGGTAATGGAGCTTCAGAGATTCTTCTGCGTAATTCATAGAAACAGGTCCTCATTTCCTCAGATGATATGGATTTTCCTGGGGTTTTTACAGTAATTTTAATTATACGTCAGGAGAAGAACTTTGACAATTGAAAGATCCTCCATATTCTGGGCCATAAGAAACTCTTCTTTTTGTATGCCTGTTGAAGCGCACGTTTCCCCCTCTTCCAGCATTTTTTCTCATTGTCATTTGCCCTCAAAGCTGATATAATAAGTTGGGAAATATTGATTTGGAGTCGCAGAACAATCTGACTGTAT
>CAMNOL010000041.1 GCA_946546815.1 uncultured Oscillospiraceae bacterium
CTCTGCATTTCAATTGCCACAGCTGCGCCAGAGGGGGCGGCTTTACACCAGTTTCTCCACGACCAGTTCCACCCGGCCCCGGCGGATGCCCACCCGGACCTCGTCGGCCAGCTTGGACACCACCGATTTCTCCAGCTCGTCCCATGCCTCTTTCGCCTGCTGGGTGTTCTCCAGCTCGGAGACCTGCTCCTTGTAGGTGTCCAGAGACCAGTAAAAGGATTCGGTCAATGCATCAGGGTTCACCATGCCCATAGAGGCACTGTTGGCAGTGCTCATACCATGCTCCGCTTGAAAGCGGGCGGCCTCGTCATAGCCCTGCAGACCCAGCTCGATGATCTCACGGATCTTGCCCACGATGCCCACGGCGGCGGCGTTTTGCCCGCTGCTGCTGACGCTGAGCAGCTCCTGCCGCCGGTCATAGTCCACATCGGTGTTGACGGAAATGCAGATGCGGCACAGTCGTTTTTCGCCTTTTTTGGTACTCTCCAGCCAGAACCGGGCAGGGAAATCTCCCAGCATGCCCCGTACCATGCCTAAGGTCTCCTCGGTGAGCAGGCGCACATGAATGGCGCTCTTTCCGGTCAGACCGGCGTAGGCGACGAAGCGTTCGGACTCCTCCAGTGCCTGAGCCACCCCCGTTCCGGCGCTGTTCAGCTTGATCTTATCGGTTTGCATAGATTGTTCTCCTCTCCTGATGGAGTTTGCTTTTTCAGCCCTTTTTCAGCCTTTCTCCTCATATGAAATGAGGATTCACTCACTCAATGGTCAGAATATCCACAAAGCCGGTGACCTCAAAGACTTCCATAATGATCTCGTTGACGTGGAGGATTATCATGCTGCCCTGCCGGTTCATCACCTTTTGGGTGCTGAGGAGCACCCGCAGTCCGGCGGAGGAGATGTACTCCAGCTTTGCAAAGTCAAAGACGAGATCGGTGATGCCAGCCAGGGAGCTTTTCAGCTCCTCCTCCAGCTGGGGGGCGGTGGTGGTGTCCAGACGGCCCTCCAGGGCCACGGTCAGAGCGGATGCATTCTGTGTCTTGTTGATGGTCATGATAAGCTCTCCTTTACCTTGCGATGTTGGTTTTCCTGGCCTCGCTCCAGCCGGAGCAGATTGTTTCCGTTCACTGTTTGCAGGTGGGGCCACAGCAGGTTTTCTTCTTCCCGGCCGTTGATGCCTTTCGTGGCGGCCTGATTCCCTTTGACAGCTGCGGTCTTGGGGTTTTCTTGAACTTTTTGTGGGCGGAATACGGAATCTGACCGCCGCTGCCCTTCACAAAGATGACAAACTGACCCGTATCATGCTTCGGAATGGTCCCTTTCCCCTCGGAATCCGCCTTCCCCCTGCTGTCCACGGAATCACAGCTGAGCAGAGCTTCGCTCTTGCTGCTCAGCGGCTTGGCGGAAGGGAGCTGTCACCTTATGATGCCCTGCAAGGGCAGCCGCGCTGTGTGTTATTGTTTCGTCACGCCCTCGCCATAAATGGTGGCCCAATCATCCTTCATGGAGATTGGCACCCAATCGAATTCCTGGCAGAGGCCAAACATTTTGTCTGCCTTCTCCACATTGCCGTTCTCCCGCTCTGTGTCGTCACAGCAGAGCATAAAGGCCAGACTCTTGTACGGATTATTGCTTGTCACATATTCCGCCATGCTGGAATCGCCGCTGCTGTTTCCGAAGGAGAGGACCGGCTGCTGGCCGATCTCCTGGGCAATCACCGCAACCTTATTCATCTTCAGGTTTTTGATGATAAAATCGCCGCCGAGGACAAGCTGGTCATCGTCGTCAAACACATACTCCAGCCCGTCCGCATCGCCCTGATCCTTTGTGACAATGGTTTCGTCGGAACCGATGATCTGGGCTGCGGGAATGGCCAAAGGCGAGCCATCCACGATCCCCCGGACAATGAACCGGTCGGTGCCGCTGACGATATAAACGGTAAAATCATTGGCCTGCAGGTAGTTGACCACCTGCAGCATGGGCTGATACCATCCCTCGCCCCGGGTCATGCCTTCGTAGCTGGGCATGGGAGTCTTTTTGAACTCCTGAATATAGCTGTTGAACTCCTCAATGGTCATGCCTGAGAACGCGGATGCCACGGCCCGTCCGTGATCCACTTCCAGTCCCTCGGCGGCCACGCCGGTCTCGTTCAGTGTCACGATCTTCTCTGCAACCTCCCGCTCAAACTCGGTTGCCTGATCCTTGTACTCCGGGTCCTCCAGCACACGGTGCACCAGCAGGCAGTAGTCGAAATAATTCGGATCGGTCTCGCAGAACAGGGTTCCGTCCAGATCAAACACGGCAATGCGGTCCTCCGGGGGAATATAGTCCGCTCCGCCCTCTTCTGTGATGGCTTCCATGTACGAAATCAGCTCCGTTTTGGCGGCGGCATCCTCCGTCCACAGAGACAAAGCCGATTCCCCGGATACCGGCTGTTCCTCTGTATCTGCCGTCATCACACCGTTCTCCGCGGCAAGAGGAGAAACGGGCCGGTTGAGCAGGTACAGGATTGCCGCAACCGCGATGAGGGCAACTGCAAGGGCAGCGATGGCCGCAGCTTTCCATTTTTTAGCAGCGTTTCTTTCTTCTTTCATTCGTTTTACTCCTCTCTTCTTCTGCAAGCGCACATTTTACCTGCAAGCAGCATTCACAGGCTGCCGCCCGGATTTTCCAGTCTGAAGGAACAGCTTATTCTTCCGCAACAGAATCACTGTTGATTGGGAACGTGAAGTAGGTATCGGGATAGGGCTCATTCTCCAAAGTAAAATGCCACCATTCCTCCACAAGGGGTTTAAAACCGTGGTTCATCATCGCATCCCGCAGGATCATCCGATTGGCATACTGTTCCTCTGTGATTCCGGTATAGTCAGGGTGGCTCAGCTCTCCGAAATAGTCAAAGGTGCCCCCCATATCCACTTCTTTTTCCGTCGTCATATCGAACAGCGTCAGATCCACCGTGCTGCCCCGGCTGTGGCCGGAGTGCTCCGCAATGTACCCCTGCGGAAACAGTACATCCTTTTCCAGCTCAGGATAGAAATATTCCTTCATACGGGTATCCTCTGTATCCAGAGCCCAGTTCATAAAATGAGTCACAGCCATCTGCGGACGATACGCGTCATAGATCTTCAGGCGGTAGCCCTTGCTGACCAGCTCGTCGCTGACCTCTTTCAGTGCAGCCGCAGCCTCTTTTGTCAGAAAGGCAAGGGGTTCCTCGTAGCCGTCGATCCGGTCCCCGACGAAATTGTAGGTGGAATAATAGCGGATCTCCAGAATGGCATCCGGCACAGCCTGGCTCAAAAGCACAAAATCCGAAGCGTCATCGGAGAGCTTTACGCCGTCCTCTCCCATTGTCTCCGTTACGGTCTCCCCTGTTGACCCGGCTGCGGTTCCCACAGCCGGTTGACTGCCGCAGCCGCAAAGAATGCCCAGCAGCATGGTAAGCACCAAAAGCAGTGCTGCCTTATTTGATTTCATCTGTTGTTCCTCCTAACTATAACTTCTTGTTGGATCCTTCTGTGTAGGAAAGTACCAGTTCTTCCTGCCGTTTTCCTTTTCCTGCCCCCTCATCTTGATGGTTTCATGGATTTTTTCAGCTTCGCCTCCAGGTTCTTTGCCCCATCTTTGAAACTCAGCACCAGGGCCGCCAATCCGCCGGCCCGCTTCCAGCCCACGGTCACAGTGATGTGCCCCTCCGGGTCGGAAAGGCACACGCCCGGGGTGCGGCACCCCCGTTCTGTGCCTCCCATTCTCCGGTTGCTCTCTTATGAGCTCAGACTGCTCTCGGAGCATATCGCTGGGATCATGGTGTGTTTTCTGCACCTGCTGCTTTGTTTTTCCATTATACCACTTCAGCGTCGATCTGAAAAGACAGGAAAGGAACCATTGATGAAAGTAAGTTTCGGCCAGTCGTCCGAGAGATTTCATCAGTGGTTCCTCAGTTCATTCTATGAAGGTGTTTCGACAAGCATACCGAAGAGCTATCGGCCTCCATATGTGTCAGATATGGGAATTCCCTCTTGTTCTAACGAAATCCCGTGGTGAACTCAAACTTCTCCTTGTCATTCTCCCGGAATTGCGGTATAACGGAGGCAGAAACCACTTTTCCGGGAGGTAAAACCATGATAGACTGGAACGGAGACGGAAAAATCGATGCCACAGACTGGGCTCTCACCGATGCGCTGCTGTCTGACGACGGCAACAGAGGCGGCAAGTCTCCCAGCGGTTGCTGTGGTCCCACCGCAGCTCTTGTACTGCTGCTGATCGGCGTGGTGGGTGGCCTGCTGCACGTCCTCTCTGGCATTTTGTAGGAGGAAATGAGATGGAGCGCTTTGACTTTGACCGGGTCATTGACCGGAGAAATACCAACAGCCTGAAATACGACTTTGCCCGGGAGATGGGCTACCCGGAGGATGCGCTGCCCCTGTGGGTAGCGGACATGGACTTTACGACACCGCCCGCGGTGACAGAGGCTCTGCACCGCCGGGTGGATCACGGCATCTTTGGCTACTCCGATTCCAAGGAGGACTACGCAGCCGCGGTGCTAAACTGGTTCGAGGCACGCCACAGTTGGCGGCCGAAGGCGGAGTGGCTGGTCAAGACCCCCGGCGTGGTCTTTGCGCTGGCAATGGCGGTGCGGGCTGCCACGGAACCCGGGGAAGCCGTGCTCATCCAGACCCCGGTATACTACCCCTTCTACTCCGTAGTGAAAAACAATGGCCGAACGCTGGTGGAAAACCCGTTGGTGTACGAAAACGGACGTTATTCCGTGGATTTTTCCGATTTTGAGCGAAAAATCACAGAGAATGACGTGAAGCTGTTCATCCTGTGCAGCCCCCATAACCCTGTTGGCCGGGTGTGGACGCGGGAGGAGCTCTGCCGCATGGGAGCCATCTGTCAGACTCACGGCGTGACAGTGGTGTCCGATGAGATTCACTGTGACTTTGCCTTTCCGGAGCACCCCCATACTCCCTTCCCAGCGGCCTGCCCGGACTGGGCGGAGCGAACCATTGTCTGTACCGCACCCAGCAAGACCTTTAATCTGGCAGGCTTGCAGACCTCCAACATTTTCCTGCCCGGCAAAGCGCTGCGCAGCCGCTTCAAGGAGGAGCTGAGTCGCTGCGGCGTCTTCGGGGTGACCGTACTAGGGATGGCAGCCTGTCAGGCAGCCTACACAGGGGGCGGAGACTGGCTGGATCAGTGCAGGGTCTATATGCGGGAAAATCTGGACTATGTGCGGGAGTATCTGGCCACCCATCTGCCCCAGATCCGGCTGGTAGAGCCGGAGGGCACCTACTTCGCCTGGTTGGACTGCTCTGGCCTGGGTCTGGAGCCGGAGGCGCTGGAGGATTTGGTCAAAAACCAAGCAAAGCTCTGGCTGGACGGCGGGGCTATGTTCGGGAAGGCCGCAGCCCAGTTCCAGCGGGTGGTGCTGGCCTGTCCCCGCTCCACACTGGAGGAGGCCATGGAGCGGCTGCGCCGGGGGTGTGAGATGACCCTCCAGTTATCCTCTGATTCCTTGACGCCCTGAGTTCTTCCCTGTTGCACTGAGAATGCAGGGTTCAGATTCTTCAGCATTGCCGCACTCGGACATCACCCCAGGCTGCGTCAAAGGTCAGCGCAATCTGCTTCTCCCCCTCCGGCACCTCCACGCAGTACACCGGCAGCGGACGCTGCTCTGCCGCCGCTCCCACCGCCGCCGGGTGGCTCACCACCCAGAACATGGCCACCGCCGCACACAGACATCCGGCCGCTGCCGCCCACTTTCTCCTGAGCACAATAATCCGCATAGGAAACTCCTCCCTGTCCTGAAATAGTACAGGATATGCGGAGTACACCCCGGGTAATACCGTGTTTTCAGATGGATGAGGGACAGATTCCCCTTTCCGTCTGAAGCCCCGGGAAGCAGTTAATGTGGACTCCCTGCACGCTGATTCGCCGGACCGGTGGGGGCACCGCTCTAAACGCTGACAATTGCACAAAAAATTTCTGCCTCAGGGTACTGAACCTCCTGAGGCAGTTGTTTTGTATTCGATTATTCCTTGTCCAGCAGCCGGTCCGCGGTCTCCCGCTCAAACTGGCGCATATACAGGCGGAAGTAGGCGCCCCGCCGCTTCATCAGCTCGCTGTGGCGGCCCCGCTCTACGATCTGTCCGTCCTTCACCATGAGGATGGTGTCCGCTCCCCGGATGGTGCTCAGCCGGTGGGCGATGATAAAGCTGGTGCGGCCCCGGGTGACCTCGCTGATGGCCTGCTGAATGATCTGCTCGGTGAGGGTGTCCACACTGCTGGTGGCCTCGTCCAGGATCAGGATCCTGGGGTCCGACAGAATGGCGCGGGCAAAGCTCAGCAGCTGCTTCTCGCCGGTGGAGAGCATTTCGCCCCCTTCTCCCACCTGGCTGTCATAGCCGTGCTCCATACGGGCAATGACCTGATCGGCGCAGACCCGCCTGCAGGCCAGCTCGATCTCCTCCATGGTGGCCTCCGGATTGCCGTAGCGCAGGTTTTCCAGCACGGTTCCGGAAAACAGGTGGGGGGTCTGCAGCACGTAGCCGATGCTGGAGTGAAGCCACAGCTGGCTGCGCTCCCGGGCGTCCCGCCCGTCGATGAGCACCGCTCCCTCCGTGGGTTCAAAGAACCGGCACACCAGATTCACCAGGGTGCTCTTTCCCGCTCCGGTCTCTCCCACAATGGCCACGCTGGCGCCCTGGGGCACCTTCAGGTCAAAGTGGGACAGGATGATCTCCTCTCCGTCCGGGTAGTGGAAGGTCACGTCCCGGAACTCCACGTCGCCGCAGAGGGGCTCCCAGTTCTCCCGTTTGGGCTGCAGGGAGGTGCCGTAGCGCGCAATGACCTCCGGGGTGTCCACCACGTCGGGCTGCTGGCTCAGCAGGGTGTGGACCCGTTCAATGTTCACCTGGGCGTTGATGAGGCTTTCCAGCACCTCCGCCACCTCCTGTACGGAGCCGGTCATGTTGATGGCGTAGACGGTGAAGGCCGACAGGGTGCCGATGGCCAGCACCCCGTTCAGCGCCATACCGCCGCCCCGCCACAGGATCAGCGCAAGGCCCAGATTGGCGGTCAGGTCGATCACCGCCCGGAGGCCCCCCCGGTAGCGGCCCATGTGCACCGAGGTGCGGTACATTTCCCCGGCGTCAGCGTCAAACCGCCGCTCCATTTCCCCCTCTGCCACCAGCGTCTTAATGGTACGGGCGCCGGTGATGCCCTCGTTGTAGTCCGCAGTCACCTTGCTGTTGGCCTCCCGCACCTGACGGCCCAGTCTGGTCAGCCGGTGCTGGAAATAGAAGCAGAACACCGCCTCAATGGGCATCAGGAGCAGCAGCAGCGCCCCCAGCGGCGGGCAGATGGTCAGCATGATGACAATGATGTACAGCAGGTAGCTGCCCTCCCAGATCAGGTTCATCAGCATCCAGCTGCACAGGCCGCCAATGCGGTCCACGTCGCTGATGACCCGCGCGTGGATGTAGCCCACGCCGTTCTGGTTGTAATAGCTCAGGCTCAGCTCCTGCAGGTGGGCAAACACATCCCGGCGGATGGAAAAGTCCAGGCTGACCTCCATTTTGTTGGTCAGGTATGCGCTGGAGCCGTTGAGCAGCGCCCGCAGCAGCAGGGTGACCAGGTAGGCGGCGAAGAAGATCCCCATGGTGTCCAGGGTTTTGCCGCCCACAAAGTGATTCACCGCGTAGCGCTGGAACAGGGGGAACATGGCGTCGGTGACGCTGCCCAGCAGCCCGCACAGCACCATGGCCACAGCAAGGCCCCGGTATTGTTTCCAGTAGGGCACCACAAAGCCCAGCCCGAAAAAGGGGAGACGATTGTGTTCTTTCATTCTGCCTCCGCCTCCTCACTGATGCTCAGCTGGACATCGTAAATCTGCCGATACAGGCCGTTTCGTTCCAGCAGCTGCTGATGGGTTCCCATTTCCGCGATTCTTCCGTGGTCCAGCACCAGGATCTGATCGGCGTGCATCAGCGTGGAGACCCGGTGGGAGATCTGGATGCAGGTGGCCTCCGCCATCTGCTCCCGGAGGGCTGCGCGGATGGCGGCGTCGGTCTCCGCATCCACCGCAGACAGAGAATCGTCAAAGACCATGATGGGGGCCTTTTGCAGCAGCATCCGGGCGATGGCCGCCCGCTGCTTCTGTCCGCCGGACAGGGTGACGCCCCGCTCTCCCACCATGGTGTCGTACCCCTTTGCAAACCGGTCCACCGAGCTGTCCAGGCAGGCGATGCGGGCCGCCTCCCGGATGTCCGACAGCGTGGCGTCTTTGGTTCCCATGGCGATGTTCTCCGCCAGGGTCTGGCTGAACAGCATGGGCTCCTGGAGCACCATGCCCACATGGGAGCGCACCCAGTCCCGGCGCATGGCGGCAATATCCACCCCGCCCACGGTGATGCGCCCGCAGTCGGCAGGCAGGTCGTACAGCCGGTCCAGCAGGTGCATCAGGGTGCTCTTGCCGCTGCCGGTGCCTCCCAGAATGCCCAGGGTGGTGCCGGCCTTCACGGTGAAGTGGATGTCGTAGAGGGTCTGGGGACAGTTGGGATAGGAAAAGTTCACGTGCTCAAAGCAGATGTCCCCGTTCATGGGCGGCGTCAGCGCGTCCTCGCTGTCCCGCTCCTCCTGGGCGGACATGATGTCATAGAGGCGGTCAATGGACACCCCCGCCTTGCTCATCTCGCTGATGATGCGGCCCAGCTGCCGGATGGGCTGTCCGGCCAGGGTGTTGTAGGAGACCATGGCCAGCAGCGCGCCCACGGTCATGCTGCCGTGGACCACCATTGTGACGCCCGCCGCCAGCACAAACAGGCTCTGGGCGCCGGTGAGAAACCCGTTGGACTCCCAGAACGCCGTCAGCCAAACCCCCAGCTTCACCCATGCGGCGGTGACCTTCTCGTTCTGCACGTCAAACCGGGCCTGTTCGTAATTTTCCCGCCCAAAGGCCCGGACCACCCGGACACCGGTGAGGTTTTCCTGCACAATGGTGGACAGTTCTCCCTCGTTTTCGTCGCACTGCTGGAACTGACCGGCAATTTTCTTTCGAAAAAAAGCGGAATAGGCCAGCAAAATTGGCTGGGTCAGCAGGATCACCAGGGTCAGACGGGGACTGACCCCATACATGAACGCCAGCGCGGCGATCAGCGTGATGGCGCAGTTCACCAGGCTGGACAGCTGATCCGACAGAAAATTCTTCACCGTCTCGATGTCCGTGGTGCAGCGCTGGATGATGTCTCCGGTCTGGTGCTCCATGTGCCAGGAAAAGGGCAGGCCCTGGATATGGGAGAAGGTCTGGCTGCGCATACTGCGGACAAATCCCTCTCCGGCCAGCGCGGTGCACAGCAGGAACCCATACCGGCACAGCGCGCCCAGCAGCGCCAGCGCCACCACCGCCAGCGCGATGGTCCACAGGTGCTGCCTCAGCCACGGCACTCCGCCGGCGCGCTCCAGCAGCCGCCGCACCCCACCGGGCAGAGGGGCGTTCTGGCCGCCGATGATGCTGTCCACCGTGTATTGGATGATGCGGGGATTCAGCATGGCGCACAGGGAGCGCAGCAGCCCCAGCAAAAGGGCGGCGGCAAACCACCGCCGGCTGCCCCGGAGGAACCGGAACAGCATAGAGGTTCTGGTCTGTTTCATAATTCTCCAAATCGTCCGGCCCATGCCGGTTTTTACTCTCGCCGCAGGGCCTCCGGCCTTGCTCAGTACGGATTATCATACCACGTTTTTTCTCCCGTTTGAAGGGGAAACGGCGCCTTTTTTTACAAAACAGCCCCTTCCCCCCGTCCCTCGACAGGCCTCGCTTGACTTTCCCGTTCCCATCTCTTACAATAGTGCATACTGTGAAGCATAGACCATTGAGACTTTTTCCGCGAAAGGTTTATCCACTATGTCACTCTATTTCATCGAATTTATCGTGCTCAGCTTTGCAGGCTGGATTTACGAATGCACCTACTGCTCCTTCCACACCGGAAAGTGGCAGAACCGGGGGTTTCTCTACGGCCCCATCTGCCCCATTTACGGGGCCGGCGCGGTGGGCGCCATTATGATCGGACACTACCTGCCCCATGTGTTCAACCCGCAGGCGCCCTGGTGGCGGATTTTTCTCATCACCGCCGCCCTCAGCGCAGTGCTGGAGTACCTGACCTCCTATATTCTGGAGCGGCTGTTTCATGCGGTCTGGTGGAATTACAGCAATATGCCGCTGAACCTCCACGGGCGCATCTGCCTCCCCGCCACCACCCTGTTCGGGCTGGCCGGACTGGCCATTGTCAAGCTGCTGCTGCCTGTGGAGACAGAGCTGGCCGCCCAGACCGTTCCCCTGGTGAACGAGTCCCTCTCCCTGGTGCTGGCCTTTGTGGTGGGCATCGACACCGGACTCACCGTAGACAACCTGATCAAGCTGGGCGCCCGGCTGGACCTGATGCAGGCGGAGTTCGATCAGGTGATGGAGGTGAGCTTTGCCCGGCTGAAGAGCCCCCCCGCCGCCATCGGCGCCCAGGCCCGCAACGCGGAGCAGGAGCTCACCGCCCTGGTGCAGAAGCACAGAAAGAAGCTCCCGCCCCGGCAGGTGTACCTGCTGCGGAATATGGATTTCCGCGTCGGTCCCCGGGTGAAAATGGCAAAGCGGCTGGAATCCGCCCGTTCCACCGTACAAAAGCGCCTGGACACCCTGCGGGACCGGCCCGACGACCTCTCCTGAGCGCCGCCGCTTCATTTCAGTAAAGAAAAATCTCTGCCCCGCGTTGACTTTCCCCGCTGCCCCGTGCTACACTGGACAGGGAAAAACAAACGCGGGGCTTTCCCCTGCAGCAAATAGAACGGAGAATGGCTTATGGCACGCACCGCAACCATGGAACGCAGCACCAAGGAAACCAAAATCAAAGTCACGCTGAACCTGGACGGCACCGGGAAAAGCGAAGTGCACACCAAAATCGGCTTTTTCGATCATATGCTGGACGGCTTCGCCCGCCACGGCCTGTTCGACCTGAAAGTGGACTGCGACGGCGACACCTGGGTGGACTGTCACCACTCCATTGAGGACACCGGCATCGTCCTTGGCTCCGCCATCAAAGAGGCGGTGGGCGGCAAGCAGGGCATCCGCCGCTACGGCAGCTGCATCCTGCCCATGGACGAGGCGCTGGTGCTGTGCGCGGTGGACCTGAGCGGACGGCCCTATCTGGTTTACGATGCAGCCTTCACCAATCAGAGCATCGGCGGCATGGACACCCAGATGGCAAAGGAATTTTTCTACGCCGTCAGCTACACCGCCGGCATGAACCTGCACATCAAGGTGCTCTCCGGGGAAAACGACCACCACATCATGGAAGCCATGTTCAAGGCCTTTGCCAAGGCGCTGGACCAGGCCACCCAGTACGACGGGCGCATTCAGGACGTGCTGTCCACCAAGGGCAGCCTGTAACAACTCAATTTGAGACAACAGCGCCGGACAGCCCTTCTCTGTCCGGCGCTCTCCCCTTTCAATGCAGAAAAAACCGCCGGCGGTCTGTGCCAGCGGTTTTTTTCGTACGGATTCCGGTTACCTGGTCTCGTTCATCATGGTGAAGTACTTTTCATGGGCTTTTCTGTACTCCCGGTTGAACTCCTCGCTGCCGCCGGAATGGAGCATGGAGATATAGTCGTGGGACTGATGCTTCAGCTCGGGCTTGACGCGGACAATGGTCGCCACGCCGATGTTGGAGCACACGTCGGAAATACGCTCCACGTCGTTGAGCATATTCAGGAACTCCGTGCCGGCGGTGATGGAGCAGATGCCCTGACGCAGGCGCTCCAGGTGGTTGTCCTTCAGCGCGTTGACCAGGTCGTCCACCACTTCCTCCAGCGGCTCGATGTGACGGGCCCCCTCGATGTCCCGCTTGCGGAAGCTCTCGTCGCTGTAATCCAGAATCTCCCCCAGCAGCTCCCGCAGCACCTTCATCTCGGCCAGGGCGTACTCGGAGAACACCCGGTTCCGCTTGTGCAGCTCCCGGCCCACTTCGGCGATGTTCATTGCGTGGTCGCCCAGGCGCTCAAACTCCGTGACCACGTTGTAGTAGTGGTTCATGATCTCCGTGTGCTCCGGTGCGGAGATGCGGCCGGACAGCTCCACCAGGTAGTTGCTGACCCGGTCTGCCATGATGTCAATGATCTCCTCATCGGCTTCGATCTGCTGAAGGGTCTTTTCATCGTACTTGGCCACCACGTCAAAGGCGCGCTCCACGTTGGTGCGGGCCAGCTGGAACATCTCCAGCAGCACTTCATAGCAGCGGCCGAAGGCGATGGCAGGGGTGCCGAAGAACACCGGGCTGAGGGAGTCCAGCTTCTCTGCGTAGGGGTTCTCCTCCACCGGCTCGTCCTGAACGATCTTTTTGGCCAGCTTCTCATACACGCCCACCAGGGGGAACAGCACAATGGCGCAGCAGAGATTGAAGATGGTGTTGGTGTTGGCGATGCCGCCGGAACGGATGGTGGCGCTCCAGATGGAGTCCAGCAGGCCCAGGCTGTGGATGAGGTTCACCACAATCAGAATGACAGCGGTCTTGCCCAGGTTGAACAGAATGTTCACCAAACCCACCCGCTTGGCCTCGGGCTTAGCGCCGATGTTGCACACGATGGCGGTGGTGACGCAGTCGCCCAGATAGATGCCCACCAGCACCGCGTAGATGGCGCTGAAGGTCAGCTGTCCGGAGGTGGAAAATGCCTGCAGAATACCGATGGCGGCGGAGGAGCTCTGCAGCACAAAGGCGACGCCTGTGCCGATGAGGTAACCGATGACGGGGTTTTCACCCAGCCTGGAGAACAGCTGCTCCACAATGCCGCTCTCGGTGAGGGTTCCCACCGCGCCGGTCATATTCAGCAGGCCGGAGAACAGAATGCCGAAGCCGATGACGATCTTGCTGATCTGCTCAGAGCCTTTGAACTTGGGGCCCATCACCATAATGATGCCTGCGATCAGCGCCAGCGGAGCCAGCGTAGAGGGCTGGAAAAACCGCAGAATGGAAAATCCGTCGCCGCTGTTGATGTCCAGCAGACGGATGATCTGGCCCGTCACCGTAGTGCCCACGTTGGCGCCGATGATGATGCCCAGGGACTGGTGCAGGCTCATAATGCCGGCTCCCACCAGGCCGGAAGTAATGACAATGGTCGCCGTAGAGGACTGGATGATAGCGGTCAGTCCCAGTCCCAGCAGGAACGCCTTCACTGGGGTGTTGGTCAGCTTCTCCATCGCCCGCTTCAGCGTGCCGGAGGAGCTTTCCTTTAACCCGTCACCCATCAGGCGCATTCCGTACAGGAACATGGCTAAGCCGCCGCACAATGTGATCAGATGAAATATGTTCATTGGTTTCTCCTATTGCTTGCATTATTTTGTCGGTTCTGTGCGAACTGCTCTATTTTAGCACACCCCTACGAAGATTTCCATAGTGGATTGTGACGGAAATCATGGTCAAGTGTTTCTCCCAAATTCCCTTTTTTCCGCCTTCAAATTGTCTTTTTGCACGAAAAAAGAAAAACCTTTTGCAAACGGTGCAAAAACCTTTATAATATTCTGTACATAAAGTCGTTTCTGTCAGCTGCTTTGATTTTTCGCAGTTCAGACGGATCAATCCTATTCCATTGTTCAGGAGAATTCCCATGACGCCCAATCTCCAGAGAATTACCGATCTCTCCGCCCCGGAGCTGGATGTATACACTTGTCTGACGGAGGCGCAGCTGCGCAACCGCCGGGATGAACGCCGGGGACTGTTCATCGCTGAAAGCCCCAAGGTCATCGCTCACGCGCTGGACGCCGGGTATACGCCGGTGTCCCTGCTGATGGAGGAGCGCCAGATCGCCGGAGCAGCCTCAGAGCTGATCCCCCGCTGCGGCGCGGTGCCGGTTTACACCGCCGACCGGGAGGTGCTGGCTCAGCTCACCGGCTACCAGCTGACCCGGGGGGTGCTGTGCGCCATGAGGCGGCCGGTGCTTCCGGAGCCGGAGACCATCTGCGCCGGGGCTCACCGGGTGGCAGTGCTGGAAAACGTGGTGGACGCCACCAATATCGGCGCCATTTTCCGCTCCGCCGCCGCACTGGGCATCGACGCGGTGCTGCTGACCCCCTCCTGCTCTGACCCGCTGCTGCGGCGGGCGGTCCGGGTGAGCATGGGCACAGTGTTTCAGGTTCCCTGGGCCAGAATCGGCAAAAAGTCCCCGGACTGGCCCCACCCCGGCCTTGAGCGGCTGAAAGAAATGGGCTTCCGGACGGCGGCCATGGCCCTCAGTTTCAGTGCGGTCAGCATTGAGGACCCCCGGCTGGCGGCGGAGGACCGGCTTGCCATTGTGCTGGGCACGGAGGGCACCGGCCTGACCGAAGAAACCATCGCCTGCTGTGACTACCATGTTATGATACCCATGTCCCACGGGGTTGATTCCCTGAATGTGGCGGCGGCCAGCGCCGTAGCCTTCTGGGCGCTGAGGAAACGATAACGCAGAAAAAGAGTGGTGCTTCCCTTCAGAGGCACCACGTTTTCTTTCAGGATTGCAGGATCAGGCCGTCAGGTTCCGCTGCGCAGCCGCTCCTGGCGCTCCCGCTCCGCCTGAGACAGCCTCAGGTAGTTGGCCTTCAGCTCCGCTCCGGTGCCGGTTTCACCCCTTCGCACCTGTTCCAGCGCTGCGCGCGCCACGCCGTAGGCGTGCTGGAAGCGGAGATTGGGGGGAGCCAGGCGCAGCGTCCTTCCGTTTTTCCGGGCGTACTCACAGCACAGCTGCGCCCCGTCTCCCACGGCCAGCAGGTTTTCTTCCCGGGTCTCCCGGAACAGCGCCTCCAGGGAGATGGCCCGGTCCTCCGTCAGCCGCTCCGGTCCTGTCTCAGTCAGCCGGAAGAGGGCGTTGTACACCTGCTGACGGCGGGCGTCCATGGCGCAGCAGGCCACGCCCTCCATACCGCACAGGTTCCACGCCATGGCCTCCAGGGTGGACACCCCGACGCAGGGCTTTTCCTCCGGCCAGGCCAGCCCTTTGGCGGTGGCGATGCCGATGCGCAGGCCGGTGAAGGAGCCGGGTCCGTTGGCCACGGCGATGAGGTCCACGTCGTGGAGGGACACGCCGCAGTTGCTCAGCAGCGCCTCACACATGGGCATCAGCGTGCGGCTGTGGGTCAGGCCGCTGTTCTGATAGGACTCCGCCACCAGAAATTCGTCCCGGCACAGGGCGACAGACGCCGCCTTGGCCGAGGATTCAATTGCCAGAATGTTCATAATCCTTCCGCTCCTGTAATGCTGATGATCCGCTGGCTGTCAGATGCCCCCCGGCGAATGTCCACCCGGATGGCGTCCTCCTCCAGCGCGTCGTCCACGATCTCGCTCCATTCCACCGCGCACACACCGTCCCGGGACAGATAGTCCTCCCAGCCGATGTCGTACAGCTCGTCGGAGGAGCCCAGACGGTACATATCAAAGTGGAACAGGGGCAGCCGGCCGCCCTCGTATTCGTTGACAATGGTAAAGGTGGGGGAGGTCACCCGGTCTGTCAGCCCCAGTCCCCGGGCCAGTCCCCGGGTAAAGGCGGTTTTGCCCGCCCCCAGGTCTCCGGTGTAGGCGATGACCGCCCCCGCCGGGACCATTTTCCCCAGCTTTTCCCCCAGCGCTTCGGTCTCCGCCGGGGATGAGGTAACGTAGTTCATAGTAAAACGCTCCATTGTGTGTTCTGCGAAGGAACTCAACGCAGTCAAGTCCGGTTTACTTGTCTGTTCCTTTGGCCGATACAGATTTATTATTATACCATATTTCTCCGGACAACGCAAAACAAATTCCCGCCTTTACCGGCGGGAATCTGAATCTTATTCTTCTTCCTTGTGTCTCAGCCGAATCAGTCCCTCGCCCGCCGTCACCAGGCCGTCGAGAATCAGCTCCGC
>CAMNOL010000042.1 GCA_946546815.1 uncultured Oscillospiraceae bacterium
TTACAGTGAAGCCAAGGGGCGGCCGGAAGCCGCCCCCCTGAATACTGATATTTTACACCGTTATTCCGTGTTTACACAAAATATGGGAGACTCCCCGCCACCGTTTCCTTTGCCTCGCTGCGGAGGGGGCCGGAGATGCCAATGGCCGCAGAAAGCACTCCACCCATAGCCAGATACAGCCAGGTGCAGCAGGGCGCAAGCCGATCAAATGCTTCCCGGTCCTCCACCCGGATTCCTGCGCCCTCATCCTCAAAGACAAAGTGCCGGCTGCCCATGACCACCCCCACAGAAAAGTGAAAAACAGAGGAAGCAAAGTGCTCAGACCCCTCCTTGGATTGAGCCGATGCTTTCCACCAAAAAGGAGTCTTGTGACCGGGATACAATCACAAGACTCCTTCTTTTTCTTCGCTTTTGGCTTCCCTCACCCGACGGACTCTGTCTCCACCACGAACCGAACGCTGCCAGTCTGACCGTCCCGGAGTCCGCCAAAACTCTGGTAGCCGCTGCCTGCCTTTTGGAGCCCACGGAGCCGATCCGCCAGCTCCTGCAGCTCTTCCCCGGCAAGATGGCCCAGCTCCTGGATGCCGTCCTCGTCAAACTCCGCAAAACCCTCCGCCAGCTCTTTGGCCCCCTTTGCCGCACCGTCAAAGCCCTTGTTCAGAGCCTTCCCCGCCTTGTTCAGCTGCTTCAGCCCTTCGCTGAGCTGCGAAGAGCCCTGGCTGAGCTGTTCCACGCCCTGAACGTAGCCGTTCAAGCCTGTCTCCATCTGCTCCAGCAGCTCACTCAGCGCCGGCAGCGTTTCAACATAGGGCTTCAACTGCTCCAGCTGCTGGAGCAGTGTCTCCACTGAATTTTGCAGACGCTCCGCTCCCTGGGTGAGGTCTGGAGACTGTGGGATGGCCTCCAGCGCAGTCTGGGCGTCGTTCACTGCCTGCTGCGCCTCCTTCGTGGAGTCCGACAAGTCAATACCTGCACTCAGCCGCTGGGTGAGCTGGGCCTGCTGTTCCTCCGTCAGATTCAGCTCCTCTGCGCATTCCTCCACCTGGGCCGCCGCCTGCTGCGCTGCCTCCGCTCCGGAGTTCCGCTCCAGCTCGGCCCAGTCGATGCGGCTGAGGGCGGTCTGGGCATCGTCTTTGCTCTGCTCCACGGTCGCCTGGTACTGCTGTACTCCCTGGGCAAACTCACTCAGCTCTGTCAGTTCCTTCCGTGCCTCCTCAAACACCTGAGAGAGGTTCTCAATCTGTTTCAGCAGCTGCTCAGGGTCTTCCCCTTGTTGTTCCAGCTGCGTTTCCAGTTCCGTCTGCAGCTCCTCCGCCTGCTGCTGGAGCTGAAGGGTCTGTGTGTTCAGCTGCTCCAGCCCATCCTGCAAAGCCTTTGCACCAGAGGCCGCAGACCTGACCCCCTTTGTGTACTTGCCCAGATAGGACTTGAACTTGCTTAGCCCATCAGAAAGCTCCTTGGTGCCCTCCGCCAGTTCTTTGGAGGCATCCATCAGCTCCCTCATGCCCTCTGTCAGCTCATCCACATCGTCCAGATTCTTCTGTTCCAGCTCGTTGAGCAGCTCGGGGGTGAGGACGGTGGCGGTGAAGTCCAGAGAGAAATCGGTGACGTCCGCTGTCACCTCTACGTACTCGGGCACGTCGATGTCCTCGGTTGGCTCGTAGTCCGCCAGCCTGAGGCCGTCCGCCAGACCGGGGCAGGCATAGCCCACCACCACGCTCTGTCCATCCGTGCGCACCACCTGGCCGTTGGTCACCTCCACGTTGGAAAAGTTGTCCTCCGAGAGAAAGAGGGTGCTCAGCGCCACAAAGGGCACCGGAACGGTCACCTCCCGCTGAACGGCTTTTTTCTCTTTACCCTTGGTTTTGGTGGTGTTTTTGCTCTTTTTTTCGCCAGTGCTGCGGGTCACTGTTACGCTCTGCTGGGTGTGGTTCTCATAGTCAAAGCGGATGGTCACCCGTCCGCTTTTCCCTGCCAGGGATTGGGGTGAAATGGGCTTTCCATTCAGGGTATAGCTGACACGGACACTGACCGGCAGCGCCTGGGTGCTTGTGCCCTTGTACTCCACATCCTCGCCGTGGTTGTCCCACAGCAGCTCCTCCCCATTCCGGGTGTAGTCCTCGTCGCCCTTGGTGCTGCGAATGTCCGTCAGATTGGAGCGGTCTGGAATCGGCTGCCCATCTCCCGGATTGCTCAGCCTCGCCTCCACGCTCACCTTCTGGACCGTGCCGTCCGGGGCGGCTTGAACGTAAACCGTCTCCTCCTTGTCCACTCCGTCGGCGTTTCTTTGCCGCGGGGATGGATTGTCTTCCTTTTGCTCCACAGCCGGACGTTCCGTCTCCTGCTGGGGGACAGCGGTGCCGGTGGGCTTCACTCCGCAGCCCGTAGTCAAAGAACCCAGCAGGGCGGCACAGAGCAGCAGGGCATGCAGTCGTATGATCTTGCTTCGTTTCATTCCTCCACTCCTGTTCCTTTTACTCTACAGTTTTCAGGGCCTCGTCCATGGGCACCTGACAGATTCTTCGGTATTCCAGCGCCGCCACCAGGGCGTAGGTGCCCACACCCAAGGCAAACATCTTGCCGAACACGGCCGATCCCATGTCCAGCGGAATCCAGCCGGTCATCTTTGCCATCATCACATCCCGGAAGAGCACCGTCAGCATGCGGTAGACCAGAGGGAGGCTGGAGAGCAGGAACACGACCACCATCAGCGAGGTGGTCCAAAGGTACAGCCGTCCTACCTCTGCGCTGGTATAGCCCAGGATCTTCACAAGAGAGATGGATTGGGCGTTGCGCTGGATGATGAGCTTGGAGATCAGATAGATCAGCACCATAAAGATGAGCACCGCAAAAGCGTCCACCATGTTCATCATGCTGCCCATGGACACGTCCAGCTGCCGGGACACCTTGGTCAAAGCGTTCAGGTCGATGACGGAGCCGATGTACTTTTCCTCTATGTCTGTCAGCTCCGTATTGCTGAAATAGCCGCTGAAATAGCTCCGGCCCAGGTCAAAGCAGTCGTTGGCCTCCTCCCGGGGCAGGAAAAGGGCAAGGGCGCCGATGTAATCCACCACGCCTGCCACCCGGAACTGGTATTGGGTGTCCTCATAGGGTTCCCGCAGGGTAACCCTGTCCCCGATTTGGAGCTGATACTTATCGGCGTAGGCGGAGGAAATGTACACCTCTCCCTCGCCCGTTTCCACTCTGACGTAGCGGCTGTCCGGCTCCATGCCGTAGACCATCACGTCTTCGCTGCGGAACTTGCCCTCCAAGGTTTTCAGGGTGTAGGCGGTGAACCGTTCTGCGTCCTCGTTTTCCGTTTCCACTGCGTGCTGAAAGCTCAGCATGGACAGCACGCTCTCCAGCTTGTGGCCCTCGTCCATGGCAGAAAGGGGCATTTTCAGGATGTACTGATAGCGGCTGAGCAGATTTGTCTCAATAGATGCCTGGTAGTGATCCAGACACTCCGGAAGCCCCAGTCCGAACATGAGCAGCAGATTGGCAAACAGGATGCCCACCAGCAGCATGGCGTAGCCGCTGGCATTCTGGAAGAGGATGCGCAGCCGAAACCGGGTGAAGAAGGGGAGAAACTCCCCCAGGGGCACCGCCTTCCACCGACGTCTGGGGTGCAGGTCTCTGCGGAGAAAGTTCAGGGGCGACAGGGCCAGCGCGCGCACCAGAACGGCCAGGTTGATGAGCACCATCATCCCCAGGGGCACCAGGGTGGTGAGTACAAAGGCCTCGCTGTTCCAGCGGGTGACGTAGGTGGGAAGGCTGTAGCTGCCGTAGTACATGGCGGCGCAGAGCTCCTTAAACACAGTGTAGCCCAGCACATTGCCCACCAGTGCCCCGGAGAGGGTCACCCATACGGGCAGGGTCATGTAGTGGCGCAGCAGCTCCCCCCGGGTGTAGCCGGAGGCCATCAGTGTGCCGATGACGTTGGCCTCCCGGGTGATGGTGCTGCTGATGGTGATGCCAAAGACGAAGGCCATAATGGCGATCATCAGGTAGAGCAGCACCAGCATCATCGCCCGGTCCCCGCTCATGTCCTCGCCGGTGAAGCGGATGGCTTGATTCTGGTAGCGGGGGACGTACTGCTCCATCTCCACCTCGGTGAGCAGCTGCTTCATCAGCTCCTCGGAGCGCTGGTGCTCCTCCGCCTCGTCTGCCGGAGGCTTCTGGTAGCCCCATGCGTAGCAGTAGTTGAGCTGCGTGCGGTCAAGGGCGGAAAACGCCTCCTGGGTGACCACCGCAACGCCAAACTTCACTGCGTCAAACATGGTGTCGCTGTTGTCAGAGAACAGGGCGCTGTAGTCGGACAGGGCGACAAAGCCTGTCACCGTCCACGTCTGCGTCCCGTCGCTGAGCTGATCCCCCAGTGCAATGGAGTTGTTGTCCGCATACATCCGGTCAATGGCGATCTCATCGGCCCGCTGGGGAAACTCCCCTTTCATCAGGCAGGCCCGGTTCACCTGCTGCCGCTGGGCAAACAGGCGCAGGGTGGAGCCGTTGGTCAGGCCGGTGTCCACGTAAAAATTGTCGAACAGTGATACGCCGAACCCCTCTATGGCCCGCTTCTGAGCCTTATTCATGGCCCGGGGCAGGAGGAAATGGCCGTCCTCCACAGTGTAGAGCTGAAAGCTCTCGTTGTAAGCGGCGATCATGCTGCCGTCCGCCACCAGAAAGCCGGAGACAAAGCCGATGGACAGGACCAGCAGCACAAAAATGACCAGATACTTGCCCAGTTCGTCCCGCAGCTCCCGGGGCAGCCGCCGTCTCAGCGGACTATTTCTGCGCCTTACCATTCCAGCTGCTCCGCGGACACACGGTGCTGGTTCACCTGCTCGTCCCAGATCCTGCCGTCCCGCAGGCGAACCACCCGGTCTGCCATCTGCCGGATGGCATCGTTGTGGGTAACCATGAGGACGCTGTTCCCATAGCGCCGGTTTACCGTCTCAATCAGGGCGAGAATCTCCTTGGAGGTGTAGTAGTCCAGGGCCCCGGTGGGCTCATCGCACAGGAGGATGTCCGGACGCTTGACAATGGCCCGCCCGATGGAGGTGCGCTGCTGCTGTCCGCCGGAGAGCTGGTTGGGCAGCTTGTACCGGTGTTCCCACAGTCCCAGGGTGTGGAGCAGCTCGTCCACATCGAGGGGGTGATCGCTCAGGTAGGCCCCCACCTCAATGTTCTCCCGCACGGTCAGATTGGGAATGAGGTTGTACATCTGAAAGACGTAGCCCAGGTGTCTTCGCCGGTATAAGGTCAGCTTTTTTTCTCCCATCTGGGACATGCGCTCCCCGTCAATGAGAATGTCCCCGCTGTCTGCGCGGTCAATGCCGCCGATGATGTTCAATAGAGTGGACTTGCCGGAGCCGGAGGGTCCCAGCAGGACGCAGAATTCTCCCTTCTCAACGCTCAGGTCGATACCGTGGAGAACCTGCACCCGGGTCTCCCCCTGACCAAAGGATTTTTTGATTTGCTTCAGCTCCAGAAACATAGCCTGCCCCATTTCTCAGTCACAGAGAACCAATTGTTTGATGTCGTTAGCTGTCGCTAACTTCATGTATTATAGCGCTTTCCGTGCCTTTCGTCAAGGGAAAAAGCCGTCATTCGACCTTCCTCTATGGCGGAGGGCAATCATTGTTTGGTACAAAAAGTTGCAAAACGCAAAATGAATACAAACCCGCAAAAGATGCAGGCAATTTTATTGCTTCTCATCGTTCTGGAAACAGTGTTCCAACGGAAAATCCGCCTGCATGGCCTCCTTTCGGGGCTGTGCAGGCGGATCGCTTCCGGTAGAGCGCAGCGTTCCGGCGCTGCGCTTTTCCCTTCTGTCTCAGGATTTTTTCTCTCTCACGCAGTGGCAGCAGCCGCCGGAGCAGCCGGCGCAGTTGCCGGAGCAGCCCACATGATGCTTCCCCGGCAGGAGGTTGCGCACGCACAGGACCACCAGGCCCAGGACAATGGCGCCTACCACCAGATTCAGAGCATTGTCTGCAAACCAGCTCAGCATTACACGCTCGCCCTCCTTCTCTCATGCACAGGGGATTCGTAGGGGTTTTTCCGCACCAGGAGGTAGACGAGACCAGCCAGAGCGGCGATGGCGGCCACCGTCCAGATGCTGAAGGGGACGCCGAAGAACAGCCCCACCACGTTGTAGGTGATCAAGCTCACCACATAGGCCCAGGCGCACATGTAGCCGATGGCGGCCCAGGTCCACTTGGCGTTGTTCATCTCCCGCTTGATGGCGCCCATGGCGGCAAAGCAGGGGGCGCAGAGCAGGTTGAAGAGCATAAAGCTGTAGGCCATGATGCCGGTGCCGAAGGCGTTCTGAATCTCGTGATAGAGCACACCCGGGAACAGCACGCCCATGGTGCCCACTACCTCTTCCTTGGCGATCAGGCCGGTGATGGTGGCCACGGTGGCCTTCCAGCCCAGGCCCGCCTCGTTGGCAACACCAAAGCCCAGGGGTACAAAGATCACAGAGAGCACATGGCCCACGCCAGCCAGAATGGAGTCGTTGTTGTCCTCCACCATCTGGAACGCACCGTCCACAAAGCCGAAGCCCTGCAGGAACCACAGAATGATAGAGCTGATGAGGATGACGCTGCCGGCCCGCTTGATGAAACTCCAGCCCCGCTCCCAGGTGGCACGAAGCACGTTGCCCACGCTGGGCAGGTGATAGGCGGGCAGCTCCATGACGAAGGGAGCGGGCTCACCGGCAAAGGCCTTGAACTTCTTGAGCATGATACCGGAGAGGATGACAGAGGCGATGCCGATGAAGTAGGCGGAGGTAGCCACCAGGGTGGAGCCGCCGAACAGAGCCCCGGCAAACAGGGCAATGATGGGCAGCTTGGCGCCGCAGGGCATAAAGGTGGTGGTCATCAGGGTCATTTTCCGGTCACGGTCCTGCTCAATGGTGCGGGAGGCCATGATGCCGGGGATGCCGCAGCCGGTGGCTACCAGCATGGGGATGAAGCTCTTACCCGAAAGGCCGAACTGACGGAACACACGGTCCATCACGAAGGCCACACGGGCCATGTAGCCCACGTCCTCCAAAATGGAGAGCAGCAGGAACAGAACCAGCATCTGGGGCACAAAGCCCAGCACAGCGCCCACGCCGGCCACAATGCCGTCCTGAATCAGGCCGTAGAGCCAGTCCGCAATGCGGGGATTGCCCTCAGCGTCACAGAGGACATTGTCCACCAGTGCGGGAATGCCAGGCACCCAGTTGCCGTACTGGGTGGGGTCAGGCTCCTCCACCTTTTCGGCCTCGGCCACGGTCTCGGGGTTGACCTCCAGCTCCGTGGTCTCGCCGGTGTCACCGTCCACCAGGTAGGCGACGCTCTTCCCGGCCTCGTTGGCCGCCAGGATGGCCTCTGCCTCCTCGAACTGGCCAGAAAGGTACTCAAAGGCGGGGACCTCTTCCATCTCCCCCTGGTCGTTTTCTACCTCCATGGTCTTGGCGGTGAAGGGCAGATACCAGCCGTCGCCGAACAGGCCGTCGTTGGCCCAGTCCGTGGCCATGGTGCCGAAGCTGATGCCCCAGCCGCCCATGGCCAGGGCGTAGACCAGGAACATGACGCAGGCAAAGATGGGCAGGCCCAGAATGCGGTTGGTGACGATGCGGTCGATGCGGTCGGAGGTGGTGAGATTGTCCACGCGCTCCTTCTTCTTCACCGCTCTGCTCACCACGCTGGAGATGTAGGCATAGCGCTGGTTGGTGATGATGCTCTCGGCGTCGTCGTCCAGCTCATTTTCACACTCCACCACGTGCTCCTCCAGGTGAGCGGCCAGCTCGCTGCTCAGGTTCAGGTCGTGGAGCACCTTCTCGTCCCGCTCGAAAATCTTGATGGCGTACCAGCGCAGATACCGGGCGTCCACCTTGCCCTCGATGGATTCCTCAATGTGGGCAATGGCGTGCTCCACGCTGCCGGTGAACACATGGGGCAGCTCCCGCATCCGCCGGGCCTTGGCCGCCTCCACAGCGGCCTCGGCAGCTTGAAGGCCGCCCTCTCCCTTGAGGGCGCTCATCTGCACCACCTGGCACCCCAGAGCATCGGCCAGGGCCTTCAGGTCGATCGTATCGCCGTTCTTGCGCACCAGGTCGATCATGTTCACCGCCACCACCACGGGCAGGCCCAGCTCGATGAGCTGCGTGGTGAGGTAGAGGTTGCGCTCGATGTTGGTGCCGTCCACAATGTTGAGGATGGCGTCAGGCTTCTCCTGGATGAGATAGTTCCGGGCCACCACTTCCTCCAGCGTGTAGGGGGAGAGGGAATAAATGCCGGGCAGGTCCTGAATGACCACGTCCTCGTGGCCCCGGAGCTTGCCCTCCTTCTTTTCCACTGTCACGCCGGGCCAGTTGCCCACATACTGACGGGAACCGGTCAGGGCATTGAACAGCGTTGTTTTGCCGCAGTTCGGGTTGCCCGCCAAAGCAATTTTGATATCCATAGGGATTTTCTCCTTCCACGTTCTTTCTTCTCAGTTGACCTCGATCATCTCGGCATCCATCTTGCGCAGGCTCAGCTCATAGCCCCGCACATTCAGCTCCATGGGGTCCCCCAGAGGGGCCACCTTCCGGACGTAGATCTCCACGCCCTTGGTGATGCCCATGTCCATGATGCGGCGCTTCACGGGGCCCTCCCCGTGGAGCCGCTTCACCGTGACGGTTTCGCCCACTTTGACATCTTTCAGTGTCTTCATCGCTGTTTCTCCTCTCTCAGATCATGATCCGGTTGGCCATGGTTTTATCCAGCGCAACCCGGCTGTCCTTCACCTGCAAAATCAGATTTCCGCTGACCTCATTGATCACGCTCAGCTGTGCGCCCACCACGAAGCCCAGCTCTGCCAGGCGCTGGCGCACCTCATCCTTTCCGGTAATCTTCGCAATGGTGACCGTTTCACCGGTCTTTGCCATTGTCAAGGGCATCATCGCCCTCACCCCCTCTCAAACCGTGTCGCCTTCCCGGCTCACCAGCCAAACAGTCCCTTTTTCACATAGGGCTGGGAGGTGACGGACAGGGCCCGGTACCCCGTCGCCTCAATGGCCCGGCGAAGTGCCGCCTCATCCACCACGCCCTCGGTGAGGATCTCTGCCTCCCCCTTTTTGTGGCTTGCGCGGACCTTTTTGACGCTCACCGCCTTGCAAATGGCCTCACAGACGTGAGCCTCGCACATGGAACAGGCCATTCCGTCGATCCGGATTGTCGTCTTCTGCATGTTCTGCACTCCTTCTTTCCAGTTAGCGAAAAGCAACTCTTGCGGCTGAAAAAAAGCAGAAACCGCCCTGTAAAGTTAGAGACTGCTAACCTTGTGTCTTAAAAAAAGCAGGGCTCTCCGCCGCTTTTGTGAGGTAAAACTCCGGCCCAGTCTCTCCCCGCCCAAGCCGGAACCCCAGCCAATGGCGCATAAATCCCAAACCGTTAGTTTTAGGTAACTGCATCATATCACATCCTCCCACGTTTGTAAAGAGCGATTTTCATTTTTTCTGCCTGTTAGAGAAGGCTTAGAAAAACAAGTTACCGTTATATGTTCTAAAAGTATTGCCGTCGCAGGGAAAATCAGCCTGAATCTAAATCTTTTTCATGGTTCGCGAAGTTTATTCGACCTCAGATGATTTCCATGGGAAATCTAAATGATGTAAGGCGATGAGCCTTGCCTATAGTGATAGGTAATCCTTTGATACTATCTCCAGATTTCCCCCACTCCAAACCGGACGTGAGAGTTTCCCCTCATCCGGCTTTCCATCATAAAATACTTTAACAAGTCACCTCAAGAATTACTCATAAATTCAACGTCAATTCCAGCATTTCCTGCTAGGAACCGTTGTGTCTTTGTTTTTGCATATTGCTCTGAGATCGCAAACGCTAATATGATGAAAAAATTCTGGTCATCCATTTGAGTCAGCCTAAGAAGATGCAACCCTGGCAATGGCCAGCCGGTCAAAGAGGAATCCACCAAACCCACGCTGACTGAACCGGAAGCAGAACTCATGGGTCTTGATTCTCTCCACCATCTCCTCCAGGTGCTGGCCCTCATAGAGCCGAAAACGATGGTTGTGGAAGGGCCGAATCTGCTCCAGCCGGAAAAAAACACCCGCTGGCCGAGCCTTTCCTAAGCTCCGCAAGCGGGTGTCAGTTTTCGTGTTCGGCCAATGGGCCGGTTCATGTGGCGCTTCTCATAATGGTGGCCAGATAGGCGTTGTCGTACTCCCGGTCGTCGGTAACCTCCCGGAGAATGGTCAGCTCCCGGGGGAAGCGAATCTTGGTGTGCTCATCGTGGATCTCCAGCTCCAGAATCGCCCGGTCCTTCCAGCAGGGGTACAGGTCCAGCTCAAAGTACTGGTTGTCATAGGTCAGGCAGTAGCGGGTCTTGCGAATGGGCCGCTTCATGGGGTCAGCGTCCATCAGCCGGCGCAGGTACTCATTCTGAGACAGCCGCCGCTCGATCTCCACCATCGTTCCGTCGGCCATCTTCCGGCGGTTGGTCTGGTAATAGATGTAGCTGCCGTTCTCTCCCCGCTGGCGCAGGCGGATCTCCATGCCGTCGTCGGATTTCAGATAGGTCTGGCTGATCTCCACCCGGTGGCAGTTGGGCAGGCTCTCCAGCCATTTCAGGTCCGGATAGGCCACCAGGAATTTCCGCTTGCCCTCATAGGGCTGCTTCTCCCCCAGGAAGGAGGAGATCTCGGAGATCAGATTCCTCAGCTTCTCCTCAAAGTCCATGGAGTTGTCCACGATCCGCAGGTGGGGATGACCGGTCCAGGCGGCGATGAGCTTGTCATCCAGCGCAGAGGCCTGCTCCACCGTCTCGATGCGCGCCTTGTTGTTGGCGGTGGTGTAGAACTGCTCCGCCCCCTTGGCCGCCGTCACCAGGTGGAACACCGCGTCGTAGCTGTCCCGCAGCTCCACCTCATTGGTCCTCAGCTCGGAGAGAATGGTCTGAAAATCCTCTTCGCTCATGTAGATCTTGTTGTCGATGGCGCCCCGGTCGCAGACGATCAGCACCTTCTCCACCGGCATGGTCCTTGCCGCGTACTCAAACAGCCGCTCCTTTTCCAGCTGGAGCTGCATCTGGCAGCGCTGATAGTCCAGATTGGTGCCGCAGGTCCAGGGCGCCACGCCGCCGCTGATCAGCTCCGTCGCCGTCTCCGGCACAAAGAGCACCGTGTAGCCCAATTTGGTAAAATCATTCTGAATCCAGCTCAGCGCCGTGGTTTTACCCGCGCTGGGGCCGCCTGTGATGACGATTTTTGTTATTTCCACCTGTTTCACTCCTTTGTGATGGCCAGCCGTGTCCCTCTGCCCACTCCCTGTTTCCGAACAAAGCCCAGGGCCAAACCAGGCCAAAGGGCTCCTTTTTTTCATTATACAACATTCTCCCAAGGGAAACAACGAATTTCGCGTTTTTTCGGCGGAGGGTCAAAAATCCCCCGAACCGGGCAGAATTCGGGGGATGCATCCATCATTTTTACGGGCTTCAATGGCCCCGGGGCTTGCGGTTCAGCCGCTCCTCCCCGGCGCTCAGGTCGTCCCGCAGCAATTCCAGGAACAGCACTGCCAGCGGAATCAGGGCGAAAAACATGGCTCTGCCCAGAAACAGCCGGCTGAGCACCGTGGCGGCCACGCCCCCCAGCACAAAGGACAGCAGCATCCGGCAGTGCTGGAGCATCCGGGTCAGATGCACCGGGTCCCTGTGGCGCACAAGCTTGCTGAAGGCCACCCCCACCTGCCGCAGGTGGTTGGTGCAGAAGGTGGTGGCCATGGGCACGCTCTGAGACTGCCGGAAGGTGTTGTACTGCATGGAGGCGATGAAGTTCACCATAACCTGGGAGATCTGATAGGGCGCGCTCTCGGGAATCAGCCCCAGCACCGCCACAAACCCCATCTCCAGCAGGATGAACAGGGTATCCCACCGGATGTGCAGCCGGCTGCGGACGGTTTTGGGCACCGACTCCGACACGACCGCCCCCAGAAAGTAGGCGGTCATGGGAATCAGGTAGTACAGAAATTTTTTCCAGTTGCCGCTGCCCAGCGCCATGGCGCTGAGGACAAAGTTGGCGGTCTGGGCGTTGCAGAACACACCGCCCCGGACGGAGTAGGTAAACGCCCCAAAAAATCCGCCCACAAACATCAGCAGGACAAACGTCCTCCCCTTTTCACATTCCAGATAGTCCTGCTCCGGACGCGCAGCTGCCCTTTCCACTTGCTGTTCCTCTTTCCTGTTTCTGAGTCTGAACGCCTCCGTTGGGTGACAGTTCAGGAGTTTCACAGACATTATCTTACTCTTCCGGAAGGAAATTGCAACCGCCGACTTTCACGGATTTTTCCGGGAAATGGGATCAAACATTGGATACCCTGAGCATGGGTCAGTGGGCATCGCTCCAGCTGTGCCCGATTTGCGCCTCCGCCACCAGCGGCACCTTCAGCTCCACCACGTGCTCCATCTCCTGCTGCACCAGCCGGGCCACCTGCTCCGCCTCGGCCTCCGGGCACTCCACGATCAGCTCGTCGTGGACCTGCAGCACCAGCCGTCCCTTCAACTGTTCCGCCTTCAGCCGGTTCTGTACCCGGATCATGGCCAGCTTAATGATGTCCGCCGCGGTGCCCTGAATGGGCATATTCATCGCCACCCGCTGGCCAAAGCTGCGCAGGTTGAAGTTGGTGGATCTCAGCTCCGGCAGCCAGCGGCGGCGGCCCATCAGCGTGGCGGCATAGCCGTCCTGTTTGGCCTGCTCCACCACCTTCTTCTGGTACTGCTGCACGCCGGAGAAGTTGGCAAAGTACTTGTCCATATAGGCCTTGGCCTCTCCCACGCTGATGTGCAGGTCCTGGGACAGGGAAAAAGCCGACATGCCGTAGACAATGCCGAAGTTGATGGCCTTGGAGGAGGAGCGCATCTGCTTCGTCACCTGCTCCAGCGGCACGCCGTAGACCTGGGCGGCGGTGGCTGCGTGGATGTCCCCGCCGGAGCAGAAGCTCTGGATCATGTTTTTGTCGTCTGCCATGTGCGCCAGCAGCCGCAGCTCGATCTGGGAGTAGTCCGCATCCACCAGCACATTCCCCGGGGCTGCGATGAACATTTTCCGCATCTCCGCCCCCAACTCCGTGCGCACCGGAATGTTTTGCAGGTTCGGCTCCGTGGAGGACAGCCGCCCGGTGGCGGTGACGGTGTTCTGGAAGCTGGTGTGGATGCGCCCGTCCGCTCCGATGACCTTGGTGAGGCCCTGGACATAGGTGGAGTTCAGCTTGGTCAGCTGGCGGTACTCCAGCACGGCGTCCACCACCGGGTGAAAACCACGGAGCTTGTCCAGCACCTCGGCGCTGGTGGAATACCCCCGGGTGGTCTTTTTCCCCGCGGGCAGCTGGAGCTTGTCAAAGAGCACCTCCCCCAGCTGCTTGGTGGAATTGATGTTGAACTCCACCCCCGCCTGCTCATAGACGCTGCGCTGGGCGGCGTTGATGCCCCGGGTCAGCATCACGCCGAAGTCCTCCAGCGCCCTTCGGTCCACCAGCACGCCGGCGCGCTCCATCTCCGCCAGCACCGGACACAGAGGCAGCTCTATGGTGTTGTACAGCTCCATCAGGCCGCACTCCTCCAGCTTGGGCCCCATCTTCTCCCCCAGCGCCCCCACAGCGGCGGCGTGGCTGAGCATGGCACCGGCGGCCTCCATCAGCTCCGTCTGCTCCACTCCCTCCGGGAAGGCGTGCTCCTCCAGAAACACCGGAGCGGCGAGTTGACCGCCGCAATAGCTCTGGAACAGCTCCCCCAGCTCGTAGCTCCCCGCCGTGGGGTTCAGCAGGTACGCCCCCAGGGCTGTGTCAAACACAAAGCCCTGGGTGGACAGGTTCTCTCCCAGCAGGACGTTCATCAGCTCCTTGGCCCGGTGGGTGGCTTTTGTCACCTTGTCCGAGAACAGCACCTCCAGAAACCGCCGGTACAGCCCCTCTTCCATGCGGTTTTTCACCACAACAGCGCCGATGTGAACTTCCTCCTGCTCTAAGCCGTCCACTGCAACCACGGACAGGTCGGGCAGTGCCAGCACAGACACACACGCTGCGCTCTGCCAGCCCTCCAGCAGCGGCTCCAGCTCCTGGGCGCTCTCCGGAATCACAATGGTGCAGGTTCCCTCCACCATCTCCTGCTCCGCTGCTGCGTCCTCCTCCGGCGGCACCTCCTCCGGCGTCAGCCCGAAGCGGTCGATGAGCTTGTTAAACTCCAGCCTGCAGAACAGCTGGTACAGCCGTGCGTTTTCCGGCTTCTTGCGCAGGTTGTCCTCGGGCTTGAAGTCCAGCGGCGCGTCACAGCGGATGGTGGCCAGCTCATAGGACAGCTTGGCATCCTCCCGGCCCTCATCCAGCCGCCGGCGCTGGGCGGGCTTCAGCTGGATGCTGTCAAAGTTGGCATAAATCTCCGCCACGGAGCCGTAATTCTGAATCAGGCTCATGGCGCTCTTCTCTCCGATCCCCTTGACGCCGGGGTAGTTGTCGGAGCTGTCCCCCATGAGAGCCTTCAGGTCCACCAGCTTCTTCGGCTCGAAGCCGTACTGCTCCCGAAAGGCCGCCGGGGTCATGTTTTGGGTGGTGGTGCGGCCCATCCGGGTGGTGACCAGCTTCACCGTGGTGTGGTCCGTGACCAGCTGCAGGGAATCCTTGTCCCCGGTGACGATCATGCAGTCCCAGCCCTGTTCCTCACAGCGGCGGGAGATGGTGCCCATCAGATCGTCGGCCTCCCAGCCGTCCAGCTCGTACATGGGCACTCGCATGGCGCTGAGCACCTCCTTGAGCACCGGCATCTGCTGGTGCAGCTCCTCCGGCATTCCTTGTCGGTTGGCCTTGTACCCCTCAAAGGCCAGATGACGGAAGGTGGGGGCCTTCCGGTCAAAGGTGACGCACAGCGCGTCGGGGTGTTCGTCCTCCAGCAGCTTGGCCAGAATGGTCAGAAAGCCGTAGATGGCGTTGGTGTACTGTCCGTCCCGGGTGGACAGCAGCTTGATGCCGTAAAAGGCCCGGTTGGCCAGGGAGTGGCCGTCTAAGACCATCAGTTTCATAGGTTCACCTCATTGGTCGCAACACACCGGATTGGGCCGCGGCGCCCCTCCGGGTTTTGGTTCTGATATCATCAAATACAAAAAAGAAAGGAAGTACCGATCTGTCCCGTTTTCGCCGGGCTTTTTCAGTGCTTCCTTAACTATAACATAGTTTTGCCGATTCTAAAACAGAAAAATCAGCCGGGAACCGCCTCTGGGCCCAGCAGCAGGGGCTGCAGCTGCCGTCCCTCCAGCGCCGCCTCAATGGTCTCAGGGATCCGGCTCATATCCGCCACCAGAGAGGTGGGCTTCTGTACCGGGTCATCCTGCCGGAAGGGCACCAGATAGATGTGCTTGCGGCAGCTCAGGTCTCCCAGGTTCCGCAGGGACACCGCCAGACCGTCGTTGGTGGAGATGGCCAGCACCACCGGCCGTCCGTTGCGCAGGTGGGCCTTCACCGCCATGGTGATGCTGGTGTCGGTGATACCGCCGGCCAGCTTGCCCAGGGTATTGCCGGTGCAGGGGGCGATGACCAGCACATCCAGCAGCTTTTTCGGCCCGATTTTTTCCACCTCGGCAATGGTGGTCATGGGGGGCCGGCCGCAGATGCGCTCCAGCTCCCGGATAAAATCCGCCGCCTTTCCAAATCTGGTATCTGTGGCGGCGCTGCGCTCCGACATAATGGGCATCACCACCCCAAAGCGCTTTCGCACCTGCTCGATCACCGGGAACACCTTGGCGTAGGTACAATAAGAGCCGGTCAGGCCGAAGCCCACGGAAACCGCCGCACTCATGCCTCCACCTCCTGCCACATATGGCGGATGGTGTCCCG
>CAMNOL010000043.1 GCA_946546815.1 uncultured Oscillospiraceae bacterium
ACTATTACTATTACTATAACTGCTTCGTTTGCTTGGCTTTGCTTCGTTTTGCTTCAATGTTCAACGAGGATAATAGGACTCAATGGCACGCAAGGCCTGCTCCTTTCGGACCTCACCGGAGACAAGACCTCCTTTTCGTCCGGCCTCCCGCCGGGCTTCCCGGGTCTTTTCCCACTTTTCCCGGTCGATGTCCATAATGGTGCGCACGCCGGTGTAGACCATGTTCACCATCACGTCCTCGATCACCGGCTCTTCCCCCCGAAAGTGGACGAACATCGCCCGGAACAGTTGTCCCGCCTGCGCGTCGGTGAGAAAGTTCAGCTGGTCCTCCAGGGAGCCGTACACCACAAATCCCCGCTTCTCATTTTCTTTTGCCATGGGCAATCCCTCCTGTAGTACAAATGTTCTATGCTATTGTACCACAAGGGGGGCTGCTTTGCAAGGCTGTGTTTGAAAAAAATCTCCATTCGGTGAAAAATCGGAGGCTGTATTTCCTATGAACCCTGCACTGACCTGTTACTGCGCCCCGCTGGAGGGCGTCACCGGCTACCTGTTCCGCCAGCTCCACCACCGGATATTTCCCGGGACGGACCGGTATTTTGCCCCCTTTGTCACCCCCCGGTCCAGAAAATCCCTGACCAGCCGGGAGCGCAACGACGTCCACCCGGACCACAACCGGGGCATCGTGCTGGTGCCCCAGATTCTCACGGACAGCGCGGAGGGCTTTCTGGACACCGCCCGGGCCATGGCGGATTTGGGCTATGAGCAGGTGAACCTGAACCTGGGCTGTCCCTCCGGGACGGTGGTTTCCAAGGGCAGAGGTGCGGGATTTCTCGCCAGACAGCCGGAATTAGAGGGGTTTCTGGAGGAAATCTTTTCCAAGAGCCCGGTTTCCATCTCGGTCAAGACCCGGGTGGGGGTGGACTACGAGGAGGAGTGGGCGGAGCTGCTGCCCATCTTCAACCGTTTTCCCATAGCGGAGCTGATCGTCCACCCAAGGCTGCGGGCGGACTTCTACAAGGGCGAGCCGAGGCTGCACCTGTTCCGGGATGCGGTGGAGCAGAGCAAAAATCCGGTGGTTTACAACGGAAACCTGTTCACAGTGGGGGATATTCAGCGATTTTCTGAAGAATTTCCCCAGGTTACCACGGTCATGCTGGGGCGGGGGCTGGTAAGGGACCTGAGCCTGATCCGGCAGCTCCGGGGCGGTGCGCCCATGACCAGGGAAGAGCTGCGGACCTTCCACGACCGGCTCTATGAGGGCTATCAGGGCTATCTGTCCGGAGAGCGGGCGCTGCTGTTCAAAATGAAGGAGATGTGGGGCTACTGGATCACCCTGTTCCCCGCTGCGGGCAAGAGCGCAAAGCTGCTGCGCAAATGCACCCGGCTCAGCGACTACCGCACGGCGGTGGAGGGCATTTTCCACACGGAGATGGTGCTGTAAATTCCCTTGCAGATGATAAAAAAATAATGGATTTTTATTCCCGCTTTCCCTTTGGGGCAGGCGGGAATTCTGCGCTGCACCTGCCGCCGGGCCGGGGCATAGTCATAGTCGGACCCGCAGGGGATAAAGGGGCGGAAAAAGAAGTTTCTGCGGAACTTAAAATAAAAAGTTTTTCCATAGATTCCGGAGAAAACACCGGATTGTTTGGTTTTTTTTGCTAAAAAATCAAACTTTGGAACCGGATAGTACAAAGCGTAATTTCCTCCGGAAAAAGTCCGGAAGGGAAAGGCGAGAAAATCGCCGTTTTTCGGGGGAAACGACGAAAAAAACCCGGCAAAAAGCTGGACAAATCCAAGAGAAGGGTATAGAATCGGTCTTGAATTTGGATTTCGACAGTCATATTGCGGAAAGAAATGAGGAGGCAGACATATGGTCTATTTTCTGTTTCTGCTCTGGGTGATTTTCAACGGGCGGTTTGCCCCGGACGTGATCATCCTGGGAATTGTGATCTGCGCGGCGATCAACTGGTTTGCCATGCGCTACTGCAAGTGGTACGTGACGAAGGACTGGCGCTGGCGGAAGTTCCTGCCCGGGCTGGGGGCCTACTGCGTGCTGCTGGTGAAGGAGATCATCCTGGCCAATCTGGCGGTGATAAAACTCATCCTGGACCCCAAACTGGAGGAGAAAATTCATCCTCAAATGGTGAAATTTCCCTGCCATTACAGAAGCGACATCATGAAGGCGCTGCTGGCCAACTCCATCACCCTGACCCCGGGCACCATTACGGTGCGGGTGCGCTCGGACCACTTCATCGTCCACGCGCTGACGCCGGAGATGGGGGAGAACATGGACCAGTCCGACTTCTACCGGCTGTGCGCCGCCATGGACGAGTACACCTGCAAGCCGGATGATCTGGCGAAAAAGGAGGAAAACAGCGATGTTTGAGCACATTCTCATGGGGCTGCTGGTGGTCCAGGCGCTGTTCCTGCTGGCGGCGCTGGTGTACATCATCACCTCTCTCCACTTTGAGGACCGCATCGTGGGCACCAACCTGGTGGGCACCATCATCATCAACCTGATCGCCATGCTGGCGGTGTACATGGGGGAGGGCTACGGCGCCGACATCGCCCTGGTGTACGCCTTTCTGAGCTTCCTGGCCGTGGTGGTGCTGTGCCGTCTGCTGGCGGTGCAGAACGTGGAGCGGAACCTGCTCCGGGAGGAGAAAAAGGAAGAGAAGCGGAAGGCCGCCGAAGCCGAGAAGAAAAAGAACGCCAAGAGGGGAGGCGCGTCCGCATGAGCGTGGTACAGGCTGTGAGCCTGGTGCTGTTTGCGCTGGGTGAACTGTGCATTCTGATTGCACTGATCGGCGTATTCCGGCTGAACTACGTGCTCAACCGGATGCACGCCACCACCATTGCCGACACCATGGGCACCCTGCTGATCCTGCTGGGTGCGGTGCTGAACTTCGGCGTGAGCTGGACCACCGCCAAGCTGGTGCTGGTGCTGCTGTTCCAGTGGTTGACGGTGCCCATTTCCGGCCACATGATCGCCCGCATGGTCTTTATGAACAAGGAAGGCCATGTGAAGGAGCACGCGGAGATCACATTCCCCTATGAACAGGAGGGCAATGACTGATGGGCTATCTGGAAATTCTGCTGCTGGGCTTTTTGATTATCTGCGCCCTGGCGGCCACCTTTGTCCGTTCCCCCATGATCACCGTCATCACCCTGATGGCCTACAGCGTCATCATGAGCGTGATCTGGCTGACGCTGGAGGCCCCCGACCTGGCCATCACCGAGGCCGCCGTCGGCGCCGGGGTGGACACGGTGCTCTTCTTTGTGGTGCTGAAAAAGATCAAGGAGCTGCACCGCACGAAAAAGGAGGAGGAAGACAAATGAGCCTCTGGAAACGACTTTCCGCCTGGGCCGACGGGGAGGAACGGGAGCAGTGGTACTCCCGGCCCAAGCCCCGGCGGGAGAAACCCCGGCGCACCGGGGAGCACCGGCAGCACGAGGGCGTGTTTGAGCTGGTGAAGGGCCTGAACAAGGAGCAAAAGACCCGGGTGTTCAACACCCTGTATTACATCAGCTGCGTGGTGGTGTGCGTGGTGATGATGAGCGTCCTGACGCTCATCATGGTGAACCTGCCCCCCTTCGGGGACCCGGCCAATCCCACCAACAACGAGCTGTCCCGGTACTACATCGAGCACGGCCTGGAGGACGCCGGCGCCATCAATTTGGTGGGCAATATGATTCTGAGCTACCGTGTGTTCGACACCTTCGGCGAGTCCAGCGTGCTGTTCCTGGCCACCACCAGCGTGATGATGCTGATGCTCCGGGACAGCCGCAACACCGGACGGGACCTGCTGCGCGACTTCCGCCGGGAGAACACCGCCGAGCTGGAGGCGCTGGACCACCTGCTGCGCTCCTGCTCCCGGCTGCTGGTGCCCATGGTGTTCACCTTCGGCGTGTACGTCATCTTCAACGGCCACCTGTCCCCCGGCGGCGGCTTTGCCGGCGGCAGTATTCTGGGCGGCGGCCTGATTTTGTACGCCCAGGAGTTCGGAACCACCGGTGTGAGCCGGTATTTCACCAACCATCTGTACCACATCATCAAGGTGACCGCCCTGGCCATCTACGGTGTGCTGCTGCTCTATTACGGCTTTATGGGCGTCAACGGCCTTGCCAACCACATCTGGCTGGGCATCCCCGGCACCATCCTCTCCAGCGGCATCATCATGCCCATCAACGTGGCGGTGGGCTTTGAGGTGGCCTGCACCATTTACGCCTTCTACAGCCTGTTCCACAAGGGGGAGATCAAATGAAAGACTTCTTTCTCACGCTCTACCACCAGCGGATGCTGGTGACGGCGGCGATTTTGTTTGTCATCGGCTTTGCCGGGCTGCTGTTCAACTGGAACCTCATTAAAAAGATCGTGGGACTGAACATCATGGACACCGCGGTGTACCTGGCGCTGACCAGCGCGGGCTATGTGAACGGCCGGGTGGCCCCCATCATGGCAGACCCCAAGGTTCCCGCCACCATGGAGCAGTTCATCAACCCGGTGCCCACCGGACTGGTGCTCACCGGCATCGTGGTGTCGGTCTCCTTCACCGCTTTCTCCCTGGCGCTGACGGTGCGCCTGTACCGGAAATACGGCACACTCTATCTGGATGACATTCTCTTCCGGGCGAAAAGGAGTGTGGACTGATGCTTCCGTTTTACCAGAATTTACCCTTCTTTTCCATTGTGGCCTGTATGCTCACGGGCATTTTCACCAGCCTCATCCACAACGGGCGCACCGCCTTCCGGGTGAACCTGGTGCTGCTGAGCGCGGTGGCTGCGGCCCAGCTGACCACTCTGGTCTGCGTGGTCCGCTCCGGCGCGGCCTACGACTACATGGTGGGCATCATCGGCCACCCCTGGGGCAACGAGCTTCGGGTGGGGCCGCTGGAGGCGGCGCTGTGCCTGGCCTTCGCCGTGGTCATGATGATGTGCGTGCTGGGGGGCTGGGAGGACCTGAATCACGACATCCACCCGGAAAAGCTGCCCCTGTACTTTGTCATGTGCGACCTGATGATGGCCTCCCTTATGGCGCTGACCTACACCAACGACCTGTTCACCGCCTACGTGTTCATTGAGATCAACACCATCGCCGCCTGTGCGCTGGTCATGGCCAAGGACAACGGCGCCACCATCGCCGCCACCATGCGCTACCTGATGATGTCCCTGCTGGCCTCCGGCCTGTTCCTCTTCGGCCTGAGCCTGCTGTACTGGATCACCGGCCAGCTGCTGATCCCCGACGTCCGCGACGCCATTCAGCAGCTCTACGCCACCGGGCAGTACGCCATTCCGCTGACGCTGATCCTGGGCATGATGATGACGGGCCTGAGCGTGAAGAGCGCCCTGTATCCCTTCCACACCTGGCTGCCCGACGCCCACGGCAGCGCCACCACCTCCTCCAGCGCCATCCTGTCCGGTCTGGTGCTGAAGGCCTACATCGTTCTGATCATCAAGATCATCTATCAGGTGGTGACGCCGGAGATCTTCAATGCCCTCCATTTGAACAACGTGTTCCTGGTCATGGGCGTGCTGGCCATGATCACCGGCTCCCTCAACGCCATCTGGGAGACCCATGTGAAGCGCATGATCGCCTACTCCTCCGTGGCTCAGATCGGCTACATCTTTCTGGGCATCGGACTGGGCACCCGGGCGGCCATGATCGCGGCGGTGTACCAGATTCTGGTCCACGCCTTCACCAAGCCCCTGCTGTTCTGCTGCGCCGGGGAGCTGGCCAGCGCCAACTGGCACCACAAGCACCTGTACTACCTGCGGGGCGCCGGACACCATGCCCCGCTGGCGGGTCTGGGCTTCACCCTGGGGGGCCTGTCCATGGTGGGCGTGCCGCTGCTGGGGGGCTTTGCGGTGAAATTCTATCTGGCCGACGCCGCCCTGCTGGGCAGCTGGCAGCTGGTGGTGGCGCTGGGCGCGCTGGCGGCCTCCAGCCTGCTGAACGCCCTGTACTATGTGCCGGTCATTGTGAACATCTGGAGCAAAAACCTCCACGGCGACCCGGACCCGCTGCCCGGCCTGCGGAGAAAGCCCGTGCACGCGCCCTTTGTGGTGTCCACCCTGTGCCTGTCTCTTGGCGCGGTGGCGCTGGGCATTTTTCTCCAGCCTGTTGCGGACCTGCTGGCCCTTGGCCTGAGTCTGATGTAAGGGGGCGGTGTGATGAATCTTCTGTTTTTCTCCGGGATGATGCTCATCCCTGTGGCCGCCGCCGTCGCTATGTTCTTTCTTCGGGAGCGCTGGCTGCTGAACCGGGTGTTCACCGCCGCGCTGGCGGCGACGCTGCTGTGCACGCTGGCTCTGGCGGCCTGTCCCGACAGACTGGTGCTGGACTGGGACTTCCCCGGCCTGGGGGTGTCCCTGCGCTTCGGCTTTGACGGCATGGGCCGGTTCTTCGGCCTGCTGTTTGGGGTTATTTTCCTGCTTTCCGGTATTTTTTCCCTGGAATACATGGACCACGACCACGCACCGGGGCGCTACAACGCCTTTTACCTGCTGACCCTGTGGGCCATGCTGGGGCTGAGCACCGCCCAGTCCCTGGCGGCCTACTATATGTGCTATGAACTGATGACCATGCTCTCCCTGCCCCTGGTGCTCCACGAGGCCACCGACGGGGCGATGAAGGCGGGCATGAAGTACCTGGGCTACTCCCTGTTCGGCGCCAGCCTGGCCCTGTTCGGCTTCTTTGTGCTGGGCGGGTACAGCACACCGGAGACGGATGTGACCAACTTCACCGCCGGGGGCGCCTTCTCCGGCGTGACCCCCAGCCCGGTGCTGCTGCTGGCGGCCTTCTGCCTGCTGCTGGGCTTTGGCGGCAAGGCGGGATTGATGCCCCTGCACTACTGGCTGCCCACAGCCCACCCGGTGGCTCCCGCGCCGGCCTCTGCGGTGCTCTCCGCCACCATCACCAAGGCGGGTGTGCTGGGCATCATCCGGGTGATTTACTACGTCCTGGGCCCGGAGGTGCTCCGGGGCACCTGGGTGCAGTACGCCCTGCTGACGCTGGCGCTGTGCACCGTGTTCACCGGCTCCATGCTGGCCTACAAGGAAAAGCTGATGAAGCGCCGCTTCGCCTGGTCCACCGTGAGCCAGGTGAGCTATGTGCTCTTCGGCGTGTTCCTGCTGACGCCCGTGGCGCTGGAGGCGGCGCTCTTACAGGTGGTGTTCCACGCCGTGTGCAAGACCGCCCTGTTCCTCACCGCCGGCGCCATCATCCACCACACCGGCTGCACCTATGTCCACCAGCTCACCGGAATCGGACGGCGGATGCCGGTGGTGATGACCTGCTACACCCTGTCCAGCCTGAGCCTCATCGGCATCCCGCCCTTTGCGGGCTTTGTGAGCAAGTGGGGCCTGGCCACCGGAGGCATGGGCGTGGTGCCGGTGTTCGGCGTGCTGGGCGCGGCGGTGCTGCTGGTGTCCGCCATTCTGACGGCGGGCTACCTGCTGCCCCTCACCATCAAGGGCTTCTTCTACTCCGGGGAGGACGACACGCCGCTGCATCCCACCTGGCGGATGCTGGTGCCCCTGGCTGTGCTCAGCGGCGCGCTGCTGCTGCTGGGTCTGTTTCCCCATGGACTGGTGCAGGCGGTACACAGCCTGCCCGTGCTGGGTTAAGGAGGTGCCGTGATGTCTGTTCTTTATCTGATTTCTGTCCTGATCCCCATGGTCACCGGCGCGGTGGTGCTGGTGCAGCGGGAGAAGATGACCCGCCGGGTGCGGGAGCTGTCGGTGTTCTTCCTCAGCTCCCTGACCAGCCTGCTGGTGCTGGTGATCCTGGTGCTGCGCCCGGCGCCCCTTGAGGTGCTGCGCCTGAGCGACAGCCTGGCGCTGACCTTCCACCTTGACAACCTTTCCATGGTGTTCGCCGTGATTCTGGCGGTGCTGTGGCCCATTGCGGACCTGTATTCCCACGAATACATGACCCATGAGCACGGCGAGAACCGGTTCTTCGGCTTCTTCACCATGACCTACGGCGTGGTGCTGGGCATCGCCTTTGCCGCCAACGCCTTCACCCTGTACCTGTTCTACGAGCTGATGACCCTGTGCACCCTGCCCCTGGTCATGCACGAAATGGACGCCCAGGGCCGGGCAGCGGGCAAAAAGTACCTGTTCTACTCCATGGGGGGCGCAGCCTTTGCCTTTCTCTCCCTGGCCTTTTTGAGCCACTACGGCACCCTGGACTTTATTCTGGGGGGCAGCCTGAACCCGGCGCTCATCGGCGGCATGGAAAATACCCTCCGGGTGGTTTTCGTGCTGGCCTTCTTCGGCTACGGCGTCAAGGCGGCGGTGTTCCCCTTCTACAGCTGGCTCCCTGCCGCCGGCGTTGCGCCCACCCCGGTCTCCGCCCTGCTCCACGCGGTGGCGGTGGTCAACTCCGGCGTGTTCGCCGTGCTGCGCCTGACCTACTACTCCTTCGGAACGGAGCTGCTCTCCGGCACCTTTGCCCAGTGGATCATGATGGGGGTGTGTATCTTCACCATTGTCTTCGGCTCCGCCTACGCCTGGCGGCTGCAGCACCTGAAGCGCCGTCTGGCTCTGTCCACCGTGTCCAACCTGTCCTACATCCTGCTGGGCGCCTCTGTCATGACCTCCGCCGGACTCACCGGCGCGCTGCTGCACATGGTGGCCCATTCGGTGTTCAAGATCATCCTGTTCTTCACCGCCGGCGCCATTTTGTGCCAGACCCACCACCAGGACGAGTACGTGTTCCAGCTCTCCGGGCTGGGCAAAAAGATGCCGGTGACCTTTGCCGCCTTCGCGGTGGCCTCCATGGGCCTCATCGGCGTGCCCCCCTTCGCGGGCTTCTTCAGCAAATGGGCCATCGCCGAGGCGGCGGTCCGGATGAACCATCCCCTGGGCTATCTGGGGGCCTTCGCCCTGATCCTCAGCGCCTTCCTCACCGGACTCTACCAGCTGGAGGTGTTCATCCGGGGCTGGTTCCCCGGTGAGGGGGAGGACACCGCCCGCAACGCCCGCGTCACCGAGGCGGGCTGGCGGATGAAGCTGTCCTTTGCGCTGCTGATGGCGCTGGGCGTGCTCATCAGTCTGTTTGTCGCCCCGCTGACCGCCCTGCTCAGCAGTGCGGCCCAGGGCCTGCTGTAAGAAAGGAGGAACCTGAAATGACAATTTTGACATTGCTGCTGATCCTCCTTCCCATGGCCGCCGGCGTGGCGGTGTACCGCATGGGAGCGGGCAAACCGGCCTGGAGCGTCACCGCCGCCGTGGTGGTGGGAGAGTTTGTCCTCTCCCTGCTGCTGCTGAAGCGTCTCGGCTCCGTGCTGGAGCTGCCGGGGGTGTGCGGCCTGGGACTGAACTTCTCCTGCACCGGCTTACAGGCCTGGCTGTGTATTCTGGCCGCCTTCCTGTGGCTGGTATCCGGCCTGTTTTCCGGAACCTATCTGGAACAGGACCGGAAAAACCACCGTTATTACCTGTTTCTGCTGCTGACGGAGGGCGCCATCATGGGCGTGTTCCTGTCGGCGGACCTGTTCACCACCCTGGTGTGCTTTGAGACCATGTCCTTTGCCTCCTGGCCGCTGGTCATGCACCGGCAGACCCCCCAGGCCATCCGGGCGGCCAACAGCTACCTGGCCTACGCCGTCATCGGCGGCATGGTGTCCCTGATGGGTCTGTTCCTGCTGTGGAGCGCCCTGGGCACTCTGCGCTACGAGGAGCTGCTGACGGCTTACCAGAGCTACAGCGGCGACCGGAGCCTGATTTTCCTGGCGGGCTGTCTGGCGCTGGTGACCTTCGCCGCCAAGGTGTGCATGTTCCCCCTCCACACCTGGCTCCCCGGCTCCTACGCCGAGGCGCCCTCTCCCGCCACCGCCCTGCTCTCCGGCATCATCACCAAGGCCGGGGTGTTCGGCATCTTCGGCCTTACGGCAAAACTGTTTTACGCCAACCTCCGGTGGGGCAACCTGATCCTGCTCTTCGGCATCGCCACCGCACTGGTGGGTGGCACCCTGGCCCTGTGCTGCACCGACCTGAAAAAGACCATCGCCTACTCCTCCATGTCCCAGATCGGCTTCATTCTGGTGGGCACCGGCATGACCGCCCTGCTGGGGGAGGAGAACCACATGGCGGTGTGGGGCAGCGTGCTGCACCTGACCAACCACAGCCTCATCAAGCTGGTGCTGCTGCTCACCGGCGGCGTCATCGTCTACCATCTGGGTGCGCTGGATTACGACACCATCCGGGGCTTCGGACGGGGCAAGCCTGCTCTGGCCTTTGCCTTTGCCATGCCCGCCCTGGGCGTGATGGGCGTGCCGGTGTGGAACGGCTACATCTCCAAGACCCTGATCCACGAGTCCATTGTGGAGTACATCGAGGAGCTGGAGCGGGCGGGAGAGGCCGCCGGGCTGTATCACGCCGTGGAGTGGCTGTTCCTCATCGCCGGCGGCATGACCGTGGGCTATATGACCAAGCTGTTCCTGTGCATCTTCGTGGAAAAGAATACGAACAGTAGTATCCAGGCGAAATATGACGCTATGAACGGCAAATACGCGCCGAAGCTGTGGATTCTCCTGTTGGACGGCTGCGCCGCCCTGATGCCGGTGCTGGGCCTGCTGCCCCACCTGACCCAGGACAACATCGCCATGCTGGCCCAGGACTACTTCACCGAGGAGGTGCTGCGGCTGAACGTGCACTACTTCAGCCTGACCAACCTGAAGGGCGCCGGCATCTCCCTGGCCATCGGCGCGGTGCTGTACCTGGTCTTTGTCCGGGGCGTGGTGCTGACCAAAGAGGGCTACCGGAACCCCTGGCCCAAGGTGCTGGACCTGGAGGAGCGGGTGTATGTGCCGCTGCTGTTCCGGGTGCTGCCCATGATCGGCGCCCTGTGCGCCCGGCTGGCGGGCAGCCTGTTCGAGTGGTGCGTCGCCCTGTGCAACAGGATTTTGTTCTTCCGCTACGACCGCATCGTCCACCCGGAGGAGGACACCTACTTCGCCCGGTACAAGAGCGACGACCCCGGCGTCCGGGGCTTCCGGGCCCAGATCGCCTACGCCCTGGCGCTGTTCTCCGGCGGCTTTGTGTGCGTGGTGGTGTACCTGCTGGTGAGCAATTTCATTCTTTGATCTGACTCTGATCCGGTCCGGCCTCCTCAGGGGGGCCGGGCTGTTTTTCTGTTCACAGGGCGGAAAGGGGCGGGCTTTGACTGTTTTCCTGTGGGGACAGGCGGACAAACGGTTGCAAAAATCCCTTATTTGCGGTATCATTGGTTGTGTTCATTGAAAACCCGGGGGATCCCGGAAAAAGGAGTAACATTTATGTCTGTTTTATCCAATTTGGAACCCAAAAGCGTTTTTCGCTTCTTTGAAGAGCTGTGCGCCATTCCCCACGGCTCCGGCAATACCAAGGCCATCAGCGACTACTGCGCGGACTTTGCCCGGCAGCGGGGGCTGCGCTTTGTCCAGGACGAGAGCAACAACATCATCATTTTCAAACCCGGCACGGCGGGCTATGAGCAGTCCCCTGCGGTGATGCTCCAGGGCCATCTGGACATGGTCTGCGAGAAGGAGCCGGGGCTGGACTTTGATTTCACCAAGGACGGCCTGCGTCTGAAGGTGGAGAATGGAATTGTCTCCGCCGAGGGCACCACTCTGGGCGGTGACGACGGCATCGCCGTGGCCTACGGTCTGGCGCTGCTGGACGCAGAGGACCTGCCCCACCCGCCGCTGGAGGTGGTGTTCACCGTGGACGAGGAAATCGGCCTGCTGGGGGCGACTGCGCTGGACTGCTCCCCGCTGACCTCCCGCATCATGCTGAATCTGGACTCTGAGGACGAGGGCTACCTGCTGGTCAGCTGTGCCGGCGGCGCCACCGCCAACTGCCGCCTGCCCATCCAGCGCCGGGAGGTCACCGGCACCGAGGCGTTCCTCCGGGTCAGCGGCCTGCTGGGCGGCCACTCCGGCACCGAAATCATCAAAAACCGGGCCAACGCCAACACCGCCCTGGGCCGGCTCCTCCACGAGCTGGACACCGAGCTGGACTACGACCTGGTCAGCGTGGACGGCGGCGGCAAGGACAACGCCATTTCCCGGGAGGCACAGGCCCGTCTGGTGGTGAACCCGGAGGAGAAGGAGGACCTGCTGGACTTCGCCGCACGGTGGCAGAAGATTCTGGCGGCGGAATTCGCCGTCACTGACCCGGAGCTCACCCTTTCCGTCAACTTTGGAGCGGAGGAGGGGGCCTTCTCCGCCATGACCGAGTCCGACAAGTGCACCGTGGTCTCCGCTCTGGTGCTGCTGCCCAACGGCATCCAGCGCATGAGCAGCGACATCGAGGGACTGGTGCAGACCTCCCTGAACCTGGGCATCCTGACCACCACGGAGGAGGAGGTCACCGCCAGCTTCTCTGTGCGCAGCAGCATGGGCAGCGAGAAGGACGTCCTGCTCCACAAGCTCACCGCCCTCATGGGCGTGCTGGGCGGCACAATGGACGTGCAGGGCCCGTACCCCGCCTGGGAGTACCGGCAGGATTCCCCCCTGCGGGAGCTGATGGTTCAGGTCTTTGAGGAGCAGTACGGCCGCAAGCCCGTGGTGCAGACCCTCCACGCCGGCGTGGAGTGCGGCCTGTTCTCCGGCAAGCTCCCCGGGCTGGACTGCGTGTCCTTCGGCCCGGATATGCAGGACATCCACACCACCGGGGAGCGGCTGAGCGTGGACTCTGTGGAGCGCACCTGGAAGTACCTGCTGGAGATCCTGAAGCGGCTGAAGTGAGAATCGGTCAGAAAACTTGATTGAAGTCCCGGAAAAACGGGAAAACAGAAACCATGGTACAGAATTACAAGCTGATTCTCCAGTACGAGGGCACCCGCTACCACGGCTGGGAGAAAAAGAAGAACCTGGACACCGTCCAGGGCAGGGTGGAGGCGGTGCTGGAGCGGATGTGCGCCGCACCGGTGCAGGTGGACGGAGCCGGACGCACCGACGCCGGCGTCCACGCCCGGGGCATGGCTGCCAGCGTGAAGCTGGACACGGAGCGCACCCCGGAGCAGATCCGGGACTACCTGAACCGCTACCTCCCCGAGGACATCGCCGTCCGGGAGGTGCGCCCTGCCGCGCCCCGGTTCCACGCCCGGCTCCGGGCGGTGGGGAAAACTTATTGCTATACCTGCTGGGCGGGGCCTGGAAAGCCGGTGTTTGACCGGAAATTCGTCACCATTCTGGAGGAAACCCCGGATGTGGAGCGGATGCGCCGGGCGGCGGACTTTCTCTGCGGCGAGCACGACTTCAAGAGCTTTTGCGGCAACCCCCGGATGAAGAAATCCACCCTTCGCCGTTTGGACAGCATTGACATCGCCCAAAAGGGCAATTATCTGACCTTCCGCTTTCACGGAAACGGCTTTTTGATGCACATGGTGCGGATTCTGGTGGGCACCCTGCTGGAGGTGGGCTTTGGCCGCATGGAGCCGGAGCAGATGCCGGAGATTCTCGCCCAGCGTCAGCGCAGCGCCGCCGGCCCCACTGCCCCGGCCCGGGGGCTGTGCCTGATGAAGGTGGATTACTGAGAAGCAGGGCATGGAAAGGTGACTTTTTCATGGAAAACACCGTACAATTTCACATCATCGCCCGAATCCACACAGATTTCGCCACGAAATTCGGCGTGCCCCGGCAGAGCGGACTGGTGGAGGAGCTGAAGGCCCGCATTGTCTTTGAGCCGGAGTACCGGGTCAGCGAGGCCGTGCGGGGGCTGGAGGGCTTTTCTCACATCTGGCTCATCTGGCAGTTTTCTCAGGCGGTGCGGCAGGGCTGGTCTCCCACGGTGCGGCCCCCCCGGCTGGGGGGCAACGTCCGTATGGGGGTCTTTGCCACCCGGTCCCCCTTCCGGCCCAACGAGATCGGGCTGTCCTCTGTCCGGCTGGAGCGGGTAGAGCTTCACCCGGAGCTGGGGCCGGTGCTCCACGTGGCGGGGGCGGACCTGATGGACGGAACGCCGATTTTTGACATCAAGCCCTATCTGCCCTACGCCGACAGCCATCCGGAGGCCACCGGCGGCTTTACGGACCCGCTGTCTGCCCACAGGCTCAGAGTGGAATTTCCCCCGGAGCTGCTGGAGAAGGTGCCCGAACCGGCCAGAGCCGGCCTTCTGGGTGCGCTGGAGCAGGACCCCCGGCCCCGGTACCAGGACGACCCGGGCCGGGTCTACGGCATGGGCTTCGCCGGCGTGGACGTGCGCTTCACCGTGGACGGCGAAGTGCTCACCGTGGTGGAAGTCGGGACTCCGTCCCGAACCCTGCCGGGCTCTGCCCGGACCCGGCAGGGAGGGCTTTGAAAAGCCCCCCTGCACCCCGAAACTTTCAAGCTTTGGGTTAAAATAGAGAGCAAAAGCTGGTGAGGTTTGGTTGAGGGAAACAAAAGCTTCCCTCAATCATAGATGAAACCGTCAGCCATTGGAATATCATATACGACAGGCCGGGGTTCTTCCTATGAAAAATGCCCGGAAAACACAATTATCGACAGAAAGTGAGAATAATCCCATGAACAAGGAACTGTTACAGCGCTACGCCCGGCTCATCGTCCGCACCGGCGCCAACGTCCAGCCCGGCCAGAAGGTGGAGCTGACGGTGCAGGTGGATCAGGCGGAGCTGGCCGCCATGGTCACAGAGGAGTGCTACGCCGCCGGCGCCCGGTATGTGGAACTGAAGTGGCAGTGCGAGGTCACCGACCGGCTCCACTACCTGAACGCCACCGTGGAGACCCTGGGCACCGTGCTCCCCTGGCAGGAGGAGCGGGCCAGGCAGCAGGTGAAGGACCTGCCGGTGCGGATCTTCATCGAGTCCGAGGACCCTGACGCCCTCAACGGCGTGGACCCGGCCAAGCTGACGGAGGTGGGGGCCATGACCCGGAAGGTGCTGAAAAAGTACCGGGACGCCCTGGACGGCAAGCATCAGTGGTGCATCGCCGCCGCCGCCTCCCCCAACTGGGCGATGAAGGTTTTCCCCGGCGTGGAGGAGGACGAAGCGGTGGAGAAGCTGTGGCAGGCCATTGTGGACTGCACCTACCTGGACACCGGACGGGACCCGGTGGAGGTCTGGGCGGAGCACAACGCAGTCATGACCGCCAAGGCAAAGTGGCTCAACGAGCAGAACTTTGTCCGCCTGGAGTACAAGAGCGCCAACGGCACCGACTTCTCCGTGGGGCTGATTCCTGAGGCCAAGTGGAGCGGCGCCGGCGACGTGAACCACAATCTGGATGTGTTCTATGTGCCCAATATGCCCACGGAAGAGGTGTTCACCAGCCCCATGAAGGGGGTGTGCGAGGGCACCCTGGTGGCCACCAAGCCCCTGAGCTGGTCCGGACAGGTCATTGAGGACTTCTCTGTCACCTACAAGGACGGCAAGGCCGTTTCCTGCAAGGCAAAGGTGGGGCAGCAGACGCTGGAGAAGATGCTCCACATGGACGAGGGCGCCGCCATGCTGGGCGAGGTGGCGCTGGTGCCCAAGGAGTCCCCCATCAACCGCTCCGGCCTGCTGTTCTACAACACCCTCTTCGATGA
>CAMNOL010000044.1 GCA_946546815.1 uncultured Oscillospiraceae bacterium
ACTTTTTACCCGGGGGGAATTTGTTGTAACCACTGTCTGAGGAGCACGCAGGTTTTTTGAAAAAATGAAAATTCTTTGTTGACAACGGCAGAAGAATGTAGTATATTATCCCTTGCAGTGAGCAAGAGTCGGCTGCAAAACACCAATCATTGATGCGCGAGTGGTGGAATTGGTAGACTCGCTGGCTTCAGGTGCCAGTGCTCTTTACGGGCGTGCGGGTTCGACTCCCGCCTCGCGCACCAACCCTCTGGATGAAGATCCGGAGGGTTTTTCTTATTTTTACACGGTTATCACAAAGAAATCCCTCCGAAAAGTTCAACTCTTCGGAGGGGCTTTTTGCTTGTACCTTTTATTTCCCCCTTACGGGATTTTGAAATCTCAGCGGTTTTTTTAAGCTGTTTAAAAAGCGCGGTTATCTGATTCTTCGCTGTTCAGCGAAGTTTTTTTCTGCCCAATGCAGCTGCCGGCTCTATTGCAATAGAACAAAACAGAGCACGAAAGCACTGAACAGGAGTAAAAAAGCAAAAAAGCCACAAGGACGAGGAAATTCCCTGCATCCCTGTGGCTTGTCCACACACGTTAATGTCAGCTCATTTGCTGTCTTTTTTCTGTTCCGTGCGCAGCCGGACGACGTTCGTCCAGAGGGCGCGAAACGCAGAAGAAGAAATCATCGAACCGACAGCCAGCGCAATGGCCATGCCGATGGTTTCGATCATGGTGACCTGAAACTGCGTCAGCTCATGGGCAAGGGCGTGGCGCATGGCGTAATAGATTCCGCCCCCGGGAACCAGTGGCAATAGAGCCACCAGCACATAGCCTGTCACCGGACAGTGGCGCAGGCGGGCTGTGGTTTCGGCGTACACGCCGATGAAGGCCGAGGCGAGAAACGCCGCCGGGATGGTGCTGCCGAAGAGCAGGTAAATGAACCAGCCCAGCGCTCCGCCGGCGCAGGAAATGGGGATGCCCATGTCCCGGATGTTGAAGATGATGGCAAAACCCGAACAGGCGAAAAACGACCAGACACAGGGCAGGAGATATTCTTTTAAAAGTTCCATTTTCTGCCTCCTATTGAATAAGTGCGATACCAACTGCCGTGCCCAGTGCGATAGCCACGGCGCTGAGCAGGGCGTTGGCCACATGGCTGAGGGAGGAAAGGGTGTCCCCGGCCATGATTTCCCGCATGGCGTTGGTCAGGGCCACGCCGGGCACCAGCATCATCAGGGTGCTGATGGTGATGATGTCCACCCGTTCCCCCACTCCCATTTCCACCAGTACCAGCGCCAGAACCGATGCCGCTGCGCTGCTGAGAAGGGTGTGGAAAAAGCTGTTGCGCCCAAAAAGGCGGCCGCCGTACACCTGAAAGAGGCCCACCAGCAGCCCGGCGAGAAAGGCGCAGAGCATGTCCCGGGTGCCGCCGCCGAAGAGCGGTACGAAAAAGGCGGGTGAAACACCGTAGCCCAGCAGCGTCACCGGGGCGGAGAAGCTGCGGGCCACTCGTGGAATGGCGTCCAGCATGGACTGCGCCTCCTCCAGCGGGGGCGTTTCAGCGCAGAGGAATCGGTTCAGGTCGTTGCAGCGCTCCATTTGTTCAATGTCCGTTCCGTGGGTGCCGATGCGTCGCATTCGGGTGATGGGGTGGCCGTCCTGGGTGTTCACGCTGACGATGATGCAGTTGGGAATGGCAAAGACCTCGGCGTCGTGCATGCCGTAGGCTTGCAGCAGCCGGGACATGGATTCCTCCACCCGGTAGATTTCCGCGCCGCTGGCCATCAGGTGGTAGCCCATATCTGCGGCCAGGTTGAGCAAGCTGTCAGTATTCAAATTGGTTGTCCTCTCTTCCCGTCCCACAGCCTCCGTCAGGCAATCGGAACACAGGGTGAAACTCTGAGATAATCTGTCCTGTCATTATAGCAATCCCAAGCATGTTTCTCAAGGTTGATCTGACAGAGAATGGACATTTATTGTAAACCCTACAAAGAGGATATCCGGTTGATTTCACACATGGCATATGGTATAATGTGTTGAGGAAACACTGATGAAATCAGTCATTCCTTAAAAAAGAAAAGGGACTTACTGAGATATGAAAAGCGCAGGCATCCGTTACATTCACAGCGAAAGGCGTGGTCATTTTGTCCTTTTTGATGTGCATCATCCTTCCAACGCGCGCTGTACCGAGAATCCTGTGATGACCCGGACCGGCGCGCATTGTTTTGCCCGGATGTTCTGCTCCCCTTCTGTCCCCCACCGGATCAATGCAGCGCCGTCCCCATTGGGAGGGCAAGTCTGATGGAAAAACTGCTCACGCTGAACCTCTCCATTGCGCTGGCCGGCATCGTCCTGTGTCTCCTCGGAATCCTGCTGATCCTGGTGGGCGCAAAGGCAGACAAGCGCACAGATCGGTGCTTTATTCTGATCTATCTCTGCCTGATTCTGTTTGTCTTATCCAATATGACGGGACTGCTCCTGCGGGGGCGCCCGGGGCGCCTGGTTCGGGTGGGGCTCTGTGTGTCCAATTTCTGCGAGTTCCTTTTTCCCTGCCTGACGGTTTATCTGGTCTCCGATTGTCTGCTCTCCATTGTGGATCCCGAGCGGGAGCAACGGTCCATCCGTTCCATGCTGACTTTCCTCACATTGGTTCACGTTGCGCTGCTGATTCTGTCCCAATTCAACGGAATGTACTATGTTCTCGATGCAGGCAACATTTATCATCGCAGCGCCTGGTATCCGCTGTCCTACATCATGACCACCATGATGATCCTGACGGACGCTTACCTGCTCCACCGCTATCAGAATCGGCTCACCAAGCGGGAGATCACCGCATTTCGAATCTATTTCATCGTGCCCGGCATCGCCCTGGTCATCCAGATTTTTGTCTATGGGATCAGCATTCTCATATTTTCCACCATTATCGCCGCGCTGGCCATGTATGTTTTTATCATTTCGGATCAGACGGAGCGGTATTACCAGAAGGAGAAGGAAAACACGGAGCTGCGAATCGATCTCATGCTGAGCCAGATCCAGCCCCATTTCCTGTTCAACTCCCTCTGGGTCATCCAGGAGATCTGCCGCACCGATCCCCGGCGGGCAGAGAAGGCAATCGGGCAGTTTTCCCGCTTTCTGCGCCACAATATGGACTCCCTCACCTCAGATAAAATGATCCTGTTTACAGAAGAGCTGGAGCACACCCGATGTTATATTGAGCTGCAGCAATTGCGGTTCATGGATCAGCTGAAGGTGGAATATGATCTGGCCTGCACCACGTTTACCATCCCCACACTGACGCTGCAGCCCTTGGTGGAGAACGCCATCACATACGGCGTGCGGAAAAACGAGAGCGGCTGCGGCACAGTCAAACTTCAGACGATGGAGCTGGCGGACTGTTACAAGGTCATTGTCACTGACAATGGACCGGGATTCACCCCCGGCGAACTGCCGGAAGGGGAAAGGTCCCACATCGGCATCCGCAATGTGCGCACCCGCCTGCAGCAGGTCTGCGGAGGCAGTTTGCAGATCGTCTCCGCCCTGGGAAAGGGGACGACGGCAACCATCACCCTGCCAAAAACTGACGCAGCAGCAGACCGACTGCCGGGCCGGAAGGAGAAGCAATATGCTGATTTTTGCCATTGATGACGAACCCCTGCTGGCTGCGGCATCCATGCGCATCATACAGGAGGCAAAGCCGGAAGCCCAGGTTCTGTCCTTTCTGCGGGCCGCCGACGCTCTGAAAGCCATTTCCGAATCCGGGCTGAAGCCGGACGTGGTGTTCAGCGATATTCAGATGCCGGGGATCAGCGGGTTGGAGCTTGCTGTGAGGCTGAAAACTCTGAGCCCGTCGACCAAAATTGTTTTCGTCACCGGTTATGAACAGTACGCCCTGGACGCCTTTCGTGTTCACGCCCATGGGTACCTGCTGAAGCCTTTGGACGTCGATCAGGTTCTTGAGGAACTGGAGCGTCTGCCGCCCCCCGCCGCACCCCGGCCGGACAGGATCTGTGTGCGGTGCTTCGGCTATTTTGACGTGTTCTGGAAGGGGCAGCCTCTGGCCTTTAACAGGCGGAAAACCAGAGAGCTGTTCGCCTTTCTCATTGACCGGGAGGGCACGGTCTGCACTCCTGAGGATATTGCCTCGGCGCTGTGGGAAAACGAATGCAATATGAAGGCAGCAAAAAACCGCATTCGTGTGCTGATCAGCGATCTGAGGTCCACTCTGTCAGAGATTGGAATGGAGAGCCTTATCATACGCAGGAGCGGCTGGATTGCCATCCGCCGGGAATTGGTAGACTGCGATTACTACAGGATGCTGGACGGAGAGATGGCGGCGGTGAACTCCTACCGGGGAGAATATATGCTTCAGTACTCCTGGGCCGAGCTGACAGCAGGAAAGCTGCATTTCCGTTTTCTCTCACCAAGCTGACTTCCGTAATGGTTTTGTACGCTTCGACGTTTATACTGCAGTTGGAAATCATAGTATGGGGATTATCTACAAAAACAGTTTTCATCAAAAGCCGTGAAGCAGGAGGAGCCAATTATGCTGGATATCAAGAAGACCCTGGAGAACGAAACCCTTACCCTCGCGCTGAAGGGCCGTCTGGACACGACGACTGCACCTCAGCTGGAGACGCAGCTGAAAGAGCACATGGCCCGGATCAAGCATCTGGTTCTGGATTTTGCGGAGCTTGAGTATATCTCCTCCGCCGGACTTCGGGTGCTGCTCGCCGGGCAGAAGGTCATGCAGAAGCAGGGATCCATGAAAGTGACCCACGTCAACGAGGTCATCGCCGAGATCTTTGAGATTACCGGGTTCAATGAGATTCTGACCGTGGAATAATTGAATGGAGCAGTATGCAGAAAGAACAAAGAAGAAACAGTCTGATCCTACAGGTTGCGGTCCTGTTTACCATCAGCGTGCTGCTGACCGGATTTCTCACATACTTTTCACAGAGCGTCCTCACGGATGCCAGTGTAAAAAAGCAGACAGAAGGCCTTGCTTCAGAGATCGCAGATGAGGTGAAACTGGCTGTCACGGAGTATCCCGCATATGAGTGGCTGCTGCGCTACTGGTATGAACATTCCGACGAACTGGATATCGAATATGACACCGACTATGGCTCCGGCACCAGGACGGAAGAAAAATGCCGTTTGCTGGCCGGGCATTATCCGGGAATGCAGTTCAAATATGCTGATACACAGGAATTGTTGGCGATGCCAGAGGCAGATCAGAAGCTCTATGCCGAGATCACATACTCCTGGCTCATCACCAGGGTCAATCAGATCAAACGGGCGTATCATGTGGATTTTCTATTCTGTGTGCTGACAGAGGATTCCTATGAGACACAGTTTTTTCTGTTCAGCGGGGCAGACCCCGGTTCCGTACGGGGAACAAGCTACGAAGAGATCTATCCCTTGGGCGTGAGGGTCACTGTGTCGGCGAGCCAGCAGGAGGAAATGAGAAATGCCCAGCAAAACTCCGCCCATCTGGCAGACGCAGGAAGCTATGTAGATTATTATGCATTCCTTGACATGATCGATGACCATGCCGTACTCATCGGCATGACCTATGATCTGTCGGGATTAATGGCCAATATCCATGCGCAGACCATCAGCAGAACGTCCTACGCAGTAGCCCATCAGGTTTTCCTGTCGCTGATCTGTCTGGTGCTGACCTCTGTTTTCGTGCTTCACCCTCTTAAGAAGGTGCAAAACAGTATCCGCCTGTACAAGGAGACGAAGAACAGCGAAACGGTCATAGAAAATCTGGCAAAGATCCGCCCCCATAACGAGATCGGCCAGCTGTCGGAAGACGTGATGAGTCTGACAAAGGAAATCGACGATTATCTGAATCGGATTCAGACCATTACCGCGGAGGAGGAGCGGATCAGCACGGAGCTGTCTCTGGCGACCCGTATTCAGGCCGCCATGCTGCCCCACATCTTCCCCCCCTTCCCGGGCCGCCCGGAATTCGACATCTATGCGACTATGGAACCTGCCAGGAAGGTGGGCGGTGATTTTTATGATTTCTTTCTCGTTGATGACGACCACCTTTGCATGGTGATGGCGGATGTATCGGGAAAGGGCGTGCCCGCCGCACTCTTTATGATGGTTTCTAAAATCATTCTGCAGAGCTGCGCCATGCTGGGAAAATCCGCCGCAGAGATCCTTACCAAGACCAACGAAGCAATCTGCTCCAACAACCAGGAGGAGATGTTTGTTACGGTCTGGGTGGGAATCCTTGAAATTTCCACCGGAACCCTCACCGCAGCCAACGCAGGGCACGAGTACCCGGTGCTGAAAAAGCCCGATGGAACCTTTGAGCTGATCAAAGACCGGCACGGCCTGGTCATCGGCGGCATGGAGGGGACGCGGTATCGGGAGTACCAGCTGCAGATGGAACCCGGCGCCAAGCTGTTCCTCTACACCGACGGCGTGGCTGAGGCCACCGACGCCCAGAATCAGCTGTTCGGTACCGACCGGATGATAGAGGCTCTCCGGCGCGCAGAGGACGGAACCCCTGAGGAGATCCTGCAGTCGGTGGATCACGCTGTCAAAGAATTTGTCGGGGATGCGCCCCAGTTTGATGACCTCACCATGCTTTGCATCCATTACATTGGAAAAAACCGGGAGGAAGGGAGGAACTGCGGTGAAAGAGCTGACCATTGAGGCAACCGTGGACAACATTGCCGCTGTCACGGATTTTGTAAACGCCCAGCTGGAAGAGATGGATTGCCCCATGAAGGCGCAGTTTCAGATCAGCGTTGCCATTGACGAGCTGTTCGGCAACATCGCCCATTACGCCTACGCCCCGGAAACCGGCTGCGCCACAGTCCGGGTGGAGACGCAGCAGAACCCCCCTGCTGCAGTGATCACCTTTGTGGACCGGGGAAGGCCCTACAATCCGCTGGCAAAAGCGGATCCGGACACCACCCTTCAGGCGGAACACCGTCAGATCGGCGGCCTCGGGATCTTTCTCGTAAAGAAAACCATGGATGACATGAGCTACGAGTACAGAGACGGCCAGAACATTCTGCGCATCAAAAAGAACCTTTAAGGCATCACCCCATGTGGTCCCTTATACCGTAAGAGAATGATACTTCACAAACCGTTTTAAGGAGGAGCAAACATGAAAAATGTAAGTTATCGTATGGAAGAAGGCTGCCTGACCCTTGCCCTCTCCGGTCATATTGATTCGGCCAACGCCGCCAAAGTGGAGCAGCAGATCAATGAGATCCGCAGCGCAAATCCCGCTGGTTCTGTTGTCATCGACTGTGAGCATCTGGACTACATCTCCAGCGCCGGACTGCGCATCATTCTTCGTCTGAAGAAGGCGGTTTCGGACACAAAGCTGGTGAACGTCTCCTCCGACGTCTACGAGGTCTTTGACATGACCGGCTTCACCGAGATGATGGAGATCCAGAAGGCCTACCGGGTGATCTCCGTAGAGGGCTGCGAGGTCATCGGCCAGGGCGCCAACGGCCGGGTCTACCGCATTGATCCGGACACCGTGGTGAAGGTGTACCTGAACCCCAACGCACTGCCCGAGATCCACCGGGAGCGGGAGCTGGCCCGAACTGCCTTTGTGTTGGGCGTTCCCACCGCTATCCCCTACGATGTGGTGCGCATTGAGGGCGGCGGCTACGGCTCCGTGTTTGAGCTGCTCAACGCCACCAGCTTTGCCAAGCTGCTGATCCGCAAGGAAAAGACCGTAGATGAAGTGGCGAAAATGAGCGTCGACCTGCTGAAGCTGATTCACTCCACCGTGGTCAAGCCCGAATCCATGCCGGACATGAAGGCTGTGGCGCTGGACTGGGCGGACTTCCTGAAGGACTACCTGCCTGCTGACCAGTTCCAGAAGCTCCATAACCTTGTGGCCGCTGTCCCCGAGGACAACCACATGATGCACGGTGATTACCACATCAAGAACGTCATGATCCAGAACGGGGAAGTCCTGCTCATCGACATGGACACCCTGTGCCACGGACATCCGGTTTTTGAGCTGGCCAGTATGTTCAACGCCTACGTGGGCTACAGCGAGACCGACCACTCCAACACCGAGGCGTTTCTGGGGATCCCCTTTGAGACCGCTGTGGAGTTCTGGAACAAGTCCCTGCGGCTGTATCTGGACGGAGCCGACGAGGAAACGGTCAAGGCCGTTGAGGAGAAAGCCCAGGTGGTGGGCTACACCCGCATCATGCGCCGGAGCATTCGCCGCAATGGCCTGAACACCGAAGACGGGCAGAAGATCATTGCCAACTGCCGCCAGCATCTGGCGGAGCTGCTGCCGAAGGTGGACACACTGCTGTTCTGATTGACGGAGATGGGCACAGCTGCTGGACTCTGGCCGCAAGGTATATGGGGGCAGCCCCATGGACCAGGGGAAAATGGAGGCGCTGGCCCATCCAGGTTCTCTGTAAAACAACGGATACACAGACAGAAAAGGACTGCGGAGCCCCTGCCCCGCAGTCCCTCTTTTCTTCATCAGCCTGTACGGCTGCGACCCGTTTTGACCGGTTCTCTCTGTTTCAATGAATCACACCACAAAGTCATCCTTCACCGCGCTCTTCAGCGGCCAGATGCGGACTGAGGCATCGCCGTCCATGAGAAAGCGCGTCTCCTCCCGGGTGGGGAAAATGCGGGAGGAGAACACCGCATCGCCGTCGTTGACAAAGATCTCCACGGAGCTGCGGTCGAGGAAGATCCGCAGGTGGAACAGCCCCTTGGGCAGCGGGCGGCTGCGGCACTCCCCCTGTTCCACGTTGAAGCGCCGGTTCAGGCCGGAGCGGTCCACCGCGATTTCCTTTGCCCCGTCGTCGTAACGGATGCTCAGTCCGCCGGTGCCGTCCTCTTTGGCGAACAGCTGCAGCGCCAGGTCCCCGCCCCGGCTGATGAGCTCCATTTCACACACACGGGGCAGCAGGTCTGTGGACTCCAGGTCCACCGCCTTGCCCCGGAGCTGGCGCAGCTCGTCCAGGGGCTGCTGAATCAGACGGCGGTTGCGCACCCGCAGTTCCCGGGGCAGCGTCAGACAGCCGGACCAGTCCTCCTCGTCGGTGGGATAGGCGGCGTCAGGCAACCCCATCCACGCCACAAGGGTGGCCTTATTCTGATCCTGGAGATTGGCGGCGCACTCGGCGGCATAGGAGTCAAACCCGAAGTCCAGCACATGGAACTGGGTGTTGTCCGGGGTAAAGGTCAAGGTGTCCCAATCCATATGTCCCAGCAGATAGCCATTGTGGTGGACGGTTCCGCCCCGCCCGGGCAGCGTCAGGTGCTGGGGACAGAACAGAAGCACGTCGTAGCCGCTGATTTTCTCAATAGAGGGACATTCCCACATATCCCCGAAGTCCTCAAAGCCGGGCACCTTCAGCTGTCCGGCGAAGTGCCAGTCCTGGGTGGGAGAATCTGAAGTGTAGATGATAACGCAGCCCTTTTTCTCCTTGGTCTGGGCGCCGAGCACGATGTAATACTTCCCGTTTTCCTCGTTGTGGATGATTTTGGGGTCCCGCTGGTGCTCGGTGTAGTCCGGGTGGGGGCCGTACAGTGGAGGCAGCTTCACCGGCGTGGCCCGGTCCTTCAAATCCACCAGGCAGGTGTAGGACTTTCGCACCCAGTTCTCATCCCGGTGGTTGCCGGTGTAGTACAGGTACAGGGAGTCCGGCGTGGGCAGAGCAGAGCCGGAATAGGCGCCCTTGTTGTCGTACTCCGTGTCCGGGCGGATGCACACCCCCAGGTTCTTCCAGGTGACAAGGTCGCTGGAAACGGTGTGATACCAGTACTTCAGGCCGTGCACCGCGCCCCAGGGGCACCACTGATAAAAGAGGTGCCAGACACCGTCGTGATAGACAAAGCCGTTGGGATCATTCAGCAGGCCGGTAACGCTCTGGATATGATACTGCTGCCGGTAATCCGACTGCCGAATCTGCTCATGAAGGGGGCGAATCTCCTCCGGGTCCTTCAGAACACGGTAACGCGCCTCTTTGGTCCATACTTTCATAGGAGGTACCTCTCTTTCCGCGTGAAGTTCGTATTTCTCTACAGCAAGTTTACCACATACTCCGCTTTAACGCAAGGCATATTTATGAAAGTTGCTGTCAGAATAGTCCAGATGCTCTCTTCTCCGCTCCCTGCTTCTTGTTTAGATGGCTCCGGCGCAGCAGCGGCCCTTCCGCCCCTCGCCCGAAAAAGCAACTGTCCTGAGGACCCTCTCACAGGGAGCATCCTCAGGACAGATTTTTTATAGAATTGTGTGGGACGCAGCGCCCCGGAAGGAATTACACCACGAAGTCATCCACCACGGTGGGCTTGATCTTCCAGATCTTCACCTGAGCGCCGTCGGTGACGGTGTAGCCGTGCTCAGCGGCGCTGGGGTACACGTGGGCGGAGAAGGTGGACGCGCCGTCGTTGATGTACAGCTCCACAGAGCAGCTGTCGATGATGGCCCGGATGTTCTTCACGCCGTCGGGCACGGGAACCTCCAGCACCTCGCCCACTTCGTCGTTGAAGCGCTCGTCCAGCTTGCTCTTGTCGATGACCAGCGCCTTTTTCTCCTGATCGTAATGGATGGTGAAGCCGCCGGTGCCGTCGGCCTTGGTGAACAGGTTCAGGTCAAAGGCGCCTTCGGGAACGGTGACCAGCATATCGCAGGCGCCGGGCAGGGTGCCGTCTGCAGGGGCTTCGCCGTCCCAGACCTTCTCCAGGTCGGCCACGGGGGTCTGGTACAGCTTGCCGTCTTTGATGCGCAGCTCTCTGGGCACGATCATGGTGCCCTCCCAGTCCTTGGGATCTGCGGGATAGTGGTTGTCCGGCAGGCCAATCCAGGAGATCAGAATGGCCTTGTCGGGGTCCTCCACGTTGGCGGCGCACTGGGCGGCGTAGAAATCGAAGCCGAAGTCCAGGTACTGATAGCCGCTGTCGGGGGTAAAGGTCAGGGTGTCATAGTCCATATGACCCACCATGTACACGTTGTGGTTGGTGCTCTCGGCGCGGCCGGGCAGCTTGGTGTACTGGGGGGAGAAGATCAGCACGTCCTTGCCGCTGATGCGGACGATGCAGGGGCACTCCCACATCCCGCCGAAGGCCTCAAATCCGGGGACCTTCAGCTCGCCGGCAAACTTCCAGCCCTCCAGCGGCTGATCGGACTCATAGATCAGCGCGCGGCCCTGCTTCTCCAGGTTCTGGGCGCCGATGAAGATGTAGTACTTCTTCTTTTCCGGCACGTAGACCACCTTGGGGTCCCGCTGATGCTCGCTGTAGTCGTCTCTGGGGCCGAACAGGGGCTTGGGCAGCTTGGTCAGCTTGCCGTCCTCCCCCAGCTTGGCCGCGCAGGTGTAGGGGGTGCGGATCCAGTTCTCGTCCCGGTGGTTGCCGGTGTAGAGCAGATACAGGTCATCCCCCACGGCGATGCCGGAGCCGGAGTGACAGCCCATATTGTCATAAACCGTGTCCGGAGCCATGCCCACGCCCTCGTTTTTCCAGTGGATCAGGTCGGGAGAGGTGACGTGATACCAGTACTTAATGCCGTGCACTGCACCCCAGGGGCACCACTGATAGTACAGATGCCACACGCCTTTGTGGTACGCAAAACCGTTGGGGTCGCTGGACAGGCCGGCGATGGGCTGCACATGGAACGTCTGGCGGTAGGGGTCCTTTGCCACGCGGTCGTGCAGCTCCCGGATCTCATCAGGGCTCTTCAGGATGCGGTAGCGCTGCTCGTGGGTCCAGATCTGTTCGGGCCTGGGTAGTCTCATAAGAATGACCTCCTTGGATTGAAAGCGTTTTCATAAAGTGGTGACTTTATTATACAGGACGCCCCTCAAAAAAGCAAGAGCATTGTGCAGCTTTCACAGATTCTCCCCGGCTTTCTCCCTCCGGTTCCGGCAGGGGCAAAGGATAGATTTGAAATAATTTGCAAAAGGGTCTGTTAAAACCTTCCTGGGTATGCTACAATACTGATAAGGTTTGCAGGGGCAGCGGGCGCTTTCCCGCCCCGCAGACAAAACCGGAACCATCTCCACCCCCGCCCCGCAGCGGAAGAAAGGATGATCTCAGTGAAAAAAAAGGTATTTTGCAGCGATTTTGACGGCACCCTGTATTTCTACAAGGCGGAGGTAAAACTGCCCCCCGAGAACGTAGCAAAGGTCAAGGAGTACCAGGACGCCGGCAACTACTTCGGTCTGTGCACCGGCCGGCAGGTGGGCGGCCTGACGCCGTTCATCGGCGGACTCATCGAGCCCGACTTCTGGATCACCAGCACCGGCTCCAACATCATCGACCGTGAGATGAAGGAGATCCGCAAGCTGTTTGTGGACCGGGACGTCATCGACCAGATCGTCAAAGACGTTCGCCCCCGGGGCAACCGCATCTCCATTGACATCGACGGCGTCATCAACGTGTTTGAGGAAATGGACTATCCCGGCGAGTACAACGTCATCACCGGCATGGCCGACGCCCCTCAGGGCATGGTCCACGGGGTGGGCATCCACTGCGAGACGCTGGAGGAGGCCGCAGCCCTGACCAAGGAGCTCAACGACAAGTACGGTGAGTACCTGAACGCCTTCCAAAACGTCATCGAAGTGGACATCGCCCCCAAGGGTACCTCCAAGGGGGAAGCCATCTCCGTCATCCGCAAGCACTTCGGCGACTGCAAGATTTACGGCATCGGCGACTCCCTCAACGACCTGCCCCTGCTGCTGGCCTCTGATGTGTCCTACACCTTCCCCTATGCCCCCAAGGAGGTACAGGAAAAGGCCACCAAAGTGGTTCCCACCATTGTGGAGGCGCTGGAAGACAGCATGAGGGACGAGCTCTGACTTCTCCAACCCATCGGACCGGAAAGTGATTCTTTCCGGTCCCTTTTTCCCTTTCCGGCCCATCTGTCCGCCGTTTCCCGGAGCGGATTTTTCCCATGGCACAGGTTGCCAATCTGATGATTCCATGGTATACTTCTAAAATAATGTTTTTCCAATACTGTTCAAACGAGGTACGCCATGGAACGCATCACCAGCCGCAGCAACCCCCTGACGGGGCACATCCGAAAGCTCATCAAAGACCGATCCTACCGGCGGCAGTGCGGGGAATTCGTCTGCGACGGGGTGAAAATGCTGGAGGAGGGGCTGAAGTGGAAGGCGGAGTTCACCTCGGTGGTGCTCACCCAGGGGCTGGAGGTCCCCCTGCCGGAGCAGGGGCGCATCGTGGAGGTCCCCGCCTCCCTGATGGCCTCCCTCTCCCCCATGAAAGCCCCTCAGGGGGTGCTGTTCACCTGCCGCCTGCCGGAACAGCGGTCGCCGGAGCGTCTGACCGGGCGCACTTATCTGGTGCTGGACGGCCTGCAGGATCCGGGGAACGTGGGCACCATCTGGCGCAGCGCCAGCGCCTTCGGCGCGGACGGCCTGATCCTCACCGGGAACAGCGCGGACCCCTACAACTGGAAGGCGGCCCGGGCCAGCATGGGCGCAGTGTTCCGCCTGCCGGTGTGGACGCTGACCTGTTCGGAGCTGAAGGCCCTGTGCAGGGTCAGCGGCCTGCCCCTGTACGGCACCGCCCTGCGGGAGGACACGGAGGATCTGCGCTCCCTCAGCGGCGCCCCCTGTGTGCTGGCCGTTGGCAGCGAGGGACGCGGGCTGTCCCAGGAGCTGCTGTCCCTGTGTGACAAAACGCTGAAAATCCCCATGGACCCGGGCTGCGAGTCCCTGAACGCCGCCATGGCGGCGACGGTGGCGCTGTGGGAGCGCTATCGGTGCCTGTAAGGAGCTGTGCAGAAATAAAGTGTGCATTTCAGGCGCAGAACTGGTTGTTCTGAGCGAGGCGGGAAAGCGCAGTGCTACTTTGTGTAACACAAGATTTTCCAACGAAGCTCAGGACAAGCAGGGCAAGCCTGAAGTGTGCGATTTATTTATGCTCAGTTCCTAAGTTCTGATTTCCCTGACAGCTCCCTGAGCGCTGTCTGTATATTCCCTTTGGGAGTGGTGCAAGATGCTTTCTGAGACAATCTACTGGATCTGGCTCTCCCTGAGCTGCGAGCCAAAGGCCGCCTGGGCAGCGTATCGTCATTTCGGCTCGGCGGAACGGGTCTGGCAGGCCGGGCCGGAGGATCTGGCTCAGGTGCCGGGCCTGAAGGCCGACCACATCCGCCGGCTGAGCAGCAAATCCACCGACCGGGCGGAGCGGATTTTACGCCGGTGTGAACAGCTGGGGGCGTACCTCTTCACCTGGGATGACGAAGGGTATCCCGACCGGCTGCGCTCCCTCCATCTGCCGCCCATGGTGCTGTACTGTCTGGGCAGGCCGCTGAACTTCAACCAGGAATGTGCGGTTGCCATGGCCGGGAGCCGCCGCTGCTCCCCCTACGGCCGCTCCATGGCGGAGCGATTTGCCGCTGACCTGACCCGTCAGGGGGCGCTGGTGGTCACCGGTATGGCCGGGGGCTGCGACGAAGCCGCCCTCATCGCCGCGCTGCGTGCCGGCGGTCCGGTGGCGGTGCTGCTGCCCGGCGGCGTAGACGTGCCCTTTGAGAACAGCGCTTACTACCGCCACCTGTACCGGAGCGCGGCGCAGCTGGGCACGCTGGTCAGCCCCTATCCCCCCGGGACCCCCAACGACCACCGGCATTTCTTTTACCGCAACCCCATCCTCACCGGACTGAGCGTTGCCACTCTTTGCGTAGAAGCCGGCGTCCACAGCGGCGTGCTGAACGTGGCCTCCCACGCCGCAGATCAGGGGCGCACGCTGTACGTCATTCCGGCGAATCTGGACTCGGAAACTGCTGCGGGCACCAACGCCCTGCTGTGCAGCGGCGTGGCGCTGCCGGTCATGTCCGCTGGGGATATCCTGCTTCCCTTCTGCGACACCTTCCCCCGGCTGCGTCCGGACCCCGGAAGGCGGAGAAGGGCGGGCAAAAAAGCGTTGAAAATGACCCCTCAGAACCAGGATGCCGCCGCGCCCCAGCCCTCTGAATCCGAAAAAAGGGTTGACACCGGCGGGGACTCCGATTATATTGACTTACGAAACAGCGAAACCGACCTGACCCAGAGTGAGATCGCGCTGCTGCTTGCGCTGCAGGACGGAGAACGCACCGCAGAGGAGCTGTCGACGGAAACCGGCATCCCCACGGCGCAGCTGCTCTCTTCCCTGACCATGCTCACCCTCCGCAGCTATGTGGAGGAGCAGGAGGGCGGCCGCTTTGCGGCTGCGGTCCGGGTGAAGAACTGACGGGCGCGGC
>CAMNOL010000045.1 GCA_946546815.1 uncultured Oscillospiraceae bacterium
CGGCGTGTAGAGCATGATGGGCACCACCCCCCTGACCTTCGCCATCCCCACCGACGAGGAGTCCCCCTTCGTGCTGGACTGCGCCACCTCCATCGTGCAGCGGGGCAAGATCGAGTACTACGCCCGGGAGGGCAAGCCCACCCCCGCCGGCATGGTGGTATCCGAAAACGGCGAGGCGCTGACGGACTCCCAAGCGATCTTGCAGATGCTGGTGGACGGCACCGCCGCGCTGGCTCCTCTGGGCGGCATCGGTGACGAGCTGTGCGGCTACAAAGGCTACGGCTACGCCGCAGTGGTGGAGATCCTCTCCGCCGCTCTCAGCGCCGGCCCCTTCATGAAGGCCCTCACCGGCGTCAGCGCCGACGGCAAGCCCCAGATGTACCACCTGGGCCACTTCTTCTTCGTGGTCAACCCGGACTTTTTCGTAGGTCTGGACGAGTTCAAAAAGACCGCCGGCGACATCTGCCGGGCGCTGCGCGCCTCCAAAAAGGCTCCCGGCTGCGACCGCATCTACACCGCCGGCGAAAAGGAATGGCTGACCTGGTGCGAGCGCAGGGACAAGGGCGTTCCCGTGGGCGACGCCGTCCAGAAGGAGATCATCGCCGTGCGGGACAAGCTGGGACTGGACTACCGCTTCCCCTTTGAAAAATGATTAATCTCGTCAAAATACTCAGATAATAACCAAAAGTTGGCTTATGAACAAGCCTTCCATCACAGTCGAACGCCCCCGGCAGATGTCGGGGGCGCTCTTTATGGGGAGAATGGGAGAGAGACTCGATGGAGTGTCAGTTTATTTCAGTTGGCTTTCAAACACGCTGCGCTCTACGGTAAACTCCACAGCGCCCATGGAGCCGGGGGCCACTTCGTACTCGTCGAAGGTGATGATCAGATTTCCGTCCTCGTCAAAGCGGTAATTCTGGTCGTCCTTCACCTGCTGGAAGTCCTCTTCCGGCATATCGGAGTCGATGAAGTAGCTGACGTTCTCGTTGGCGGCCATCTGCTCCCTCATCTGGGTCTTGATGTTCTCGCTGATCAAGGTCAGGGCGTCGCTGTTCTCCTGGAACAGGTCAGAGAGCTGTACCACCTTGTCGTTGGTCTTGTCGATGTTGTAGTACTTGTAGAACTGAGCGCCGGACGCCTCCACCCACTCTGTGTACAGGCGCAGGGTCAGCCAGTCCTCGGTATCGGTGACCACTTCGTACTCCACAGTCACGTCAGTGTTGGCGGCGTCGCCGTACTCGGCCAGCTGGGCCTTGAAATCGTCGGTCACAGCGTCGACGTATTCCGTGACGCTCTCGTTCACCTGCTTTGCAGCCTCACTCTCGCCCTCGGTTTTGATTTCAGGGGTCTCAATGCTGGCGCTGGCGTTGTCGCCGTCATACTGGTAGCTGCGCAGCGTCACCACCTGGAAGAATCCGCCCACCACAGGCAGGTCACCCAGAGCGGCGGCCAGGCTGGCGTTGGTGTTGGGCAGTGCGATCAGCAGAGCCAGGGCAGCGGCAATGCCGGCTACCCGGCGCAGGACAGAATTGTTTTTGTTGTCGTTCATGGTATTCACCTCATTGATTTTGTTGCGCAGATGCTCTCTGCCATGTTCAGGAATCTGAATGGAGTCATACTCCTGCTTCAGCTGAGTCAGCTTTTTTTCCATATCGTTCATTCAGGCTTCCTCCTTTAACGCATTCCGGAGCTTTTCCAGCGCCCGGTACAGCCTGCTCTTTACGGTGTTCAGCGGCATCTGCACCACCTCTGCCACTTCGCTGAGCTTCAGCTCTTCAAAGTATCGCAGCGTGACAATGGTGCGGTCCGTGGTCTCCAGGGCATCCAGCGCCCGGAGCAGGTCTGTGTTCTCGTACCGGTCTTCTACGGACAGATTTTCCAGCTCTGTTTCGTCCCCGCCCCACCGGCTTTTGGCCCGGAGCAGCGTCACCGACTGGTTGACAACGATACGATACAGCCAGGTGTCCAGATACTTCGTCTCTCTCAGCGTTTTCCAGCTGCGGAGGGCTTTGCACGCCGCATCCTGTACCGCGTCCTGAGCGTCCGCTTCATTCTTCAGGTAGCTGTACGCCAGACGGTAGAATCGCGGATATTGCTCAAGCAGCCGCTGTTCGATCAGCTGCCGATGATCTGGTCTCATCTGCCTCACCTCCTGTTTGCGTTCTGATGATTAGACGGTGCAGCGTTGGAAAAAGTTTCAAAAAATTGTAATTATTTGTTTCTGAAATTTAGCCTTTGCAGATTTGACAAGTTCCGCCAAGCGCGCTATCATGTAATCTGATCCGTGCATCTCCGGAGCTTTTCCGCCCGTCTGTCTGTTAGACTGCTCGGGGCAGGAAAAAGTTTCAGCGGATTCTTTCTTTTTTTCGCTGGCGAATTTTGTCGACCGCAATGAAACTTTTTGTCGCTTCCCAGCGTCAGTTATGATGAATACAGTACAGCGACCCTGTAAAAGGGATCCTGTGTAGAGGTATAGAAAGGAACTATCGCTATGTCTGCAGCAGTAAAAGAGAAACCCGCTGCCCCGCGCCGAGTACAGAAGGCACCCAAGCACACAGGAAGAAGGCTTCTTCTTGTTTTGATCGTCCTGTTTGCGGTAATCGCAGTTCTTTTGTTCGGCGTCAACCGCATGAGTCTGGACGTCACGCTAAATGGGTCAGCCGAACAGACATTGGAATACGGAACCAAGTACCAGGAGGAGGGCGCTTCCGCCCTGCTTCGGGGCACGCTCCTTTTTAAGGAGGGCCTGCCTGCAGAGGTGGAACAACAGGGAACGGTGGACAGCACAAAGCTGGGCACCTATACCATTACTTATTCCGCAAGAAAGTTTCTCTGGTCCGGAAAAGCAGAACGCCTGGTCACCGTTCAGGACACCACTCCCCCGGAGATCACCCTCACCTCCGACCCGGAGCACTACACCCTCCCCGGTCAGGCGTATGAGGAGGAAGGCTACACCGCCCTGGACAGCTGTGACGGAGATCTGACCGCCCAGGTGGAGCGGAAGGAAAAGGACGGCGTGGTGACCTATACGGTCAGCGACGCCTCCGGGAACCAGACCACTGTGAAGCGTACCATTAAATACGACGATCCCATTCCCCCGGAGCTGCACCTGAAGGGCAACAAGACCATCACCATTCAGGCGGGCAGCGAGTACAGCGAGCCCGGTTGGACCGCAGAGGACAATGTGGACGGTAACCTGAGTAAAAAGGTGAAGGTCTCAGGCTCCGTTGACACCTACAGCGCGGGCACCTACACCCTGCGCTATTCCGTCAAAGACGGCTACGGGAACAAGGCGAAGGCGAAGCGCACCGTGGTGGTGGAGCCGGTTCGTCAGCCGGACACTGTGAAGCCGGACGGAAAAATCATCTACCTGACCTTTGACGACGGCCCCGGCCCCTACACCCAGGAATTGCTGGATGTGCTGGCCAGATATAATGTCAAGGTGACCTTCTTCACCTGCAACACCGGGTACGACTCTCTGATGGCCAAGGAAGCCGCCGCCGGACACACGGTGGCCAACCACACCGCCACCCACAAATACGATGTGATTTACTCCAGCGAATCGGCGTTTTTCAAGGATTTCAACGCCCAGCAGGACCGGATTTACAAAAACACCGGAATCCACAACACCCTGCTCCGCTTTCCCGGCGGAAGCTCCAACACCACCAGCCGCAAATACTGCTCCGGCATCATGACCGCCCTTACCAAGTCCATCACCGACCAGGGCTACCAGTATTTTGACTGGAACGTGCTCAGCGGCGACGCCGGAGACACCACCAGCACGGACCAGGTGTTCCAGAACGTCATCGCAGGCGTACAGAAACAGGACATCTCCGTGGTGCTTCAGCATGACATCCACCATTTCAGCGTCCAGGCGGTGGAACGGATCATTATCTGGGGGCTTGCCCACGGGTACACCTTCCTGCCCCTGACCAGCAGCAGTCCGGCGGTCCACCACAGCGTCCTCAACTGAGCCCCCCGCTGGCACAGAGCACAACAGAACACCGGTTCCCGCCGGGAACCAGCCCACAGCCGGAGAACCTCCCTTGCAACGGGGCGGTTTTCCGGCTATAATAATAGCCAGTATCAACCAGCACACCGGTATGACAGGAAAGGCGGTCGTCGCACATTGGAATACTTCAGCCTGCAGGAGCTGGGACTGCCCCGGGATATCTGGCAGCCCTTTGCCCGCAGCCACCGTTCCACCCATTACGCTGCCGGGCAGCTCATCTATCTGCAGGACACCCTTGCAGATGGATTTTACTACCTGAAATCCGGCCGGGTCAACGCTTTTCTCAGCTCCGAGGAGGGCGATGAGAAGGTGCTCGCTGTTTATCAGGCGGGAAACCTCTTCGGAGAAGCGTCTTTTTTCAACGAAATGCCCCGCATCTCCTCCGCTGTCACTGTGACAGAGTGCGACATCGTGTTTATTAGCCGGGAATCGGCCACCAAGGAGCTGGCGGAAAACCCCCAGCTTGCTCTGGCCCTGCTGAAATACCTGGCGCGAACCGTGTGGATGCTGTCCAACCATGTGGACGGCATGGCATTCCGCCCGGCAGAGGAACGGATCATCCGCTATCTGCTCACCCTGCCCCGGGACGAGAGCGGAACCGTGGTCTGCACCCAGGAGGAAATCGCCTCCGCCGTCAGCACCAGCCGGGTGACGGTGAGCCGGGTGCTGAACCGCCTGGCCCGTCAGGGGTTGGTTCGAACCGGTTACGGCACCCTGCAGCTGCTTTCCCCGGAGCGTCTGAACCAGCTGTGAAACAAGCCCATTGCTTTTTTCATAGAACATGATATAATCGGGGAAGGTCATTTTATGACCCTGCTTTGATTCTCATTTTAAAGCTTTCAAATCATGCAGAATTCCGCATCTGTATCGGGTATCAGATGCATAAGGAAGCGCTTTCTTTGCCGTTTTGAAGCGCTGTGCCGGGCCGAAGGGCCAATACGAAGCGGCAGAATGGAGAACAACATGGACGAAACAAAGAAAACCGACATCCCCCAGGCGGCAGACCAGACCCAGGTGAGCCAGCCGGCGGACCAGGCGGAAGGAAAGCAGGCGGCAGACAAGGCGGAGGTCAAGAATCCGGCTGCCAAACAGCCGGAACCGGAATACTTTACTCTGAAGGCCAAACCTCCCAAGAAGAAGCCCAAAGAGGACGTGGAGATAGCCAAAAAGATCGCCAACCGCTATCTGGGCATTCAGGCGCTGGAAAAGATCGTCAATGCCAAAAAGGCCAGAAAGAAGAAAAAAGAGCTGGAGCTGCGCTTCAAGACTCCAGAGACCCCCGAGGAGTTCTACGATCGGGCTCAGAAGTACGTCACCGGCGCTGAGTGCTCCGTCCCCTTCCAGGAGCGGGCGCTGTACTATCAGAAAGCCGCGGATATGTTCGCCGGAGCCGAGGATTACAACGACGCGCCGGAGCTGGCAAAGTCCTATGCCGAACTGGCGGAGAAGGTCCGAACCGAGGGCTATGAGAACGCCTACGCAGAGGCCGTGCGAAAGAAGGAAAGCGCCAGCTCCAGCGACGATTGGTTTGAGGCCGCCCGGGCCTTTGAGCGGATTTCCGGCTACCGGGATGCGGACCAGCTGGCCCAGGAGTGCGAACAGACCCTGGCCCGCCGGGCATCCCTGAAAAAGCCCCTGAGAGCGCTGCTGGTGCTGGTCATCTTCGGACTGCTCTTTGCCGGTGTTTCTTTCTCCCGGACGGATGTGTTCCACTACCATCTGGCGCAGGCCGCCCACAGGGCCGGCCTGGAATCCGTTGCCACCACCTTCTTTGCAAACTCCCACGGCTATCGGAACTCCGACAAAATGCTGGACGAAATCCGCTACAGCGAGGGGCAGAATGCCTACGCCGAGGGGGACTACAAGAAGGCCCTGTCCTATTATGAAAAGTGCTCTGAGACGTATCCCGGCCTTCAGCAGCGCCTGGACGAGTGCAATTACGCGCTGGGCAAGAAGCTGCTGGAGGAAGGCCACAACAAACAGGCGAAGGAGTGCTTTAAGGCCTGTTCCGAGGGCTATCAGGACCGGGAGCTGTGCATTGACGAGTGCAATTACAACCAGGGCCTTGACGCACTGGAGAAGCTGGACTACGAGGAGGCCGTCAGCCACTTCGTCAACTCCCACAACTTTGCCGACTCCGCCGACCTGCGTGTTGAGCCGGAGCTGGTGCTGCTGAGAACGGCGATGCCCGGGGACAAGGTTTACTTCGGCTCCAAGCAGTACATTGTGCTGGACCGCCAGGGACAAAACCTGACGCTGCTGTCCAGCAAGCTCACAGAGGAGCAGCCCTACAACGATGTGCTTGCCCCGGTGAGCTGGAAGAACTGCTCTCTGCGTGCCACACTGAACAGCCAGGCGTATCTGGACGAGCTGTTCTCCGCCCGAGAGCAGGCCCTTATCCAGAAGACCCGGGTGGACAAGGGCACCGACCGGCTCTATCTGCTCAGCAAGGAGGAATACCTCCGGTACCAGGAGATCATGGGCAGCAAGGACGCCCTGTGGTGGCTGCGAGACAACGGCGACGACCCGGATTCCGCCAAATTTGTCTCCGACAAGGGCATGGTGATGGAGTCCGGTTATCCGGTGAATTCCACGGATATTTACGGACGCGCCGCCCTGCAGATCACCATTCCCGAGGCGTAACGCCGCTCTGTGCAGAACTGAATCCAAAAACAAAGCCGCTGTCTGAAACATGGCAGCGGCTTTATCATCCCTCCTCTTCTGATCTGAGTCGGTACATGGCGTTCCCACGGCTTCGGAAAACCGCTGCGGGAACGCTTTTTATCCGCCTGCAGCGGAAGGCTGCTCCGCAAAGCTCAACAACAGGACAGCAGGAATCCGGAAGGCGATGAAATCCGCTGTCTGAACGGGGAGCGGAACGTTTCTGTACTCTGTTCCGCCCGGCAGTTGGACGTATCTCTTCCAACGCCCCCCATTCAGCTGAATCATCGTCCCCGGAGGGACAAAAACAGACCCGAAGGCAGGTTCCTTCGGGTCTGTGTCGGTTTTTGTTGGATTGGATCAGTCGTCCATAGCGCTCTGCTGACCGTACTGTTCCACCATGGCATTGTAAGCGGCGACGCCGCCGTCATCGCTGTACAGGTAGTCCTGAAGCAGCTGGCGGGTCTCGTCCCAGTCGTTGGGCACCAGCATGGAGTTCAGCTCGCCGCCGAAGTCAGCACCGTAGAACATCCCGTTGGCGGGAATCCGGTAGCTGTTGATGTCCTTCTTGCCCATGGTGTAGGCAGAGAAGGCGATGCTCAGAATCTGGTTGTTGGTCATGTCGGTGGTGACATTGTCCGCCACACTGTCATAGACCTCCAGCAGCTTCAGCCAGCTGGCATCCTTCAGATCGGAATAAATCTGCTTCAGCAGCTTGCGCTGGCGCTGGGTACGGCCGAAGTCGGCAATGCCTTCCACGTGGCGGGCGCGGGCATAGTCCAGAGCCAGCTGGCCGCCCACATGGTTGACGCCCTCATGAACCTGATAGACCCGGTCATGGGTGTACGCAGAACCTCCGCCGTTCAGATAATTCACTTCCGCCTCGTTCAGGTCAATGTCCACGCCGCCCAGGGTGTCCACAATGTCCTTGAAGCCGGTGAAGTCCACTTCCACGTTGTAGTCAATGCCCACGCCGAAGTTCTCGGAAATGGTCTGGTTCAGCAGGTCAAAGCCGCCCAGCTGGTAGGCCGCGTTCAGCTTTCGCCCGCCGTAGCCGGGGATCTGCACGTACAGGTCACGCATCAGAGAGACCATCGTCATCTGATTGCTGTTTTTGTTGACACTGAAAATAATCATGGAGTCGGAGCGTTCCCGGGCACCGGTTCGGCTGTCCTGACCCACCAGCAGAATGTTCACCACGCCGTCCACGTGGGTGCCGACCTGGGCATCGCCCCATTCAATGCCCTCCGGTTCTTCCACCGTTCCCGCTGCGGAGGAGTCCACAAACTCCGAGGGCAGCAGCCGATTGATCGCTCCCAGCTTGATTTGAATAAACAGGTACAGGCCACCCGCAATCAGGATCAGCAGAAGCAGAACAACCAAAAGCGCCTTCAGCAGGCTGTTGCTCTTTTTCGGCTTCTCTCTTCGTCTCGCTGCCTTCATAAGCGTCTCCTCGCATTTCTCACTTGTTCAAATGCCCCGGGATTCACCAGGGGCGACTGACTTATTTTACCTTTTTTGGCACATACTGTCAAGTTGTTTGAAAACAAAATATGACAAGTTGTAACAGTTTTGATATTTTTATATTTTTTTACGTTATTTACACTTTCTTCATCTTCTTGTGGTATGATGCTGAACAGAAGAATCGGATTGTGCGCCTACAGCGCGCACAGGGAGGTATTCCTATGACTGATACCATCATCGGAATTGACCTGGGAACGACCAACAGCTGCGCCGCAGTGCTGGAAGGCGGCAAACCAGTGATCATTCCCAACGCCGAGGGCGGCCGCACCACCCCCAGCGTGGTGGCATTTACCCGGCTGGGGGAGCGGCTGGTGGGTGAGATGGCCAAACGCCAGGCTGTGACCAACGCCAGCGGCACCATTTCCTCCATCAAACGGCAGATGGGCACTGACTCCCGAATCGAGGCAGGAGGGCGCAAACGCACCCCCCAGGAGATCAGCGCCATGATCCTGTCCAAGCTCAAGCAGGACGCAGAGGGATATCTGGGCCACGAGGTCACCGACGCGGTGATCACGGTGCCGGCCTATTTCAACGACTCCCAGCGGCAGGCCACCAAGGACGCCGGGCGGATTGCCGGCCTGAATGTGCGGCGCATCATCAACGAACCCACCGCCGCCGCGCTGGCCTACGGCCTGGATCACGGCACCCCCCAGAAGATCATGGTGTACGACCTGGGCGGGGGAACCTTTGACGTCTCCATCATTGAAATCGGGGACGGCGTCATTGAGGTGCTGTCTACCTGCGGCGACAACCACCTGGGGGGCGACGACTTTGACCGGCGGATCGTGAATTACCTGGTAAGCGAGTTCAAAAACCAGACGAAAATCAACCTGCAGAAGGATCTTGCCGCCATGCAGCGGGTGCGGGAAGCGGCGGAAAAGGCCAAAGTCGAGCTTTCCTCCGCCAACATCGCCTATGTGAGCCTGCCCTTCCTGACCCAGACCCGCAGCGGGCCGGTTCACATGGAGCTGTCCATCACCCGCTCCACCTTTGAACAGCTGACCCGTGACCTGGTGGAGCGCACTACCCTCCCCTTCCAAACCGCATTGAACGATGCGGGCATCACCCCCAGAAATCTGGGCAGGGTGCTGCTGGTGGGCGGCTCCACCCGGATTCCCGCGGTACAGGAAAAGGTCCGCCAGCTCACGGGAATGCAGCCCTCCAGGGGCCTGAATCCTGACGAGTGCGTGGCGCTGGGCGCGGCGGTGCAGGGCGGAACGCTGGCCGGAGCGCCGCTGACCGTGGCCGGAGCAGACGGCGTCAGCCGCCGGGCCAAAAACGAAATCCTGCTGCTGGACGTGACTCCTCTTTCCCTGTCCATTGAGACGGTGGGCGGAGTCGCCACACGGCTCATTGACCGCAATTCCACCCTGCCCGTGCACTACTCCCAGATTTTCACCACCGCCTCCAGCTTTCAGACCATGGTGGAGATCCACGTCCTCCAGGGGGAGCGGCCCATGGCCCGGGACAACAAGACCATCGGCCGGTTCCGGCTCACCGGAATCAAGCGGGCGCCCCGGGGCGTTCCCCAGATTGAGGTGACTTTCGACCTGGACACCAACGGCATTTTGAAGGTCGCCGCCCGGGATCTGGGCACCGGCCGGGCCCAGGAGATCACCATTGCTGCCAGCTCCAATCTCCCGGAAGAGGAGATTCAGCGGGCCATTCTCGACGCACAGGAGTACGCTGCCCAGGACGAAGTCCGAAAGCAGCATCTCCAGCAGCGCAACGCCTCGGAAACGCTGGCGGCGGAGTGCAAAAACGCCCTGACGGTCTGCGGAAAGCAGCTGGACCGATTCCAGTCCCGGAAGATCAAGGGAGATCTGGCTTCGGTGGAGCGGATCCTGCACAAAAAGATTCAGAAGCTGAAACCGGAGGATTACGACAGCCTTGCCTCCCGCACCGCCCAGCTGAAGCAAAGCTCTGCCCCTCTGATTCAGATGTATGAGCAGCGGATGGATTCGGAACAGGATTTGTGACTCTTATCCTGCCCCTCTGCCTCCGTTTTTATGACGAAAAACCCGGAAGTCAACAGACTTCCGGGTTTTTCACGCTTTACAGCCCCAGGCTGCCCAGATTCAGGCCGCCGGTAATCTTGCTCATGGTTTCGGCGGCATCGTCGTCGGCCATGCGCATGGCTTCGTTCACCGCCATCAGGATCATGTCCTGCAGCAGCTCCACATCCTCCGGGGTGCAGGCGTCGGGGTTAATGGTCAGCTCCTTCAGCTGATGCTTGCCGGTGACCACTGCCTTCACGGCGCCGCCGCCGGACTGGGCGCTGTACTCCCGGTTCTGCAGGCTGGTCTGGGACTTCTGCATATCGGCAGACATCTTCTGTGCCTGACGGACCATGTTCATGTTCATTCCTCCGCCCATTCCGCGGAAATTGCGGCTGTTAAAACCTTTTGCCATAATCAATTCTCCTTTTTATCTTCTGTTCTGGTAAGCGGGCCGCACTGCCCCGGAAAGAAACAGGGCTGCGCCGCCTTAATCGGGAAAGCGCCGATGGGCGCTCCCGGATGACTTTTCTGCTCAATGAAATTACAGGGAACCGCTGATTGTATCCACACTTCCCTAGTCGATGGTGACGATGCCTTTTCCCTCTGTCTGGGCAAAATTCATCAGCTCTGCCAGCGGGTCCACTTCTTTGGCCTTCGCCCCGGCAGCCTGGGATTCATCCGGCAGAGCGTCCGTCTGGCCCGTCCCGCCGGTGGTGTGTTCTCCCCGGGCAGGGGACCTGATCTGGTCAGGAGAAGGGGTTCCCACTTCCACCTGAACCCGGACGTTGCGCCCCGCCTGCAGTGCGGCAGCCCGCTCAATGGCCTGCTGCTGCTCCGGTTTGACCAGCCACTGTCTGACGCCAGGGTCCGGAACGTACAGGGTCAGCACGCCGTCCCAGTACAGCCCCATCACCATTTTCTGCTCCACAAAGGTGCGGGCCACCATGCCCAGCTCCGGCAGCAGCAGCGGTGACAGCTGTTCCCAGAAGTGGGGATCACCGCCTCCTCCGCCAGGGCGGCGGTTCTTCCGGCCACCCTGCCTCCTGCCAGTACGGGTCATAGTTCTGGGGACCGGCTCCGTTCTGGGGGCCGGAGGTTCCGGAATCGCTTCTCCGGCCGGAACCGGGAGCGGGTCCACGGGTGGTTCTGCTGTCCGCTCCGGCGGCGGTGCTTCCTCTGTAACCGGCGGGGGAACCGGGTCTGGGGTCGCTTCTGTCCCCCACTCCGGGGGCAGTGCGTCTTCCGCCGGAGGGGGCGGTTCCCTCTCTTCCAGCGGGGGCAGATCCTGAGGCATCTGCTCCGAAGGGAGTTCCTCTTCCGCCGTTTCCTGCCCCGCTGTCCGGGGCAGTTGCGCAAAAGGGCGGGGCACTTCTCCCTGTCCTCCGGCGGGATTCACCGGCAGCCTTCCGCTTGCGAGAACGGCCTCCACCCGGCTCAGCCGCTGGGAAAGGCTCAGTACCGAGCCGTCCAGGGTCCGGTCGCACAGTCGGATGATGCAAATCTCCGCGTCAGTGCGGCGGTTGGCGCTGTTTTTCAGCTTCGCCAAGGTGTCCTGCAGCACCGTCAGCATATGCAGCAGCCGCTGGGGGGTCATCTGTGCGGACAGGGTCCGCATGGTGGCCTCGTCATAGCCGCCGGCCATCAGTCCCTGGCTTCCCTCTCCGGCGGTCATCCGCAGCAGCAGGTCTCGGGTGAGCCCGGACAGCTCGGAGAGGACGGTGCTCACATCCTTCCCCGCCGCGTACAGCTCGGAAAGGGTGTTCAGCGCCTGGGCGGTGTTCCCCTTGCGGATGTCGTTCATGATGTGGGCGGTTTTCGTGTTGCCCGCCAGACCCAGCGCGTCCAGCACCACGTCCCGGTCCACCCGGCCCTCAGCCACCGCGCACTGGTCCAACAGGGACAGGGCGTCCCGCATGGCTCCGTCAGCAAGGCGGGCCAGCAGGGCGGCTCCGTCCTCCGTCAGGTCGATGTGCTCCGCCTGGGCGATGAACAGCAGGCGGTTTCGGATGTCTGCCGCCTGGATTCGTTTAAAGGAAAAGCGCTGACACCGGGACAGGATGGTCGCCGGAACCTTGTGCAGCTCCGTGGTGGCCAGAATGAACATCACGTGCTCCGGCGGCTCCTCCAGAATTTTCAGCAGTGCGTTAAACGCGCCCACCGACAGCATGTGCACCTCGTCGATGATATACACCCGCCGCTTCACCGCCGCCGGGGAATAGACCGCCTCGTCCCGGAGGGCGCGGACCTGATCCACACCGTTGTTGGACGCCGCGTCCAGCTCCACCACATCCAGAATGGCGCCGCTGTCGATGCCCAGACAGGACGGGCATGCGCCGCAGGGGTTGCCCTCCACCGGGTGCTCGCAGTTCACCGCCTTGGCCATGAGCTTGGCACAGGTGGTCTTGCCGGTGCCCCGGGTGCCGGTGAACAGATAGGCGTGGGACAGGTGATCCGTCATGATCTGGCGCTTCAGCGTCCGGGTGATGTGGGTCTGTCCCACCACATCGTCAAAGAGCTTGGGCCGCCATTTGCGGTACAGCGCCTGATACATCCCCACACCTCCTTCAGAAAAAAAAGAAAAACGGAAACCTGACGGTCTCCGCACAAACGGACGGAACCCGTCCGGCATGATACAATAAAAGAAACACCCCGACAGTCAACTAAGAACGGCTGGCCGCAACACACGATGAGTGTCCGCTTAATGCTGCTCGGTTCCCCGCCTGACATGGTTCACGGTCTCCCGTTGCGCGGGACCGCACCTTCGCCGACTGTCGGAGCTGGAATGTATCATAACACACTTTCTCGGTTTTGGCAATAGGTATTTTTTCTTTTTTTCGAAAATTTCCCTTGACATTTGACAGGGCAGTCAGTATAATACCATTTGTTGAGAACACAGCAGATGGACGATTAGCTCAGCTGGCTAGAGCATTCGCTTGACGTGCGAAGGGTCAGGAGTTCGAATCTCTTATCGTCCACCATGGGTCAGTTCTGAACCGACAATTTGGACGATTAGCTCAGCTGGCTAGAGCATTCGCTTGACGTGCGAAGGGTCAGGAGTTCGAATCTCTTATCGTCCACCATGGGTCAGTTCTGAACCGACAATTTGGACGATTAGCTCAGCTGGCTAGAGCATTCGCTTGACGTGCGAAGGGTCAGGAGTTCGAATCTCTTATCGTCCACCACTTCCCCGGAACGATCGTTCCGGGGTTTTTTCGTTTCACTGTTCCTCGGAGCGGAGACTCACCGCTCCGCCGGGGAACAGACCTCGCTGATCTTCTCCTGAATGCTCATCAGGTCGTCGAAGGTTTCCGGGCGCTTATTCAGGTCCCGCAGCAGCGCCGAGGGGTGGTAAATGGCGGTCATCCAAAAGGGGCCGTTTTTCACCCACTGCCCATGCTCTTTGGTGATGCGGTAATTCCTGCTGATGAGGCGCTGGGCGGCGATGCGTCCCAGGCAGACGATGATTTTTGGTTTCACCAGCCGCACCTGGCTGCGCAGGTAGCCCATGCAGGCATTTTCCTCATCCTCGTGGGGGTCCCGGTTCCGGGGCGGCCGGCATTTGACGATGTTGGTGATATAGTATTGAGACCGGTCCAGGTCGATGATCTCCAGCATCCGGTCCAGCAGCTGCCCGGCAGGTCCCACAAAGGGTCGTCCCTGCAGGTCTTCCTGCTCCCCCGGCCCCTCGCCGACGAACATGATCTCTGCCCGGGGATTTCCCTCTCCGAACACCACATTGTGCCGCCCCTCGCACAGGCCGCACTGACGGCAGGCGCTGCAGGCCGCGCGCAGCGTTTCCCAGCTTTCCATCTGTCCGCCTCCCTTTCCTTGTTGATTCAGGAGCATTATATCACACCTTCTCTGGAAAATAAATTGAAAAAAACCGCAATTGGTTCTTGACTTTTCCGTTCGAGCGTGTATAATAGCTTATGTTGTGAGACACAGCGGGATTGTGTAAGGGTAGCACAGCAGACTCTGACTCTGTATGTGAGGGTTCGAATCCTTCTCCCGCTGCCAGAAAGCCTCTGAACTGTCTGATTCCAAAAATAGCGGGATTGTGTAAGGGTAGCACAGCAGACTCTGACTCTGTATGTGAGGGTTCG
>CAMNOL010000046.1 GCA_946546815.1 uncultured Oscillospiraceae bacterium
CCGAGATCCTGGACATCACCCAGTACCTGGAGCGCAAGCCCAAGGCCCTGTCCGGTGGTCAGCGTCAGCGTGTCGCCATCGGCCGCGCCATGGTCCGTGACCTCAAGGTCTTCCTGATGGACGAGCCGCTGTCCAACCTGGACGCCAAGCTGCGTAACCAGATGAGAGCTGAGATCATCAAGCTGCGCAAGCGCATCAACACCACCTTTATGTATGTTACCCACGACCAGACCGAGGCTATGACCCTGGGCGATCGTATCGTCATCATGAAGGACGGCTTTGTCAACCAGATCGGTACGCCTCAGGACCTGTTCGACCGTCCTGTGAACCTGTTCGTCGCCGGCTTCATCGGCATGCCCGTTATGAACTTCTTCGACAACAGCAAGCTGACTCTGGAGAACGGCGAGTACTATGCCATCATCAAGGGCGCCAAGTTCAAGCTGTCTGAGTTCCAGCAGAAGGCTCTGAAGCAGAACAACCAGCAGCCCTGCGACATCGTTGCCGGCATCCGTCCGCAGCACCTGACCGTCGGTGAGGGCGAGCTGCAGGGCAAGATCGAGGTCAACGAGATGCTGGGTTCCGAGGTCAACCTGCACGCTGACTGCATGGGCGACGACGTCGTCATGGTCATCCCCACCGTCGACCTGACCGCCGACGTGTCCATGGGCTCCACCGTCAAGTTCACCACTCAGCCCCGCCTGATCCAGCTGTTCGACAAGGCCACCTCCAACAACCTGATCTGGTTCGACGAGGAGTCCCACAAGAACAACGCCCCCACCTGCAAGAAGTACGACTTTTGATCTGATATTGTCATAGAGCTTTATTAGAATAATTCGCCCCGTCCCGGTGTTCCGGGGCGGGGTTTTGTGCTTCCTGCGGACTGTTTTCTGAGAAAAGCGGAATCGATTGCAATCGCTCTCCAAACAGCAGAACAAAGACCTGCCTCCCGGGAGACAGGTCTTTTCGGTAATGACAGGATACGGGACCTCAGAAGGGCATATCCTCTTCCTCGTCTTTGGGCTCCAGATCCAGCTCGATCTGAAACTTCTGTCCGCACTCCGGACAAATGACCATGCCCTCTTCCAGATCGTTGGCATTCACGGTCAGGGCCTCGCCGCAGTTGGGGCAGGGCAGTTCCATGGGCAGCTCCAGAGGCTCGATGTCGTCCTCACCCTCAAGGCCGAACTCATCGTGCATATCGTCGTACTCGTCCTCCATGGACTCGTCCTCGTCGTCGGGAAGCAGAGAGTCCTCCAGATCGTCCAGCTCATCGGCCAGAGCGGCGAGACTTTCTTCGTTTTCGTCCACGTGGCCTGCCAGCTCCTGCAGCACGTCCACAATGGCGCCCAGCATCCGGGCCTCTTTGGACGTTTCGCTGTCCAGACCCATGCCGTCGTAGAGACCCTTCAGATAAGCAGTTTTTTCCGTCAGAGACATCATGATTCCTCCTTTGTTGTAAGAAAACACCGCCCCCTGAGGGAGCGGTGCCGATTCAGCGGAATTACTTCACGCGGGACATATACTCGCCGGTGCGGGTGTCGATCTGGATGCGGTCGCCCTCGTTGATGAACAGGGGGACCTTGATCTCAGCGCCGGTCTCCACCTCAGCAGGCTTGGTGACGTTGGTGGCGGTGTCGCCGCGGACGCCGGGCTCGGTCTTGGTGACCTCCAGCTCCACAAAGTTGGGAATGGAAACGGAGAAAACCTTGCCCTTGTAGCTCAGCAGGGTGCAGGGATCGTTCTCCTTGATGAACTTGAAGTTTTCGGGCAGGGTGTCCTTGCCCAGGGGGGTCATATCGTAGGTTTCCAGGTCCATGAAGTAGTACAGGTCGCCGTCGTTGTAGGAATACTCCACATCCTTGCGCTCGATGAAGGCCTCTTCAAACTTTGCGGTGGGGTTGAAAGAGGTTTCGGTGACGGCGCCGGTGACGATGTTCTTCATCTTGGTGCGGACAAAGGCAGCGCCCTTGCCGGGCTTCACGTGCTGGAACTCCACAACCTGCATCAGCTTGCCCTCGTACTCGAAGGTCTTGCCGTTTCTGAAATCACTTGCACTCAGCATAATTTAACTCCTCCTAATATGGTGTGCCCTCCCGAAGGAAAGCCTTAGGGTTTTATTAACATCACTATTTTACATGAAAACCCTCTCTTTGGCAAGGGGGGCAGGGCGAATTTGATTCCCCTTCCCGGTTTTTTTTCACAAATCCGCCCCATAACAGCGAAATCCGCCGGTTCATCCGGGAATTGGAAAAAACCTCTTGACAGAGGACAATCGTAGTGATATGATTTTGATATCATAAAGATAAAGGAGATGCTTTTATGGAAGAAAAAGTATTATCCGGTCGAAACATTGGCCTGAGCGTTCTGCTGGGCGAAATTGTGCTGAATATCCTGCTGATTCTCGGAATGGTGGCCTGTTTCTGGCGTGCCGCCGACATCGACAGCACCCCCGCGCTGTTTTTGGGCATCCTGCTGGCGGTGCTTCTGGGGGTGTGCTGGATCCCCCTGTGCGGACTGAAGGTGCTGGGGCCTCAGGAGGCGCTGGTGCTGACTTTGTTCGGCAACTACTACGGGACGCTGAAAAATGAGGGCTTCTACTGGGTGAATCCCTTCTGTGTGGGAGTGAACCCGGCGGCCAGGACCCAGCTCAGCCAGAGCGGCGACGTCAGCTCGAAAGAAGAATCCGGCCCGCTGACCGCCCTGCTGACCAAGGAAAGCGGCGTGAAGCCCAGCCCCAGCAAGAAAATCTCCCTGAAAATCATGACCTTGAACAACTCCCGGCAGAAGATCAACGACTGTCTGGGCAACCCGGTGGAAATCGGCATCGCCGTCACCTGGCGGGTGAAGGACACGGCCAAAGCGGTGTTCAGCGTGGACAACTACAAGGAGTTCCTGTCCCTGCAATGTGACAGCGCTCTGCGGGATGTGGTGCGCATCTACCCCTACGATGTGGCACCCAACGTGGACACCACAGGGGACGGCATCGCCGACGAGGGCAGTCTCCGGGGCTCCAGCGAGATGGTTGCCGCACGCATCCGCAACGAAATCCAGGAGCGGGTGGAGCAGGCGGGAATTGACATCATCGAGGCCCGGATCACCTATCTGGCTTACGCTCCGGAAATCGCCGCAGTGATGCTCCAGCGGCAGCAGGCATCCGCCATCATTGACGCCCGGAAGATGATCGTGGAGGGCGCCGTGGGTATGGTGGAGATGGCGCTGGATCGCCTGAACGACAACGACTACGTCACCCTGGACGAGGAGCGGAAGGCCGCCATGGTGTCCAATCTGCTGGTGGTGCTGTGCGGCAACCACGACGCACAGCCCATTGTGAACACGGGCAGCCTGTACTGAGAAGGGAAACGGTGAGGGGAAGGTATGAAGGAAGCAGAACGGTTTACGTTGATCCTGTATCTGGTGTGCATTTGGGGAATGGCACTGTATTTTGTGCTGCTGGGTGTGATTTCCGCCCGGCGGAAGGAACCGGCGGGGATTCCCTTCGGGGAGAAGGTACCTGCCGGGGAGCTGGCCGATGTGCCGGCCTACAACCGGGAAATGGGACGGACGTGGCTGCTGTTCTCCATCCCCTTCTGGTGCGCCGGACTGCTGTATCTGAAATGGAGCACGGTGGGATTTGTGCTGCTGTTTGCCGCCGCAACGCTGGGACAGTACTGGGTACGGATGCGCTGTCAGAACACCCGGCAGCGCTATGGAACTGGGAAGGAGGCGTGACTGCAATGGGAGAAGCGCAGCAGAAACCAAACAGCAAGACCCTGGGCCCACCCGGAAAAAAACAGGTGCCGCTGCGGCTGTCCGCCAAGCTGTACAATGAGATTGCGGCGTGGGCGGAGGACGACTTCCGCTCGGTGAACGGACAGATCGAGTATCTGCTGACGGAGTGCGTCAGGCAGCGCCGGAAGAACGGCAAATATGTGGGCGAGGACATCGACAAACCGCTGGACATTCATATAGAATAAACGGACAGGAGAGCTTTGGCGGCTCTCCTGCTTTTTTGCACCCCTTTCTTGAGGAATGTGGGCTGATTTGCGGAATTATTCCACCACAATGGGAGTTTTCTGCACTTTTTTCCAGCTGAACGTGGGTACCAGCTCGGAAGCTGCGATGGGCTCCGGCCGGTCGATGAGGCCTGCCCAGCAGGCAAGGCGGCCGATGACCTGCTCCGGCCTGGCGCCGGCGGCACGGATGGCACCCAGATCCAGATCCCGCTGGCGCTTGGACAGGCGGTGGCCGTCGGCTCCGTAGAGCAGGGGAACGTGGTAATACTCCGGCTGGGGAAAGCCCAGCTGACGCTGGAGCCAGATCTGACGGGGGGTGGAGTCCAGCAGGTCCTCGCCCCGGACCACTTGATTCACCCCCATCAGCCCGTCGTCTACCACCACGGCCAGCTGGTAGGCAAAGACCCCGTCGCTGCGCCGGAGAATGAAGTCCCCGCAGTCCGCTGCCAGATTCTGGGAAAAGGCGCCCTGCAGCCCGTCCACAAAGGAAATGGTCTCCTCCGGTACGCGAACCCGGATCGCCGGAGGGCGGAGTTTTGCCTTTTCCGCGCGCTGTTCCTCCGTCAGGTTCCGGCAGGTCCCGGCGTAGAGCAGAACCCCGTCGCTGCGGTGGGGGGCAGAGGCGGCGTGAAGCTCGTTCCGGGAGCAAAAGCAGGGGTAAAGCAGGTTTTTCTCCGCCAGACGGTTCAGATATTCCGCGTAAAGGGCGCTGCGGGTACTCTGGTAATAGGACTCGCCGCCCTGACTGCCGCCGATGTCCCAATCCAGTCCCAGCCAGCGGAAATCCTCCTCCACCTGGGCGCAGTAGGCGCGCCTGCACCGGGCCGGGTCCAGATCCTCCAGCCGCAGCACCATCTGACCCCCTGTGCTCCGGGCGGACAGCCAGGCCAGCAGTGCGGAGAAGGCGTTGCCCAGGTGCATCCGCCCGCTGGGGCTGGGGGCAAAGCGTCCCACCACCGGTTTTTGCAGTTCCATGGTTTCTTCCTCTTTCCAAAACAAACTCCACGCATAAAACTACCGTGCGTGGAGTTTATTATATTCTGCCTCCCCGGTGTTTGGCAAGTGGGTTGTGATTGGAGCGGGCAATTTGACGGCTTCCCCCGGGCAGGAGGGAGCGCTGACTTCACCGCTTCCCACCCCTGGCTGGTTCGGCAAAAAATGATACCGGCAATCCGGCAGCAGTTTGACAACCGACGGTGACGGACAGTCAGCCGGCGGCCGGAGATTTTTCCCGGATTCAAAGGGTAAAACTGCCTCTTCGACGGGTTTTTCAGATACGAAACGGTATAATCCCTTTGAAAGCGACGGGACGTCAGACCGGACACCGGGGACGCTCCCGAGAATACAAGAACGAACTCCCAAAGGAGGGGATGGTATGCCATTGACCTGTCAGTCACAGAAGCGGATCCTCACCGCCCGGCTGTCCGGAGAAATTGACCACCACGCCGCCCGACAGCTGATGCAGGATCTGGACCTGGCCATTGAGAGCCGCACACCCAAGGCGCTGGTGCTGGACCTGGGGGGCGTGACGTTTATGGACTCCTCCGGCATCGCAGTGCTGCTGCGCAGCTGGCGCAGGATGCAGGAGACCGGCGGCACCATGGAGGTCGTCAGTGTGCCGCCCCAGCCGGGAAAGGTGCTCCGGGCGGCCAATCTTCATAAGATCATACCCATCTCCTTTTTGGAGCCGGTGGGCTAAGGAGGCTACATATGAAACCCATCAATCAGGTGAAAATGGAATTTGACAGCAAGAGCGCAAACGAGGCCTTTGCCCGTTCGGCGGCGGCCTGCTTTGCTGCCCAGATGGACCCCACACTGGAGGAGCTGGGGGACATCAAGACAGCGGTGTCTGAGGCGGTGACCAATGTCATCGTCCACGCCTACCCCCACTCCATCGGCCGGGTGCAGGTGAAGCTGCGGCTGTTTCCCGACAACACGCTGGAGGTGTCCGTCAAGGACTGGGGCACCGGCATCGCCGACCTGGAAAAGGCGCGGGAGCCGCTGTACACCACCGGCGGGGCGGAGCGCAGCGGCATGGGCTTTACCATCATGGAGAGCTTTATGGACAGCATGAAGGTGCGCACCGCCGTTGGAAAGGGCACCACCGTCACCATGCGGAAAAAGGTCTCCCTCCGGGCAGGCGGACGATGACGGTGGAGCAGGGGGCGCTGCTGGAGGCCGCCCGTGCCGGTGACCCCCAGGCCACAGAGCAGATTTTACAGGAAAACCAGCGGCTCATCTGGGCGGTGGTGCGCCGGTACATGGGCCGGGGGGTGGAGGCGGAGGATCTGTTTCAGCTGGGCTGTATCGGCTTTTTAAAGTCCCTTCGGGGCTATGACCCATCCTTCGGTACCCGGTTTTCCACCTACGCAGTGCCCAAAATCGCCGGAGAGATCCGCCGGTTTCTCCGGGACGACGGGGCGGTGAAGGTCAGCCGCACCCTCCGGGAGCGGGCGGCAAAAATTTACACCGCCCGGGAAGGGCTCCAGCGGAAGCTGGGCCGGGAGCCCACGCTGTCAGAGCTGACGGCGGAGACAGGCATTGAGCCGGAGGACATCGCCGCGGCGGAAAATGCGGTGGCGTCGGTGGCTTCGCTGCAGGAGGAGACTGCAGAGGGACTGACGCTGGAATCCATGCTGGGAGATGAGGGCATGGAGGAGCAGGTGGTGGAGCGCCTCTCTCTCCGGGAGGCGGTGGCGGCGCTGCCGGAGCGGGAGCGCAAGGTCATCCTGCTGCGCTATTTCCGGGGCCTGACCCAGGATAAGGTGTCCAAATGCATCGGAGTCAGTCAGGTCCAGGTGAGCCGGATCGAGAAGCGGGCGGTGGCAAAGCTCCGGGAAATGCTGTCGGAATCGACAAAAAAGTAATCAGCACGCAGAAATGCGCGCTGATTTTTTTGCAATCGTAGGGAAAAACGTTCAGACCTCTTCCTTGCCCAGCTTCCGGTAAATGGTCAGCATCATGGTGGTGAAGCAGGCGCCGCCGCCCACCAGATTGGAGATCGGCTCCGCCATGAACACCCCGGTGGGGCCGAAGCCCAGCATGGGCAGGAAGATCGTCAGCGGCACCACGATCACCACTTTTCGGAACAGGGAGAAGAAAATGGCCCGTTTTGCCTTGCCCAGAGACTGGAAGGTGGCCTGACCGGCGAACTGCAGCGTCATGAGGAAGAAGCCGAAAAAGTACACATGGAGGGCGGGAATGCCCAGGGCGATCAGCTCCGGATCGCTGCTGAACACCCGGATAAACACCTGGGGAAACTTGAAAATCAGCCCCCAGATCACCAGGGAGATGGAGATGCAGAACACGGACATAAACCGGATGCACTGCTTGATCCGCTGGTATTTTTTTGCCCCGTAGTTGAAGCTGAGGATGGGCTTGGCTGCGTCAGAGGTGCCGGTAACGGGCATGGACATCACTTCCCGGACGGAGTTGATGAGGGTCATCACGCTGACGTAGAGGTCCCCGCCCCACCGCTGCAGGGTGGCGTTGCAGACGATCTGAACGGTGGCGTTGGTCAGGTATACGATGAAGCCCGCCATGCCCAGCACGGAGATTTTACCCACCAGCGGCCACTGGATTTTCATGCTCTGCCGGTTCAGGCGGATCAGCGCCTTTGGCCCGGTGAGGAACTGCAGCACCCAAAGGGCCGAGATCAGCTGGGACAGAATGGTGGCGATGGCGGCGCCCCGGATGCCCAGGTTCAGCACAAAAATGAAAACCGGGTCCAGAATCAGGTTCAGCACCGCACCGATGCTGACGGTGAGCATCCCCATGACGCCAAATCCCTGTGCGTTGATGAAGGGGTTCATGCCCAGACTGACCATCATGAACAGGGTTCCCATCAGATAAATGGAAAGGTAGGCTGAGGCGAAGGGATAAGTGGCGTCGCTGGCGCCAAACAGGTACAAAATCGGCCGCTGAAGTGCAAAACACAGCACGGCCAGCACTCCGCCGGAGAGCAGCAGCATGGAAAAGACGTTTCCCATAATGGTCCCGGCCCGTTCTTCCTCCCCGGCGCCCCGGGCCATGGAAAACAGCGGCGCCCCGCCCATGCTGAACAGGTTGGCAAAGGCGGTGATGATGGTGATCACCGGCATGGCCAGGCCGATTCCCGTCAGGGAGTCCATGGAGGCCACCGCCATGTGGCCGATGTAGATCCGGTCCACCACGTTGTAAAGGACGTTGATCAGGTGGGCCAGCGTCATGGGAATGGCCAGGCGAATGATGTGCAGATAGATGTTTCCGGTGCCGAAATCGTTCTTTTCGGCAGCGTCAGACCGGAATGACAAGGTAAACCCCTCTTTCTTTTTCAGACAGAATCCATTTTACATGGGATTTTTCCCCTGCGCAAGGGGAAAATAAGATTTTGTGGAGAAAGGAAGAAAGAAGGTTGCTTTTGCAAAATAACGGGAATGATTCTCCGGCATATTGAGCCGGTCTGCGGGAGAATTTCTATGAATAAAATCACGTCGAAATATTGACTTTGGCCTGGTAAAGAGATATAGTTGATATAATTGCATAAGGGGGGAGTCTGCCCTTTTTTGCAAGTCGGGAGACGCCGGGGCGGGGCCTGTTCAGCGCCGGCGTCAGAGTGAGGAGGAGGATAAATGTCCAAAGAACTGATTCGTCTGACCAATGTGTCGATGGTGTTTGACGGGGAGACCACGGTCCTGGATAACATTAATCTGTATTTTAACGATGCAGAATTTTTAACGCTGTTGGGTCCCTCCGGGTGCGGCAAGACGACCACCCTGCGGATTATCGGCGGCTTCCAGAAGCCCACGTCCGGCGATGTCTTTTTTGACGGGGTACGCATCAACGACGTGCCGCCCTACAAGCGGCAGATCAACACCGTGTTCCAGAAGTACGCCCTGTTTACTCATATGAACATCTATGAGAACGTGGCCTTTGGCCTGCGCATCTCCAAGACGCCGGAGGATGAGATCCGGAAGCGGGTGGACGAAGCGCTGAGCATGGTCAACCTGTCCGGCTATGAAAAGCGCAGCGTCAACTCCCTGTCCGGCGGACAGCAGCAGCGCGTCGCCATCGCCCGGGCCATCATCAACCGCCCCAAGGTGCTTCTGCTGGATGAGCCGCTGGGGGCGCTGGACCTGAAGCTGCGCAAGGGGATGCAGACAGAGCTGAAGAAGATCCAGCAGCAGGTGGGCATCACCTTCGTCTACGTCACCCACGACCAGGAGGAGGCGCTGACCATGTCAGACACCATCGTGGTCATGAATGAGGGCCGGATCCAGCAGATCGGCACACCCATCGACATTTACAACGAACCAAAGAACGCTTTCGTCGCCAACTTCATCGGCGAGTCCAACATTGTGGACGGCGTCATGGAGCAGGATTACTCCGTTTCCTTCGCAAACCGCACCTTTGAGTGCGTGGACAAGGGCTTTGCCCGGAAAGAGGCGGTGGACGTGGTGATCCGGCCGGAGGACCTGGTGATCTCCGCCCCGGAGCGGGGACAGATCATCGGCAAGGTAGAAAGCGTCGTGTTCAAGGGCATTTTCTATGAAGTAATGGTGGCCGGGGAGACCTTCACCTGGAAGGTCCAGACCACCCGCGCCCCCGCAGTGGGCCAGCTGGTGGGCCTGAGCGTGGAGCCTGACAACATTCAGGTCATGCACAAGAGCTGAGGGCGCGCCGATGAAAAAGAAATATTTAGCCATTCCCTATGTGGGATGGATGGCGATTTTCGTCATCGTGCCGCTGATCCTGGTGGTGGGCTATGCGCTGATCAACCGGGACGGACAGGTGACGCTGGACAACTTCCGCACCATGACCCAGTACCTGGGGGCCTTTACCACCTCCTTCCGCCTGGCCATCATCGCCACCGTCATCTGCCTGGTCATCGGCTATCCGGTGTCCCTCTGGCTGGCCCGGGAGGGGGCGGCGGTGAAGCGCATCGCCATGATCGCCATTATGCTGCCCATGTGGATGAACTTCCTGCTTCGCACCTATGCGTGGATGAGCCTGCTGGAGAACACCGGCATCATCAACACGCTGCTGAAGAACATCGGGCTGTTTGACCTGATCAACCGGGTATTCGGAACGCAGCTGTCCTATTTTCCCATGATCAACACCCCCGGCGCGGTGGTGCTGGGCATGGTGTACAACTACCTGCCCTTTATGATTCTGCCCATCTACACCGTTATCGACAAGATCGACCCCAAGGTCATTGAGGCGGCGGAGGATCTGGGCGCCCCCCCTGTGATGGTGTTCCGGAAGGTCATTTTTCCGCTGAGCCTGCCCGGCGTGCTCTCCGGCATCACCATGGTGTTCATTCCGGCGGTGTCCACCTTTGCCATTTCCAAGCTGCTGGGCGGCGGCATGACGCTGCTGCTGGGCGACCTGATCGAAATGCAGTTCTACGGCAGCGCCTACAACCCCTATCTGGGCAGCGCCATTTCCCTGGTCATGATGGTCATCGTCCTCATCTGCATGGCTGTGATGAACCACTTCGGTGAAGGAGAAGGGGAGGCGGTGTACTTTTGAAGAAAAACGGTATTTTCGCCCGCCTGGGACTGCTGCTGACGATGGTGTTCCTGTACGCGCCGATTCTGGTGCTCATCGTCTTTTCCTTCAACGACTCCAAGAGCCGCACGGTGTGGCAGGGCTTTTCCCTGAAATGGTACCTGAAGCTCTTTGACGACAGCCGGATTCTCAACGCACTGGTCACCACAGTGGAGATTTCCGTGCTGGCCATGATTGTCTCCACCATTCTGGGCACCATGGCCGCCATCGGCTTCTTCAATATGCGCAAGCGGCCAAGGGCCATTCTGATGGCCATCAACAACATCCCCATGACCAACGCGGACATCATCACCGGCGTCAGCCTGATGCTGCTGTTCGTCTTTGCCGCCGGGGCGTTCAACGCCACCCTGGGCAGTCTGTTCGGCGTGGAGATCCGGCTGGGCTTTTTCACCCTGCTGCTGGCCCATATCACCTTTGACATTCCCTATGTGATCCTTTCCGTGCTGCCCAAGCTGAACCAGTGCGACCCCAACATTGAGGAGGCCGCCCAGGATCTGGGCGCAACCCCCTGGCTGGCCTTTCGGAAGGTTGTTTTTCCGGAGATCCGGCCCGGCGTGCTGAACGGAGCCATTATGGCCTTCACCATGTCCATTGACGACTTTGTCATTTCCTATTTTACCGCGGGCTCCGGCGCCTCCACCCTGGCCATGGAAATCTATGCCATGACCCGGAAGCGCATCAGCCCGGAGATCAACGCCCTGTCCACCCTGCTGTTTGTGGTGGTGCTGACGCTGCTGGCGGTGGTGAACATCCGCTCCGCCCGGGAGGAGAAGGCCGCTGCAAAGCGGGAGGCCCTGCTGCGGCAGAAAAACTGATGGAGCTCCCTTCTGGAAAAGGGAAACCGTCTGCATTCTATGAAGCTCCGATCCCCAGAGGGATGCGCCGGAACACGGCCGGAGGCTCGGAAGTGAGGAAACCGAATTGAAAAAACTGTTTTGTGTGATTCTGGCGCTGGCCATGGTGCTGGCGCTGGCCGCCTGCGGCGGCGGCAAGGCCGACAACGGCGAGGTCAACGTCTACAACTGGGGCGAGTATATCGACGAGGAAGTGCTGGAGCAGTTTGAGGACGAGACCGGCATCAAGGTGAACTACACCACCTATTCCGACAACGAATCCATGTACTCCACCCTGAAAAACGGAGCGGCGCAGTACGATGTCATCATCCCCTCCGACTATATGATCTCCCGCCTGATCAGTGAGGACGGACTGGAGAAGCTGAACTTTGACAACATCCCCAACTACGCCAACATTGACGACGCCTACAGGGACATGGAATACGACCCTCAGAACGAGTACTCTGTCCCCTATATGTGGGGCGTGGTCGGCGTGGTTTACAACAAGACCATGCTGGACTACACCCCCACCAGCTGGGATGTGCTGTGGGATGAAAATCTGTCCGGACAGATCCTGATGTTCGACAACAGCCGTGACGCGCTGGCCATTGCGCTGGAGAAGCTGGGCTACAGCCTGAACACCACCGATGAGGGAGAGCTGAAGGAGGCGAAGGAGCTGCTGGTGCAGCAGAAGCCGCTGGTGCAGGCCTATGTCATGGACCAGATTTTTGACAAGATGGAGGCCGGCGAGGCCGCTGTGGGACCCTACTACGCCGGTGACGCCGTCACCATGATGGAAGAGAACCCGGATCTGGACTTTTTCTTCCCCGAGGAGGGCTCCAACTACTACGTGGACGCCATGTGCATCCCCAAGGGCGCGTCCAATAAGGACAATGCCGAGGCGTTTATCAACTTCATGTGCGATCCGGAGATCATGGCCGCCAACGCCGAGTATATTCATTACTCCACCCCCTCCAGCGCGGCGAAGGAGCTGCTGGAAGAGGAGTTCAAAAATAGCCCCATCTCCTATCCCGGCGAGGATGTGTTAAAGCGCACCGAGGTCTTTGTGAATCTGCCTCAGCAGACCCTGGACCTGTACGACAGTATGTGGATTGACCTGAAAGCGTCCTGAGGAGCCCCTTTGGCATCTGTTGAAAAAACTGTTGGCCGCCCTTTCGGACGGCGGGGAGGTAACAATGAAAAAAACCATCAGCATTCTTCTGGCCCTTGCCATGCTCCTGTGCCTGACGGCCTGCGGAGGGAAGAATAAGTCCTCCAAAGCAACCGTCAACGTCGCCAACTGGGGCGACTACATTGACGAGGACACGGTAAAGCAGTTTGAAAAGGACACCGGAATCAAGGTCAACTACACCACCTACTCCGACAACGAGTCCCTGTACTCCACCCTGAAAAGCGGCTCCACCTCCTACGACGTGATCTGTCCCTCGGACTATATGATCGCGCGGCTCATTCAGGAGGATATGCTTCAGCCGATCAATTTCGACAACGTGCCCAATCTGGAAAATCTGGACGAGGAGTTCCGCTCCGGCATGGAGTACGACCCGGAGGGAGCCTATTCCGTGCCCTATCTGTGGGGCGTGGTGGGACTGATCTACAACACCAAGCTGCTGGACTACGTGCCGGACAGCTGGGACGTGCTGTGGGACAAAAACCTGGCAGGTCAGATTCTGATGTTTGACAACAGCCGGGACGCCATGGGCATCGCGCTGAAGCGGCTGGGCTACAGCTACAACACCACCGACCCGGACGAGATCAAGGCCGCCGTGGACACCCTCATTGAGCAGAAGCCCCTGGTGCAGGCCTATGTCATGGACCAGATTTTTGACAAGCTGGAGGCAGGGGAGGCCATTGTGGGCCCCTATTACGCCGGCGACGCGGTGGTCATGATGCGGGAGAACCCGGATCTGGCCTGCGTGTACCCCAAGGAGGGCTCCAACTACTATGTGGACGCCTGGTGCATTCCCAAAACTGCGGCGAACAAGGAGAACGCTGAGGCATTCATCAATTATATGTGCGAGGTGGAGAATATGGCGGCCAATGCCACCTACAACACCTATGCACCCCCTTCCAGCGCGGCTCGGGCGGAGCTGGGGGATGATCTGGCGGACAGCGAGCTGGTCTACGCTCCGGCAGAGGTGCGAAAGAACTGTGAGACCTATGTGAACCTGCCCCAGGAGACGCTGGACCTGTACGACGCCCAGTGGCTGAGACTGAAAGCGGCCTCCTGACGGAATAAAGGCATCACCGCACAATAGGAACTTCGGCGCCTTGCGGTTTATTCTCCGCCATATTGTCCGCAGCTTTCTTGAAATCCGCCAGGATTCCTGCGAAATCTTCGAACAATCTGGACGAAGAATACCCTCGCAATTCGCTCTTGTCCCATTATGCGGTGAAGCCTTTATTTTTCCTCCAACTCCAGCAGCGGGACCACCAGTGAAAATCGGCTTCCCACT
>CAMNOL010000047.1 GCA_946546815.1 uncultured Oscillospiraceae bacterium
ACGGAATATTGCCGCCATTGAACGGGATCTGGCAGCGGCTTTTCCGGACCGGGAATTCCGCCGGGCGTTCACCAGCGGGATCATCCGCAGAAAGCTCATGCGCCGGGACCGGGTCAAGGTGGACGGCGTGGTGGAAGCACTGGAAGCGCTGTGGCTGGAAGGATATGAGGATGTGCTGGTACAGCCCACTCTCATCATCAACGGAGAGGAAACGGCCCGGATGCGGGCGGAAATCCGGCTGTATTCCGACCAGTTCAGACGCCTGCAGGTGGGGAAGCCTCTGCTCACAGACCAGCAGGATTATGAGCTGCTGGCCGACGCCATTGCACAGGAAATGCCTCAGATGAGCTATGACGGCGCTCTGGCGCTGATGGGCCACGGCACCAAGCACTTCTCCAATCCGGCGTATATCGCGCTGGAATACGTGTTCCACGCAAAAGGCTATACCAATGTGTTTATCGGCACTGTGGAGGGGTATCCCACCATTCACGAGGTCATTGACCGGCTGGACAACCACCTCAATGCCCGCAGGGTGTACATCGCCCCGCTCATGGTGGTGGCCGGCGATCACGCCCGGAAGGATATGGCAGGCCCTCAGCCGGATTCCTGGAAAAACCAGCTGATTGCCCACGATTACCAGCCCATTGCCATTCTGAAAGGACTGGGAGAGTATGCCGGTGTGCGTGCGCTCTTTGTGGAACACGCCAGGCAGGCGCTGAACCAGCGATGAGACCGCTGAACCACTACATACAGGTGGGCCGGAAGCGGCTCCGCTGCGGATACACCACCGGAACCTGTGCGGCGGCGGCGGCGCGGGCGGCGGCAGAACTGCTGCTGACGGGAGCTGCGCCCACGGTGGTCTGCGTGGAAACCCCTTCTGGGATTCCGGTTGAAGTGGAGGTAGAAGAAGCCCGCCTCACCGAAGCGGGGGCGGAGTGTGCGGTGCGCAAGGACGGGGGGGACGACCCCGACATCACCGATGGCATCCTGATCGCCGCTGTCATTCGGAAACAGAAGGAGCCGGAGATCTCCATTGACGGCGGAGAAGGCGTTGGCCGGGTGACTCGGGCAGGGCTGGACCAGCCCATCGGAAACGCCGCCATCAACAGCGTGCCCCGCAGTATGATTCGTGAACAGGCCGCACAGGCCGCCCTTGCGGCGCACTATTTGGGCGGCCTGGCTGTGACCATCTCCATCCCGGAGGGAGAAAAACTGTCGGAAAAGACCTTTAATCCCAGGCTGGGAATCCAGGGGGGATTGTCTGTGCTGGGAACCTCCGGCATTGTCCGTCCCATGAGCGAGGCGGCGCTGATTGCCTCCATCCACGCGGAAATGGACGTGAAAAAGGCGGAGCACGTGGGGCACCTGCTGGTTTCCCCGGGCAACTACGGAGCAGAGTTCTGCCGGTCCGTGCTGGGGCTGGAGCTGTCCAGCAGTGTCCAATGTTCCAATTACATCGGCGATACGCTGGACTATGCAGCCTGCTCCGGGTTTAAATCCCTGCTGCTGGTGGGTCACATCGGCAAGCTGGTGAAGTGCGCCGCCGGTGTAATGAACACCCACTCCCGAACTGCAGACGCCCGCATGGAGACCTTTGCCGCCTACGCAGCGCTGAACGGAGCGGACCGGGACACCATACAACGTCTGATGGAGTCCGTCACCACCGACGGTGCGGTTGAACTATTAAAGGAAAAAGGGATTTTGGAGCCCGTCATGGCGGGCATCACCTCCGCTGCGGCCGGACACCTGCGCCGCCGAGCGGGAGACGGAATCCAGGTGGAAACGATCCTGTTTTCCAACCGGTTTGGACTGCTGGGGCAGTCGGAGGGTGCAGAGCAGCTGCTGGCATTTCACAGAAAAGAGGAATAACATGGTACATTTTGTCGGCGCCGGACCGGGCGCGCCGGATCTGATTACCCTGCGGGGGAAAACCCTTCTGGAGCAGGCAGATGTGATCATCTACGCCGGCTCGCTGGTGAACCCGGAGCTGCTGCGCTGGAAAAAAGAAGGTTGTCAGGTGTATAATTCCGCCTCAATGACGCTGGAAGAAGTACTTTCTGTGGTAAAATCCGCTGAAGAAAAACAGTGTGAAGTGGTTCGGCTTCACACGGGAGACCCCTCTCTGTACGGCGCTATCCGGGAGCAGATGGACCAACTCGACGCGCTGCGCATCCCCTATGATGTGACGCCGGGGGTCTCCTCCTTTTCCGGAGCGGCGGCGGCGCTGAAGGCAGAATACACCCTGCCCGGCGTTTCCCAGACCGTCATCATTACGCGAGCTGAGGGCCGCACACCGGTGCCAGCCGGGGAACAGCTCAGCAGTCTCGCGGCTCATCAGAGCACTATGGTGCTGTTTCTGTCTGCCGGGCTGCTGGAGCAGGTGGAGCAGGAGCTGATGAAGGGCGGCTACGCCCCGGATACTCCGGCGGCCATTGTATACAAGGCCAGCTGGCCGGAGGAGCAGGTGCTTCGCTGTACCGTTGGCACGTTGGCGGAAACCGCCCGCAGCGCCGGTATCCACCAGACCGCCTTGATCACCATCGGGGATTTTCTGGGCAGCGAGTATGAGCGCTCCCGGCTTTACGACCCGGCCTTTGCCCATGGCTGCCGGGAGGCAAGAGCATGAGCACAGTGCTGACCGCCTTCACCCTGCGCGGCGTGGCGCTGGCGCTGCGGCTGCGGGACCTTCTGGGGGAAGGGCAGGTCTGGACAAAGGAGAAATTCAAAGAAAACGGTATTCTCTGCTACAATTCTCTCTCCCATTGGACAGGGGAACAATTCCGGCTGGGAAATGACATCATCTTTGTCTCCGCTGCGGGAATTGCGGTCCGGGCCATTGCCCCTTATGTCCGGGACAAGCTGACCGATCCGGCGGTGGTGTCGGTGGACGAGCTGGGACAGTTCGTTGTGCCGCTGCTCTCCGGTCATGTAGGAGGAGCCAATCGCCTGGCCCGCCGTGTGGCAAACCTGCTTGGGGCGGTGCCGGTCATTTCCACCGCTACAGACTTGAACCGCTGTTTTGCTGTGGATGAATGGGCTGCGGCGCAGGGCATGACAATCGAGAACCGCTCCGCTGCAAAGGCTGTTTCCGCGGCACTGCTGGCAGGGGAGAGCGTAGGCTTCCAGTCAGAGCTTCCCCACGACCAACTCCCGGAAGGAGTAACAGATAACCCGGGTGTTCCAGGGTTTGCAGTAACCTGTGAGACAGAAACTCGTTTTCCGGCAGGGATGCTGGTCCTGCATCCGCAGCTTCTCGCCGTGGGCATCGGCTGCAAAAAAGACCTGCCCCCGGAGCAGGTAGAGGAAACGGTGTCCATGGTGCTGAAGGAGCACAATCTGTCCCCCAAAAGCGTGTTTGCGCTGGCCTCCATTGACCTGAAGCAGGACGAGGAAGGCATTCGGCGGCTGGGAATGCGCTGGGGCGTGCCCTGTCGGTTCTATTCGGCGGCGCAATTGACCGGAGTTCCCGGCAACTTTACGCCTTCCTCCTTTGTGCAGACAGTCACCGGTGTGGACAATGTCTGCGAGCGCAGCGCTGTTCTGTGCGCGGAAAACGGGGAGCTGCTGGTGCACAAAACCGCCCGGAACGGCGTCACCGTTGCAGTGGCGCGCAAACCCTGTTTTGTCCGTTTTTCTTCTGGGGAGGAAGGGTAACGGACTTAGCAAAAGGGAAAAATGCGGTTGATTATGGACAAGTTGTCTGAGCTGCAGGGGGATTCCCACCGGGCAGCGATGGGTGCGTATCTGCTGTATGTTTACAAAACGCTGTTTGGGCGCTATCCATGAGGACCGGCGCTTTGTGGTCAGCCTTGTGCGGTTCAGAGGGGTTGCACTTCCTCTGCTAAGGAAACGGAAACAGAAACAGAAAGGGAAAATGACATGACACTGTACATCGTGGGACTTGGCCCCGGCGGCGGGCAGGACCTGACGCTGCGGGCAAAAGCGGCGCTGGACGCGTGTCCGGTGCTGGCGGGGTATACCACCTATATCGACCTGATCAAGGAGGAGTACCCGGAAAAGCGCATCCTTTCCACTCCCATGCGGCAGGAGGTGCTGCGATGCCGGCTTGCCATTCAGGCCGCCCAGAAAGAAAATGTGGCGATGGTCTGCTCCGGGGATCCGGGGGTGTACGGAATGGCCTCCCTTTGTTACGAGTTGGCGGAGGAGTACCCGCCCATTGACATTGAAGTGATTCCTGGTGTCACCGCTGCCACCGGCGGCGCGGCAGTGCTTGGCGCACCGCTGACCCATGACTTTGCGGTGATCTCCCTTTCTGACCTGATGACGCCTCTGGAGAAAATCGAGGCCAGACTGGATGCCGCCGCCCGGGCGGATTTTGTGCTGTGTCTCTACAACCCATCCAGCCATAAGCGAAGTGATCATCTGCGCCGGGCCTGTGAAATTCTGCTGCGGAGCAAGTCTCCCAAGACCCCATGCGGCACGGTGCGCAACATCGGGCGAGCAGGGGAGGAAGCGGTTCTGCTGACGCTTTCCCAGCTGAAAGAGACTGAAGTGGATATGTTTACCACTGTTTTTGTCGGCAACAGCCAGACAAGAATCATAGACGGCAAACTGGTTACGCCCCGGGGGTATCTGCAGCGATGAGCGGAAGAATTCTGGTTTTCGGCGGCACCAGCGAAGGCGTTGCGCTGGCCCGGGCACTTCCCGCACCGGGCAGGGAGGTGACGGTCTGTGTGGCCACAGACTACGGTGCGCTGATGCTGAAGGACTGTCCGGTTCGAATCCTCACCGGACGGCTGGACGCGGCGCAGATGGCGGAGCTGATGCGGGACTGTTCCTGCGTCATTGATGCCACCCATCCCTACGCTGTACAGGTGACTGCCAATATCAAAGCTGCGGCGGAGCAGACAGGAGTCCCGTATTACCGTCTGCTGCGTCCCGAAGGAAGCGGACCAGAAAAGCAGTGGCTAACCGCCTCCACCCCGGAGGAGGCTGCTCAGGTGCTTCAGGCTCGTCCGGGCAATGTGCTGCTGACAACCGGGAGCAAAGATCTTGCCGCCTTTACCGCCCTTCCGGATTATCAGGAACGAGTTTGGGTGCGGATTCTGGCCAGCGAGGCCTCGCTGCATCAGGCGCTGTCTCTGGGGTACCCGCCAAACCATATCATCGCCATGCACGGCCCTTTCTCCAAAGAGCTGAATGCAGCGCTGCTGCGGCAGTTTCACATTCACACTCTGGTGACCAAGCGCTCCGGCAGGGCGGGCGGTTTTTGGGAAAAGGCGGAAGCCGCTGAAGAAACCGGTGCGGCGCTGCTGGTCATTGACCGCCCGGTACAGGAGCAGGGCATGAGCCTTCCGGAAATCCTGCAGCAGGTACGGGCATCCCTGTCCAATCTGTAACAATCCATTATTTTCCAATGTGGGAGCCAGCTATGAGAGAATACGAAGGAAAAAAACAGGTTTATCTGATCGGCGTGGGCATGGGAAACCCGGATCTGCTCACCATAGAAGCTGACCAGGCGGTCCGCGGCAGCGGACTGATTCTCGGCGCCCGGCGGCTGCTGGAGGTGTTCGACGACGTGGATGCGCCGAAAGAGGCGCTGGTGTCCAGCCGGGAAATCGTGGAGGTCATTCGCAACAGCGAGGAAGACCAGATTGCCGTGCTGCTGTCCGGGGACACCGGCTTTTTCAGCGGAGCAAAGACCCTTTATCCCATGCTGGAAGAGCTGGATGTTGATGTGGAAACCTTTCCTGGCATCTCATCCCTGGCCTATTTCTGCGGAAAGTGCCAGATTCCCTGGCAGGATGTACACGTTTTATCCTGCCACGGCAGGGATGGCGGCGTTGTCGCGGCGGTGCAGAGCCACCACAAGACATTTGTGCTCACTGGGGGAGCCTTCCGGGTGGAGGTGCTGTGCAGACAGTTGAAAGCCGCCGGTCTGGGACATCTTCGGGCAAAAGCGGGGGAGTGGCTGTCCTACCCCCGGGAGCGTCTGGTCACCGGACGGGTGTCCGAGCTGGCGGAGGACGCCTTTGCAGACCTGTCTGTGCTGCTGGTGCTGAATCCCAATCCGGTGCAGCCCGTTTTTCAGGCGCCCGGCCTGCCCGATGACGCTTTCCTGCGGGGCAAGGTTCCCATGACAAAAGAAGAAGTCCGGACGCTGGCGGTGTCCAAGCTCCACCTTTGCAGCCGGGATACCCTGTGGGACGTGGGCGCCGGCACCGGCTCGGTATCCGTAGAGTGCGCCCTGTGCCTGCCGGAAGGCAGCGTGTATGCGGTGGAGCGCAGAAGCGAGGCCTGCGATCTGATCCGACAGAACCGGGAGAAGTTTCAGCTGACCAACCTGTATCTGACAGAGGGGGAAGCTCCTGAGGCACTGGAGGCGCTTCCATCACCGGACAGCGTGTTCATCGGCGGCAGCGGCGGCAATCTCCGGGATATCATCGGAGCTGCGCTGGAAAAGAATCCTGCTGTGCGGGTGGTGGTCTCCGCCATCACCCTTGAAACGGTGAGCGAAGCACTGAAGGCCATCCGTCAGTTTGGCTTCCAGGATACGGATATTGTTCAGGTTTCTCTGTCAAAATCCCAGTCTGTCGGGCCTTATCATATGATGAAAGCGGAAAACCCGGTGTATCTCATTTCCATGGAGAGCCCCGTATGACGCCCCGTATCCTGATTGCGGGCACCGGCAGCGGCTGCGGAAAGACCACCGTTGCCTGCGCCATCCTGCAGGCGCTGAAGGAGGACGGGCTTCGGCTGATGGCCTGCAAAAGCGGCCCGGACTATATCGACCCCATGTTCCACTCCCACGTGATCGGAACGGAAAGCGGCAACCTGGATCTGTTTTTCACCGACGGAGCCGCTGTCCGGCACCTGCTTCACCGCCGCAGCTCTGACTGTGATCTGACAGTGCTGGAAGGGGCGATGGGATACTATGACGGAATCGGCATGACCAGCGAAGCCTCCGCCTGGGCGCTGGCGCGGGAAACCCGCACCCCTGCTGTGCTGGTGGTGGACGGCCGGGGCAGTGGGGTCTCTGTCTGCGCTGTCATTCAGGGCTTTCAACGATTTCTGCCGGACAGTGGTATTCAGGGCGTCATCCTCAACCGGGTTTCACCCATGCTGTACCCCCGGCTGAAGAGCGTGATCGAAGACCGCTGCAGCGTGCGTGTCTTTGGATTTCTGCCAAACCTTCCGGAATGTGCCATTGAGAGCCGTCATCTGGGATTGCTCACCGCTCCTGAGGTGCAGAACCTGAAGGAAAAGCTGGCTCTTTTGGCGCAGCAGGTGCACAGCAGCGTGGACCTGTCCGCCCTGCTGGAGCTGGGGCGCTCCGCTCCGGCGCTGGAGAACCCTGACTTTGCACTGCCGGAGCCCGTCGGGGGGCATCCGGTGATTGCGGTGGCACGGGACGAGGCGTTCTGCTTTTACTATCAGGATAACCTGGACCTGCTTGAGTACCTGGGCGCAGAACTGACAGAGTTTTCTCCTCTCCGGGACGAAACGCTGCCTGACTGCGACGCTCTGTATCTGGGCGGCGGCTATCCGGAGCTGTACGCGGCGCAGCTGAGCGGCAACACCTCCATTCGGGAACAGATTCGAAGGGCCATACAGAGGGGACTGCCCACGGTGGCTGAGTGCGGCGGTTATCTGTACCTGCAGCAGACGCTGGAAGACGCTTCCGGTCATGGTTATCCCATGTGCGGCGTGTTTCCCGGCAGGGGCGTTCCTATGCACAGGCTTCGCAGATTTGGCTATGTGGAGCTGACCGCCCGGTCAGATACTCTGCTGTGCGCCAGGGGAGAAAGGATTCGCGGCCACGAGTTCCACTACTGGGACACCGAAGACCCTGGGCGGGCCTTTCAAGCCCAAAAGCCACTGTCTGATCGGAGCTGGGAATGCGTTCACGCCAGCAAGACACTGTATGCCGGATTTCCGCACCTCCACTTTTACTCAAATCTGCAGGCGGCAAAGCGCTTTGTCAGCGCGGCGCTTCGGAAAAAGAAGGAAGATTCATGACACTTTCTGAACTTTGCTCCTCCATTCCACCTCTGAATGAGGCAGCGATGGCACAGGCCCGAAACAAATGGAACAGCGTTGCAAAGCCCCTGGGTTCGCTGGGAAAGCTGGAGGAGCTGGTCACTCAGCTGGCGGGTATTACCGGCACCCCGCTGGTGGATATTACCAGAAAAGCGGTAGTTGTATTCTGCGCTGACAACGGGGTGGTGGCCGAAGGGGTCACCCAGTGCGGTCAGGAGGTCACTGCCGCTGTGGCAAGGAGCATGGCCCGGGGCAGCAGCTCGGTCTGCCGCATGGCAAGGGTTGCCGGTGCGTCGGTGGTTCCGGTGGACATCGGCATGGCAGAACAGGTGGACGAGCCGCAATTGTTGCAGAGATGCATTCGCCGGGGGACGGACAACCTGGCTCTGGGGCCTGCTATGAGCCGGGCAGAAGCAGAGCGTGCCATTCTCACCGGGGCAGAACTGGCCAAAACCCTGAAAGAACAGGGATATCAGCTCTTGGCAACGGGGGAGATGGGGATCGGCAACACCACCACCTCTTCGGCGGTCATCTCTGTGCTCCTGAATCTGCCTCCGGAACAGGTTACCGGGCGGGGGGCAGGGCTGTCCTCCGCCGGATTGGAGCGAAAAATCACCGCCATTCGCCGGACAATCGGAGTCAACTGCCCAAATCCGGCAGATCCGGTGGATGTGGTTTCCCGGGTGGGAGGACTGGACATCGCCGGCATGATTGGGCTATACTTGGGCGGTGCCCGGTGGGGGATTCCGGTACTGATGGACGGATTTATTTCTGCGGCGGCGGCGCTCTGCGCGGTGCGGCTTTGTCCTCAGGTGCAGGCCTATCTGCTGCCCAGCCATCAGTCCGATGAACCGGCCACAAAGCTGGTGATGCAAGCGCTGGGGCTGTCTCCCGTTCTTCACGCCGGAATGAGACTGGGGGAGGGAACCGGCGCCGTAGCGCTGATGCCGCTGCTGGACATGGCGCTGGCGGTGTACCGGGAAGCCGGTTCCTTTGATGACATTGAGATGGAGGCGTACACAGAGCAGATATGATGACATTGATCTCCGGCGGAGCGGGCAGCGGCAAATCCGCTTTTGCAGAATCCTGCGTGCTGCGCTCCACCGCAAAAAATCGGATTTATCTGGCCACCATGGAGGTGTGGGGACCGGAGGACCGGCAGCGGGTGGCCCGCCACCGCGAGATGCGGAGGGAAAAGGGATTTCTCACCGTCGAACAGCCCCGCTGCCTTGAATCGGTGACGCTCCCGCCGGACAGCGTGGTGCTGCTGGAGGACCTGAGCAATCTGACCGCCAATGAGTGCTTTGGCGGTGCCGGTTTTGACGGCGCTGAGGAGCGGATTCTCCAGGGCATTGGGTCCATTCGGATGCAGGCGGCAGATTTGGTCATCGTCACCAATGAGCTGTTCTCCGACGGGATCTCCTATCCGGCGGAGACCCAGCGTTATCTGGCGCTGCTGGCACGGCTCAACCAGATTCTCGCCCGACAGAGTGACCGGGTGGCGGAGGTCGCCGCAGGGATTCCGATTTTCTGGAAGGGGGCAGGGGAATGAAGCTGTTTCGATCGCTGACCCTGACCTTTGCCATGTACTCCCGCATTCCCATGCCAAGGGTTGAATGGGATGAGAAGAGCATGGAATGGGTCTTTGCCTGTTTTCCGCTGGTGGGATGCATCATCGGCCTGGCCCTTTGGCTGTGGCTTCGGCTGGCGCTTTGGCTGCGCCTGGGATCGCTGCTGACCGGAGCCGGCGCGGTTGCGCTGCAGGCGGCGCTCACCGGGGGCATTCATCTGGATGGACTGTGTGACACCTGCGATGCGATGGGTTCCCACCAGAGCCGGGAGCGTAAGCTGGAAATCATGAAAGATTCCCACATCGGTGCCTTTGGCGTGATGGGCTGTGTGCTGTATCTGATCGCTCTGTTCGCCGCCTGGAGTGAGCTGCAGCCCACCCAGACCAATCTGATTCTGGCGGCCCTGGTCCCTGTGCTCTCCCGGAGCTGGACATCGCTTGCCGCTGTCACTCGAAAAAATGCCCGCAGCTCCGGTCTGCTGGCCACATTCACCAATGCGGCAAACAAAACCTGGAATCGCATCATCGCCCTGCTGTGGCTTGCTGTGGGCACAGCTGCGCTGTGTCTGATCGACGCTGTGGGCAAGTGGATGGCGCTGGCTTCCGTGCTGGTATACCTGCTTTGCTGGCGCAAAACAGAGCGGGAATTTGGCGGACTCACCGGCGATCTTGCGGGCTGGCAGCTCTCGCTGCTGGAGCTTGCCATGGTTCTCGCCGCTGCGGTGGCCGGAAAGGGGGCTTTCCCATGCGCCTGATCATTGGCGGAAGCCATCAAGGAAAAACACTTTACACACTGAAAAAACATGGAATTTCTTCGGAAAACACCGCAGATTCCTTTCATTCTGCGGAAAATAAGGCGGTATTCTGTGATTTTCAACAGGCTGTGCAAATCGCCCTTTCCTCCGGTGAGGACCCGGAACAACTGACCGAGGCACTGCTCCGGGTGAACCCGGAGGTTATCATTATCTGCGACGAAGTGGGCTGCGGTGTGGTACCGGTGGACAAAAAAGAACGCATCTGGAGGGAGACGGTGGGCCGTCTGTGCTGCCGTCTGGCGGAACGAGCGGAGAGCGTGGAACGTATTTTCTGCGGGATTCCCATGAAGCTGAAATAAACCATGAAACTGTTATTGATTCGCCATGGGGCAACCCCCGGCAACCTGAAAAAGCAATACATCGGCTCCACCGATCAGCCTCTTGCGCCGGAAGGGATTGCGCAGGCCCGGGAGCGTTTCCTGTCGCTGTCTGAAACGGAGCGGCTTTGGTGCAGTCCCATGCTGCGGGCCAAGCAGACGGCGGAGCTGCTTTACCCCGGTATACAGCCGGTGCTGCTGGAGGGCCTGCGGGAGCTGGATTTCGGTCTGTGCGAAGGGAAAACCTGGGAGCAGATCCATGATCCTGCAATCTATGACCACTGGCTGGCGGAGGAACCGGAGGCCGCGTTTCCCGGCGGAGAACCCTTTGGGGCGTTTTCATCCCGTATCACCGCCGCACTTTCACAGATTGCAGAGGAGTCACGGGCGTTTCACCTTTCTCGGGGCGCAGTGGTGGCCCACGGGGGCACCATAATGATGATGCTCTCCCGGCATGGCAGTCCAAAGCGCGGCTATTTCCAGTGGGGGTGCAGGCCCTGCGGCGGTTTTGCAGCAAAGTTTGACCCGGAGACGCTGGAGCTGCAGGTGCTGGAGCGGCTGGAAGGGGGCCCCATATGATGCGGGCGGCGGTTTTGCTGGGGGCCTTCGTGCTGGATGCACTGGTGGGGGACCCTTATTGGCTGCCTCACCCAATCCGCTGGATGGGCGCTCTGATTGCATTTCTGGAGCGCAGGCTCCGCCGGCTGTTCCCTCAGACAGAAAAAGGGGAACGAATGGGCGGCACCGTGATGGCACTGCTGGTGCTGGGAATCGTCTTTGTCTGTTCAGCTCTTTTGCTTTACACATGTAAAATAGTTTCGATATATCTGTATTATTCTGTTTCTGTGATACTTTCCTGCTATATGCTGGCGGCCCGCTCACTCAGGCGGGAGAGCGGCAAGGTTTATGATGCCCTTCGAAGCGGAACGTTGGAAGAAGCCCGGTTTGCCGTCTCCATGATCGTCGGGCGGGACACAAATTCACTGGATGAAGCCGGTGTTACCCGGGCCGCAGTGGAGACTGTAGCGGAGAATGCTTCTGACGGGGTGATTGCGCCGCTGCTGTATCTTGCGCTGTTCGGACCGGTGGGCGGCGCGCTCTATAAGGCCATCAACACCATGGATTCTATGGTAGGTTATCACAACGAAACATATGAACACTGGGGACGCTTTGCGGCCAAGCTGGACGATGCGGTAAATTTCCTCCCGTCCCGGATTTCCGGCGTACTGCTGTGTGCCGCAGCGTTTCTGGTTGGTCAGGACGGAAGAAATGCCTGGCGGGTGTTCCTCCGGGACCGGCTCAACCACAAATCCCCCAATTCGGCGCAGACCGAAGCCGCCTGCGCCGGTGCGCTGCATTTGCAGCTGGGCGGCACCAGTTCTTATTTCGGAACGCTGGTGGAAAAACCCACCATTGGGGATGACGACCGCCCCATTGAGGCGGAGGACATCTGCCGGGCCAATTGGCTGATGTACGCCGCCGCTGTGCTGACGCTGCTTCTGTGCTGCGGCGGACTGATTCTGATGCAAAGGATGCTGTAATTTTGACAGAGAACAAAAAGACAGGTAAGCTCTATGGTGTGGGCATCGGCCCGGGAGACCCGGAGCTGCTGACCCGGAAGGCGGTCCGGATTCTGCATACCGCGGATGTGATCGCCGCACCATATGCAGAAGGAAGGTCCCAGACCGCCCTGATCATTGTCCGGGAGTTCATCCACGGAAAGCCCCTGCTGCGGTGCCCCGCGCCCATGACCCGAGATCACGGGGCGTTGGACGCGGTGTGGCAGCAGAATACCGCACAGGTCTGCTCCCTGCTGGAGAAAGGGAAAACGGTGGCCTTTGTCACACTGGGAGATCCGACCATCTATTCGACTTATATGTACCTCCACCGCCGGGTGCTGGAACAGGGGTACGCCGCGGAGCTTGTACCCGGCGTCCCATCCTTCTGTGCTGCTGCCGCGGCGCTGAATTGTTCCCTTTGTGAAGGGGAGGAGCGCCTGCTGATCGTTCCCTCCTCCCACGGGAACCTGCAGGATAGCTTGGATGTGAAGGCCAACAAGGTACTGATGAAGGCCGGACATCAGCTGGGCGCCCTGCAGGAAACGCTCCGTCAGCGGGGCGAGCTGGATCGTGCCGCTCTGGTGGTCAACTGCGGAATGCCGGGTGAGCGCATTGTTCCGTCCTTTGCCGAAGCAGAGACGGATGCGGGATATTTTTCTCTGGTGATTGTAAAAGAGAAAAACAGCTGATTACAATCTGAGTCAACTGGGTCCGCCCTCCGGCCCTGTTCGGGAAACATTGTGGTTACCGGTTCCCTCAGAGGTGCCTTCTGGTGCCGAAATCGCAAGGCAGCGATCTCAGACAAAAACAAAAAGGATGAAACAACCATGAGCGATTATATTACTACCCACAGCGGTATCCATTTTTACCCCACAGAGCCGGAGCCGGAGAAGTTCCGCATAGAAGACATTGCTCACGCACTCTCCCTGATCTGTCGGGGAAATGGCCAGCTGAAGGTCTTTCTGTCGGTGGGAAAGCACTGCATCTTCTGCGCCCGGGAAGCGGAGGCCCGGGGCTATTCCACCAGAGTGAAGCTGGCCTGTCTGCTGCATGACGCGTGTGAGTCCTATCTGTCAGATGTTCCCACTCCGTTCAAGCGCCAGATGCCCTCCTACGAAGAGCTGGAGAACAAAATGCTGGATATGATCTATGAAAAGTACCTTGGCTCCCCCCTGACCCGGGAAGAACAACAGAAGGTGAATGAAATCGATCATGATCTGCTCTATTACGATTTGCTGGAGCTTCTGAACGAGCCATCTGATCGCCCTGCCCCGGAGATGAAAGCGGCTTTTTCCTACGAAGTGCTGCCCTTTGAGCAGGTGGAGCAGACGTATCTGGAATTATTCCGCCGTTACTCTGCAGAGCTGTCAGCACACCATCAGTAAT
>CAMNOL010000048.1 GCA_946546815.1 uncultured Oscillospiraceae bacterium
CACGCCCTGCCCCAGTCCGGCAACAGCCAGGCGGATATCCTCTATGAGGTACCGGAAGAGGGCGGTGCCACCCGGATCATGGGTGTGTATCAGGACCTGTCCGATGTGGGCGTGCTGGGCAGCATCCGCTCCACCCGTCCCTACTATGTGCGTCTGGCCATGTCCAACGACGCAGTGCTGGTCCATGCGGGCGGCAGCGGCGCAGCCTATCGGCTGATCAAAGAATATATGGAAAGCTGTGCCTTTGACGACATGGACTTCCTGGAGAAAGGCACCAACTCCGCCTACAACTCCTTCTACCGGGACAGCGGACGCTTCGCCGCCGGCTATAAGAGTGAGCACACCCTGTTCATCACCTCCGACAGCATCATGGACTATCTGACCTCCCACCCGGACACGATCAAGCTGGACCACCGCCGTTACTTCCGCCGCACCCACCACTTTGTGGAGGATGCTACCCCGGTGAACGGCTTTGACGCAGGCAGCATCAACGTGAGCTTTTCCGGCTACAAGGGCACCGCCTTTGATTACGACGAGGAGAGCGGCACCTACAAGGTCAGCGAGTTTGATATGCCCTATATGGACGAGGCAGCCAACACCCAGGTCAGCGTGGAGAACGTCATCGTCATTCAGACCGACATTGAGCCTCTGAACGACGCCAAGGGCCATGTGGCAGTCTACCTGACCGGCACCGGCTCCGGATACTTCGCCTGCAACGGCAAGATGCAGCGCATTACCTGGAGCAAGGAACGCGCCCGCTACACCTACACCTTCTACGATGAGGAGGGCAACGAAGTGGACCTGGGCGTGGGCAAGAGCTTTGTCTGCGTGGTGGACAAGGGCCGTCCCATCACCGTCAACGGCGAGGATCTCTCCTCTGATTATCAGGGTGAGGTGCGTGACCTGGCAAACGGCGAAGCCCTCAGCGACGAGGACGCGGAATAATCCTCCCGATCTTCAACCAACATTCTTTCTGCGGACCGCTCCTTTGTGGAGCGGTCCTCTTTTTGTTCCTCTGCCGGCAGCTGGGCGGATCTGCAGCGCCCTGCTCCCCGCTCAATTGCAGTGTTTTCCCTTGCCTTTTAGCTTTCACTGTGCTAAAATAGCTCAGACTATATTGCTTTCCATACTTTCCAGGCGGTGGGTACACCATTCCTGCCGGAGGGGCAAAGAGAATCAACCATTATTATAAATGAAAGTAGTGAGTACGATGGACGAGAAAAAACGAATGTTATCCGGTATCCAGCCCAGCGGCGAGCTGACTCTGGGCTCCTATCTGGGCGCGATCCGGAACTGGGCAGAGCGCGCAGAGCAGTTTGACTGCTATTATTTCATGGCGGACCTGCACACCATTACCGTGCGGCAGACGCCCGCTGACCTGCGCCGGCGCACAATGTCCCAGCTGGCCGCCTATATCGCCTGCGGACTGGACCCGGAAAAGAATACTCTGTTCATTCAGAGCCACGTTCCCCAGCACGCACAGCTGGGCTGGGTGCTGGACTGCTACACCATGTTCGGCGAGCTCTCCCGCATGACTCAGTTCAAGGCCAAGAGCGCACAGCACGCAGAGAACATCAACGCCGGCCTGTTCACCTATCCCTGCCTGATGGCGGCAGATATCCTGCTGTACCAGGCGGATCTGGTGCCGGTGGGCGAGGACCAGAAGCAGCACTGCGAGCTGACCCGGGACATCGCCGTTCGCTTTAACAACATCTACGGAAATGTGTTCAAGGTGCCGGAGCCCTATATCGCCAAGGTGGGCGCCCGGATCATGAGCCTGTCCACTCCTGAAAACAAGATGTCCAAGTCTGATGTGGACCCCAACGGCTGCGTGTACCTGCTGGACGACCCCAACGTCATGATGAAAAAGTTCAAACGGGCCATGACCGACAGCGAGATGGACGTCCGCTTCGACCCGGTGAACAAGCCCGGCATCTCCAACCTGATGCAGATCTACGCCTGCGCCACCGGCAGAGACTACGAGGCCATTGAGAAGGAATTCGCCGGCCAGGGGTACGGAACCTTCAAAAAGGCAGTGGGCGAGGCCACTGTGGAGATGTGCCGTCCCATTCGGGAGGAAACCGAGCGGCTGCTGAAGGACAAGGCCTATCTGGAGTCTGTCTACCGCTCCGGCGCGGAAAAAGCCAGCTATATCGCCAACAAGACCCTGCGTAAAGTGTACAAGAAAATCGGGTTCGTTCAGCCGTAAGGAGGAGCGCAGTCATGCTCACAAACTATAGCACAGTGGTTTCTGTCGGCTTTGCGGCGGTGGTGGCGCTGGTGATCGCACTGGCCACCACGCCGGTGGCCATGCAGCTTGCCAACCGATTGGGTGCCATTGATATGCCCGGCAAAAAGGGCACAGACAGCGAGCGTCATCTTCATACCCAGCCCACTCCCCGCATGGGCGGTCTGGCCATCTATCTGGGTTTCTTCTTCAGCATCATCCTGTTTATTCCCATGGGCCGAAAGGTGGGCTCCATGCTCATCGGTGCATCCATCATCGTCTTTCTGGGGATTCTGGACGATATCCACGACCTGAAAGCCAAACGCAAGCTGCTGGTGCAGATCCTTGCGGCCTTCATCGCGGTGCTGGGCGGCAATAAGATCACCTTCTTCAGCCGCCTGACCATGGACGCCAGCGGCGGCCACTTCAACCTGGGACTGCTGTCCATCCCGGTGACGGTGATTTGGATTGTGCTCATCACCAACGCTGTGAATCTGATTGACGGCCTGGACGGTCTGGCGGCAGGTGTTTCCACCATTTCCGCCATCAGCCTGGTGGTCATCGCGCTGGGCTACTCCAACGCCAGCGTTGCCATTATCACCGGCGCCCTGGCCGGGGCCTGCATTGGCTTCCTGCCCTATAACATCACTCCCGCCAAGATTTTTATGGGGGATACCGGCTCCACCTTTATCGGTTATGTGCTGGCCATTGCCAGTATTCAGGGCCTGTTCAAGTTTTACGCCGTCATCTCCTTTGTCATCCCCTTCTTCATGCTGGGCCTGCCCATCTTTGACGTGTGCTATGCGGTGCTGCTGCGCATCAGCCACGGGGAAAGTCCCCTGAAGGCCGACCGCAAGCACGTTCATTACCGTCTGATGGACATGGGCTTCTCCAAGAAAGAGACGGTGGCCGTGCTGTATATCTGCTCCGCCATTCTGGGCGTGACCGCCGTGGTCAGCACCACCACCGGTCTGGGCAGAGCGCTGGTGCTGCTGCTGGCACTGGGCGCCTCAGGCGTATTCGCCGGCCGGCTGTTCCTCAGCAGGGCAAAAAAAGAGCAAAAGAAGAACTCTGACTGACAGGTTCAAAGTCCCATCAGCAGCACAAGGGCCAGAATGATGAGCCATTCCTCGTCCTCTGACTCCTTGAACAGATAAATCAGAACCAGAATGAGCAGAATGTCCCCGGAGTCCAGTTTGTCCAGTCCCGGAAGGCCGGACAGGGGATGCTCCCCGGAGCCTTTGCCCCCGCTGAGGCCGAACCTGCCCAGCAGGCCGTGCAGCAGCTCCCGCACGCCCCCCCGTTCCTCCTTGGGAGGCGGAGCGGAGACGGGGGCTGCAGGTTCCGGTTCCACCGGCTGAAAGCCGCTGTCCATGATATAGCGGTTATACATGGCCCTCTCCCCCGAATTGTGCTATGGCTGCCCGGATGACCCGGGAGATCCGGGTGATCTGCATGGCTTTGTCCAGCTTTGCCTGCCGTTCCTCCCGCAGGAAGGGCCGCATGGCACGGAGAAGCTCGGTCTTTTCATCCCCGCCCCGGTTGAACTCCCCCCAGAGAGCCATCACCTTCTGCAGCATCGCCGGGTCCATCCCCTGAAACAGGCCGGAAAGGTCCGGAGCTGCGCTGGGGGAACCCGCTTTCTGCTCCCCGGTTTCCTGCTCTCCCTGAGGCGGAGCAGACAGAGAATTGGCCAGCGCCATGATCTGCCCCATGGCCTCCGGAGAGGAAAGAATGCTGTTCAGTTTTTCCTCGAACTCATCCACCGGCTGCGCCTCCTTTCACTGAAACAGGAATGTTCAGAAGCCCGAAAACCCTTTCAGGCTTCTGAATGGGTCTGTTCCCTGACTGCTGGCCCCTGCATTGACTCAGCGGCCGCTGTCAGGAACTACTTTTCCATCTTGGATTGGAGCCTGCCGATCAGGTCCGCTCCTTCCCTGCTGTCCGTCACCTGGCGGAGCATTTCGGAGAGCGCGGAGCTGTTGCCCTTTTTGGCCTGCTCCGCCGCCTGCCGCAGGCCGCTGCCGTTCCGGCTGCTGAGCAGCTGCATCAGCTGCCTGGTCTCCGGAGACTGCATCAGCGCTTTCAGCCGGGCAGGGTCTTTCAGCAGCTCGGCCGCTTCGGGACTGTGCACCGGATCCGTTTTTTGTGTCATAAGAACGCCTCCCTTCCCGATATTATCAGTATATGCAACTCAGAACAGGAAGTGACTGTCTTGAAAATTCTCGTCCTATCCGACTCCCACGGAGATGTGGCTTCCATGGTGGAACTCATTGAACGGGAGCAGCCCGACCGGGTTTTTCACCTGGGCGATTACATCAGGGACGCCCGCGAGCTGGAGTACGCCTATCCGGATCTGACCATCGACATGGTCCCCGGCAACTGTGACTGGCGCTCCAAAGCACCGCTGGAAAAGAAAGTGACCCTTGAGCGCGTAACCATTCTGCTGTGCCACGGCCACGAATACGGCGTGAAAAGCGGCTACGGCGCTCTGGCCTTCCACGCCAGACAGGAACACGCCAAAGTCGCCCTGTGCGGCCACACCCACAAATCGCACCTGTCCAGGAAGCTGGGGGTAGGGGTGTGCAACCCGGGCAGCTGCGGCATGGGAATGATTCCCACCTACGGCATCCTGACCGTAGAGGACGGCACCTGGGATTTTCGGGTCTATCCGGTTTACATTGAGGAGGACTGAACAATGCTGATGGTAATTGATGTGGGAAACACCAATATGGTGTTTGGTATTTATGAGCACAGCCGCCTGCTCAACACCTTCCGCATGACCACAGAGGAAAACATCACCTCTGATGAGATCGGTCTGAAGGTGTGGACCTATTTCCAGCGCTCCAAGCTGGATGAGACTGCCGTGGAGGACGTAATCATCTGCTCCGTGGTGCCCCGGGTCATGCACACTCTGACCAACGCCATGATCAAGTATTTCAATAAAATGCCCATTGTCGTCGGTGAGCACACCCCCTCCGGCCTGGTCTACGCCGGCAACTCCGACTACGGCTCCCATCACGGCGCGGACCGCAGCGTGGCCTGTGTGGGCGCGCTGAAAAAGTACGGCGCCCCGCTGATCGTGCTGGACTTCGGCACCGCAACCAAAATTGATGTGATGGATCACAACGGCGTTTACCAGGGCGGCTCCATTCTGGCGGGCATTCAGATTTCCGTCAATGCGCTGTTCCAGAAAACCGCCAAACTCCCCCAGGTGGAGCTGGCCGTACCGAAAAAGGTGCTGGGTATGCAGACGGTGGCGCAGATCCAGGCAGGCACCCTGTGCGGCTACATCGGCACCATGGAGTACCTCATCGCCCGGAGCAAGCAGGAGCTTGGGGAGCCGGAGGAGAACGTCAAGGTCATTGCCACCGGCGGTCTGGCCAGACTAATCGCCACCAACACCAATGTGATCGACGTGGTGGATTCCAGCCTGATCCTGGACGGCCTGGTCAGCATTTACCAGAGATACCGGGAGGAGCGCTGAGCCTTTCATTTTTCGGTACAAATCCGATCTTTTTTGAACTATGGAGGATCTATATGGATCGTTTTGATCAATTGCAGCAGCTGCTGACTGAAGCAGGACTGGATGTGTGCGTCAATGAGCCCATGAGCCGCCACACCTCTTTCCGTATCGGCGGGCCTGTGCGCCTGCTTGCCACCCCTCACAGCAAGGAGCAGCTCGTTTCTGCGCTGAAGTCGGCCCACGCGCTGGGGATTTCCCCCGTTCCCCTGGGCAACGGCACAAACCTGCTGTGCAGCGATGAACCCATGGAGCGCTTTGTACTCAGGACCCTGAACGGTCTGGACACGCTGGAGCTGCTGGAGGGTAACCGCATTCACTGCGGTGCCGGCGTGCTGCTGTCCAAACTGGCCTCCTTCGCCCAGGCTCACGGCCTGGCCGGCCTGGAATTTGCCTCCGGCATTCCCGGCACGCTGGGCGGCGGCACGGTGATGAACGCCGGCGCTTACAACGGGGAGCTGAAGGATGTGCTGGTGGAAACCCGCTTTGTCACTCTGGACGGAGAATCCGGCGTACTGCGGGGTGCGGAGCAGGGACTGAGCTACCGCACCAGTGCCTTTGTCGCCGGGGACAAGATCATCACTGACGGCATTTTGCAGCTGACTCCCGGCGACCGTGCAGCCATTAAGGCAAAAATGGCAGAACTGAACCAGAGACGCCGCGACAAGCAGCCGCTGGAATTCCCCAGCGCAGGCAGCACCTTCAAACGTCCGGAGGTGGGCTTCGCCGCTGCCCTCATTGACCAGTGCGGTCTGAAGGGCCTGACAGTGGGCGGCGCTCAGGTCAGTCCCAAGCACGCCGGCTTTGTGATCAACGTGGGCGGCGCCACCTGCGCCGATGTGCTGGCGCTGACGGAGCAGATCCACAAAACTGTGCTGGAAAAAACCGGCATTTCCCTGGAGCTGGAGATCAAACGGCTCTCCTGATTCCCCTTTACTCTTTCTGAGGTCAAATCTCATGTCTTTTTCTTCTGATGTAAAAACTGAACTGTGTCAGCTCCCCCTTTCCGATGAGGACGCCATCCGGGCGGAAGCCTACGGCGTGCTGCTGTTCTGCAACCAGTTCTCCCCCTCCGGCATCCGCATTACCACGCTGTCCCGCTCCTTCGGTGCGCGCCTTCCGGTGCTGTTTCAGCGGGCCTTCGGCGTGTCCTTTGACGCTCTGCCGGACCCGGAAGCGCTGGGGAAGCTGACCTTCCACCTGACCAGCCGGGAAGCCATTGGCCAGATCATGGGAATCTACGGCTACGATGTGGCGGGGCTGATGGCCCATCACATCAACTACGGCGTGCTGGAGGACGAGACGGCTCAGATCGCCTTCTGCCGTGGCGCATTTCTGGCGGGCGGTTCGGTGACAGACCCGGAAAAGGGCTATCATCTGGAGATCACCACCAACCACCTCCACGTGCACCGGGAGTTTCAGGCACTGATTCCAGAGCTGGGCCTGCAGCCCAGAGCCACCACCCGGAAGTCCAACTATATCACCTACTTCAAGCGCAGCGCCGCCATTGCAGCCTGTCTGACCAAAATCGGCGCGCCGGAGTCGTCAAAGCGAATTGCCCAGGCAAGAGCGACCAAGAATCTGGTCAACAGCGTAAACCGGCAGTACAACTGCGACGTGGCAAATGTGGACAAGGCCGTCGCCGCCGCCCAGAATCAGATTGAGGCCATTCAGATGCTGGAGCGGCACGGAGAGCTTTCCTCCCTGCCCCCCGCTTTGCAGGAAACGGCGAGGCTGCGGCGGGAGAATCCGGAGCTTTCCCTGGCACAGCTGGCCGGACTGATTCAGCCCCCGGTTTCCAAATCCTGTCTCAACCATCGGCTCCGCAAGCTGCAGGAGCTGGCGCAAAAGTACACATAAACAGCAAAACTGCGAGCCGATGGGTTCGCAGTTTTGCTCTGCCCCCATCGGGGCAGCCAAAATGCTTGAAAGATTCCGATTACAGCAGGTTGGTCCAGCTCAGCCGCTCTGTCTCATAGAGATGCTTCACCTTCTCCAGCAGCGTACCGTTTGCGCTGTCGTACTCCGCTGTCTCCTCGTACTGGAGAAAGCCCATTACCTCCTGAAAGCCGGTGGTCACCTCGTCGGTGTCGCCCACCCGAAGCATGATGGCGAACCAGGTGTCCACGCTCTCCCACTCCTCCTTGGCTTCTTGTGTCAGCTGCCGGGCCTGTTCCCAGTCCCCCTGCTCCACCACCGCTTCCGCCCGGTCCAGCCGGTCTGTAATGCTGCCTGTTACAGACCGAACTCCGCTGATGTGAACAAGGGTTCCGGCCAGCACCAGCACCAGGATCCCCAGCGAAATCCAGATTCGCTTCATCCCTTTTCCCCCTTTTTGACCAAATTCACCTGGCCGGTCTCGTCCAGCGTCATGAGGAACACCTCTTTCACGCTGGACAGTCCCTGCTGGCTGAGCTGTTCCTTCAGCCAGCGGTCGTCCCGCTGCATATGCTTCAGGTTATGGGTCATCACCCGGCCGTCATTGATGAGAATCACCGGCAGGCCGTCCTCCTTCACCGTCATATTCATCTGCCGGGGGGTGGCTGCGGTTTCCCGATCGTACGGGATGATGGACATCTCGCCGGAGTTCTCCAAAATGGCGTATTTCACCGTGGAAAAATCCGTAATGCCCTTGAGCCGAAGCTCCTCCATCAGCTCATCCACCGTCAGGCGGTTTCGTTCCAGCTCACCCTGGAGAAGCTGACCGTGGTCAATCACCAGGCTGGGGCGGCCGCAGACCAGCTCCCGGAACCGGACGCTTTTCATGGTCATCATGGACAGGATCATGGTCAGGCACACCAGAATCAGGATGGGGAGCACGCCAAACAGCAGCGGCAGCCCGAAATCCTGCATGGGGACTGAGGCCAGGTCAGAGAGCAGCATGGCCAGCACCAGCTCTGTGGGTTCCAGCTCTCCCACCTGCTTTTTCCCCATGAGCCGGACGGCGACGATGAGCAGCAGGTATAAGATGATGGTTCTGAAAAAACAGATGGCCATGGTATCCCCCCGGTTTCAAACTTCGGAATTCAGCGTCCGCGCTGTTTCGCGCCCGTTTTACCGGAGGGAGCGGCGCAAGCCGTCTCTGACCGGGCAAAACGGTCTCAGAATTCCGATTTTCCCATTGAATCGTGGTTATTGTTGCCAAATCCGGAACAGTTTATCCTCCCCCCTTTTGTACTAAGGGGAAAAAGCGAAAAAAAATCGGCTAATTCCTTGCAAAGTTTTGCAATTCATGTCATAATAGCAAAGATGTAAACAAAAGATGTCCTTCTGCGGGCCGGCATCCTGCGGCGCAATCCGTACCGGTGCCCGGACTCCCATTGGGACAGAGGATAGAGAGCCTCGGTTCCGCCCAGCCGGAATCTGGGGTTCCCGTTGAAAGGAGGGTTTGCTCTGCATTCACATATGGTGTGAGTACAGACAATCCCTTTTTTCTTTTTGTCACAGCAGCAAGCACATGGAAAGGTGGAATGTCATACTATGAAGGCATTTTTGATCCTGGAAAACGGTCAGATTTTTGTCGGTGAAAGCATTGGCAGCCCCAGAGAGCGCATCTTTGAGATGGTGTTCAACACTTCGATGGTGGGTTATCAGGAGATTCTGACCGACCCCTCCTACGCAGGTCAGGGCGTGGTGATGACCTATCCCCTCATCGGCAATTACGGCGTCAACGAGGAGGACAACGAGAGTCGCCAGCCCTGGGCTGAGGCGTTCATCGTCCGCCATCTGGCCCCCAGAGGCAGCAACTTCCGCTGCACAGGGACCCTGAATGACTATCTGAAGCAGCACGGCATCACCGGCATTCAGCACGTTGACACCCGGGCCCTGACCCGCATCATCCGTGACCACGGCGTCATGAACGCCATGATCACCACGGAGCCCTACTTCAATATGCAGGAATGCCTGGACCAGGTCCGGGCCTATCGGGTCAAGGGCACTGTGGAGCGCTGCTCCATCTCTGAAGTGCAGCACTTCCCCGGCGAGGGCATGAAGCTTGCCATGTACGACTTCGGTCAGAAGTACAATATGATCCGGGAACTGAACAACCGGGGCTGCGATATCACCCTGTACCCTGCCCACACCCCCGCCCAGACCATTCTGGAGGGCGGCTATGACGGCGTGATGCTGTCCAACGGCCCCGGCGACCCCGCCGACTGCAAAGAGATCATCGAGGAAGTGAAAAAGCTCTACGACAGCGACCTTCCCATCTTTGCCATCTGTCTGGGCCACCAGCTGATGGCGCTGGCCACCGGCGCCCGCACCCGGAAAATGGGCTTTGGACACCGGGGCGCCAACCACCCGGTGAAGGACCTGGCCAAGGGACGCTGCTTCATCACCAGCCAGAACCACGGCTATGTGGTGCTGAACTCCTCCGTCTCCCCGGACGTTGCCGAGATCAGCCATGTGAACGTCAACGACGGCAGCGTGGAGGGACTGCGCTACAAGGGAAAGAACATTTTCACCGTCCAGTTCCACCCGGAGGCCAGCCCCGGCCCGGTGGACACATCCTACCTGTTTGACGAGTTTATTTCCATGATGGAACGCCATAAGAAGGGAGAGTGCTGAGTATGCCCAAGGATACAAGCATTAAAAAGGTTCTGGTCATCGGCTCCGGTCCCATTATCATCGGTCAGGCCGCAGAGTTCGACTACGCCGGCACCCAGGCCTGCCGCTCCCTGAAGGAGGAGGGCGTGGAGGTGGTGCTGGTCAACTCCAACCCCGCCACCATCATGACCGACAAGGATATTGCAGACCACGTCTACATTGAGCCGCTGAATATTTTCACCCTGCGGGACGTCATCGAAAAAGAGCGCCCGGACGCCATTCTGCCCACACTGGGCGGTCAGGTGGGTCTGAATCTGGCCATGAACCTGTACGAGGAGGGCACGCTGGACAAGTACGGCGTACGTCTGCTGGGCACCTCCGCTGAATCCATCCACAAGGCTGAGGACCGTCAGGGCTTCAAGGACACCATGGAGTCCATCAACCAGCCCTGCGTCACCTCCACCGTTGTCCACGACGTGGAGGACGCTGTGGAGTTCACCAATTCCATCGGCTACCCGGTGATCGTCCGTCCCGCCTACACCCTGGGCGGCTCCGGCGGCGGCATCGCCTACGATGAGGCCATGCTCCGGGAGATCTGCGACCGGGGTCTGAATCTGTCTCGGGTCCACGAGTGCCTGATCGAGCGGTGCATCGCGGGCTGGAAGGAAATCGAGTATGAGGTTATGCGGGACTCTGCCGGCAACGTCATCACCATCTGCGGCATGGAAAACCTGGACCCCGTGGGCGTTCACACCGGCGACTCCATCGTCGTAGCCCCCACCCAGACTCTGGCCAACAAGGAATACCAGATGCTGCGCACCGCCGCTCTGGACATTATCACCGCTCTGGAGATCGAGGGCGGCTGCAACTGTCAGTTTGCTCTGAACCCCGACTCCTTTGAGTACGCAGTCATCGAGGTCAACCCCCGAGTGTCCCGTTCCTCCGCTCTGGCCTCCAAGGCTACAGGCTACCCCATCGCAAAGGTTGCCGCCAAGATCGCCCTGGGCTATACCCTGGACGAGATTCCCAACGCCGTCACCGGCAAGACCACAGCCTGCTTTGAGCCTGCGCTGGACTACTGCGTGCTGAAGATCCCCCGCCTGCCCTTTGACAAGTTCACCACCGCCAGCCGTCGTCTGGGCACTCAGATGAAGGCCACCGGCGAGGTTATGGCCATCGGCAACTCCTTCGCCAGCGCGCTGATGAAGGCCGTCCGCAGCTTGGAGCAGAACATCTCCTCCCTGCACCTGCCCAAGCTGGATAATCTGACCACGGAAGAGATCCGGGACCGGCTCAGCGTGGTGGATGACGAGCGCATCTTTGTCTGCGCCGAGGCCCTGCGCCGGGGCATTTCCCCGGGGGAGATCAACCGCACCACCAAAATTGACATCTGGTTCCTGGATCAGCTGCTGCAGATCATTCAGTTGGAGAACGAGCTGAAGCAGGGCGTGCCCAGCCGCTCCCGTCTGCGCTACGCCAAGGAGCTGGGCTTCAGCGACGAGCTGATTGCCAGACTGTGCGGCAGCACCCGGGAGGACATCCGTGACCTGCGGCTGGACTACGGCATCAAGCCCACCTACAAGATGGTAGACACCTGCGCCGCAGAGTTTGAAGCGGAGACCCCCTACTACTACTCCACCTACGACGTGGAAAATGAGTCCCATCTGGACTTTGACGGGCGCAAAAAGGTGCTGGTGCTGGGCTCCGGCCCCATCCGGATCGGTCAGGGCATTGAGTTTGACTACTGCTCCGTCCACTCTGTCTGGGCGCTGAAGCGTCTGGGCTTTGAGACCATTATCATCAACAACAACCCGGAGACCGTGTCCACCGACTTCGACATTGCAGACCGCTTGTACTTCGAGCCGCTGACCGCCGAAGACGTGGAGCACATCGTGAATCTGGAGCATCCCTGGGGCGCTGTGGTTCAGTTCGGCGGACAGACCGCCATCAAGCTGGCCAAGGCGCTGGCAGACATGGGTGTGCCGATTCTGGGCACCTCTGCCGACGGCGTGGACGCCGCCGAGGACCGGGAACGCTTTGACGAGATCCTGAACAAGTGCGGTATTCCCCGGGCAGCCGGACGCACTGTGTACACCACGGAGGAAGCCCTCCAGGCGGCCAACGAGATTGGCTACCCGGTGCTGGTCCGTCCCTCTTATGTGCTGGGCGGCCAGGGCATGGAAATCGCCTACCGGGACTCCAACATTGTGGACTTCATGAAGATCATCAACATGACCGTTCAGGAGCACCCCATCCTCATCGACAAGTATCTGATGGGCCGCGAGGTGGAAGTGGACGGCGTGTTCGACGGAGAGGACATCCTGATTCCCGGCATCATGGAGCACGTGGAGCGGGCCGGCATCCACTCCGGCGACTCCATCGCAGTCTATCCCCCGCTGCATATCGCAGAGCATCACAAGGAGACCATCCTGAAGCACACCCGGAACCTGGCTCGGGAACTGGGTGTGGTCGGCCTGATCAACGTGCAGTTTATCATTTACAACGACACGGTGTATATCATCGAGGCCAATCCCCGTTCCTCCCGCACCATTCCCTATATCTCCAAGGTGACCAACGTGCCCATCATTGACCTGGCCACCAAGGTCATGCTGGGTCAGAAGCTGAAGGATCTGGGCTACGGCACAGGCATTTACCCTGAGGCGCCTTACTACGCAGTGAAAATGCCGGTGTTCTCCTTTGAGAAGCTCACCGACGTGGACATCAATCTGGGGCCGGAAATGAAGTCCACCGGCGAGTGCCTGGGTGTGGCAGAGGCCTTCCCTCAGGCGCTGCTGAAGGCCTTCAAGGGCGCCAATATGAAGGTGCCCAAGCGTGGCGGCCGGGTGATCCTCACCGTCAAGGATGAGGACAAGGGCGAGATCGTCAGCGTCGCCCGGGAGCTGGACGAGCTCGGCATTGAGATTTTTGCCACCCGTGGCACCTGCGAGTACCTGAACAATCTGGGCATCCCGGTGAAGCAGGTCAACAAGATGGGACAGGTCCATCCGAATATGCAGGATATGATCCAGTCCGGCACCATCGACATGATCGTCAACACCCCCCGCCGCAACAAGCGGGAAGACGGCGACGGCGTAAAAATCCGCCGCATGGCGGTGGAACATTCTGTCCTGTGCCTGACCAGCATCGACACCGCCCACGCCATCCTCACCGCCCGTGAGCGGGGCAGCAGCCAGAACCTGACGCCCATTGATATCACAACCATTTGACCTGTTCTAAATGAAAAAAGCAGGCATTCGCCTGCTTCAGAGCGTCAAACAACTATGAAAACACCCCCATTTCTGGTACAATAGGAATGGGGGTGATGTTATGGAAGAGTGGAAAAAG
>CAMNOL010000049.1 GCA_946546815.1 uncultured Oscillospiraceae bacterium
TAGAACTTCAGCGCCCGGCCGCCGGTGGTGGTTTCGGGGTTGCCGTACATCACGCCGATCTTCTCCCGCAGCTGGTTGATGAAGATGACCACGCAGTTGGTTTTGGAAATGCAGCCTGCCAGCTTCCGCAGCGCCTGGCTCATCAGACGGGCGTGGAGGCCCACAAAGCTCTCGCCCATCTCGCCCTCAATTTCGGCCCGAGGCACCAGCGCGGCGACGGAGTCCACCACCACCACATCCAGCGCACCGGAGCGCACCAGCTGCTCGCAGATTTCCAGACCCTGCTCGCCGGTGTCCGGCTGGGAGATCAGCATGGAGTCGATGTCCACGCCCAAAGCCCGGGCATAGCTGGGATCCATGGCGTGCTCGGCGTCGATATAGGCCACTTCTCCGCCCATCTTCTGGGCCTGCGCCACGATGTGCAGCGCCAGGGTGGTCTTACCGGAGGATTCCGGGCCGTAGATTTCCACAATGCGGCCCCGGGGAACACCGCCGATGCCCAGCGCCAGGTCCAGGCCCAGGGAACCGGTGGGAATGGCCTCCACCTGAATGTTGGCGTTGTCGCCCATGCGCATGATGGAGCCCTTGCCGAAGATTTTTTCAATCTGGGCCATGGCAGTTTCCAGCGCCTTGAGCTTGTCGTCGCTGGAAGCGGGAGCCGGAGAAATATTCTTGGAAGTGTTGGATTTCTTTGCCATAGTTTTGATACCTTTCTGAACGATCTCCGCTGGAAAACAGCGGAAACAGTCTGGAATAGAAGTTGAAATGAGGGAAGTTACATGACGCTGCCTTCCACGCCCCGCCACACGCCGAAGGCATCCTTGTGCCGGCGGATGTTGCGGTAGCCGTTTTCAGCAAGGATCCGTTCCACATCGTCTGCCTGGTCGTAGCCCACTTCAAAGAGCAGGATGCAGGTGGAGCGCATGGCGCTGCGCCAGTTGGCGGCCACCTTCCGGTAGAACTCCAGGCCGTCGGCACCGCCGTCCAGCGCCAAAGCTGGCTCGTAGTCCCGGACGGAGGCGTCCAGCCCGGCCATATCAGCGGAACGGATGTAGGGCGGGTTGCAGACGATCAGGTTGAAGTCCCAGATCATCTCCGGGGGCTGCTGCAGCGCGTCGGCCCGGAAGGTGGTGATCTGTCTGCCCAGATGGGTCTGGGTCAGGTTTTTCCGGGCCACAGCCAGCGCATCCTCGGAGATGTCTGCCAGTACCACCCGGCAGTTGGGGGCATGCTTTGCCACAGCCAGGCCAATGCAGCCGGTGCCGCAGCACAGGTCCAGTACCCGGGCGTGTTCGCCGGAGCCCCGGGCGATCTCAATGGCCCGCTCTGCGATGATTTCTGTGTCGGGCCGGGGAATCAGCACATCGGGTGTGACCAGCAAATCCATGCCGTAGAACTCCCAGTGCCCTAGAATATAGGCGAGGGGTTCCCCTTTCAGGCGCCGCTGAGCCAATTCGTTGATTTTCTGTTCGGTTTCAGAGATCACATAGAGCTGCATGGAGCGGTAAAACTCCTCACGGGACTTTCCTGTGACATAGCAGATCAGCTCCCGGGCCTCCAGCTGTGCCTGCTCCACGCCCGCTCTGCGCAGCGCTTGGCGAAGGTCCATATAAATGGTGTTGTAGGTTTTTGCCATAGTGTCCAATCTCCCTTCTCTGTGTGCCGGCTTACCAGGCGTCCTGTCCGTGTTTCTCCGGAATGACCCGTTTCATGGCCTCAATGGCACATTCGATCATGGAGTCGTCAGGTTCGTTTGTGGTAAAATTTTGCATCCACAACCCGGGGGCTGTGCAGATTTTGGAAAGGAGATTGTCGTGGCGGCCCATGTAGCGGTTGATCTCATAGGTGATTCCCACCACAACGGGCAGAAGCAGCAGCTTGACCACCAGCTGGAGGGCCACATTCCGCACCCGGACCACAGAAAAGATCAGGATGGCGATGACCATGACCACAAACAGGAAGCTGGTGCCGCAGCGGGGATGATGCCGGGGCTGTTTCCGGACGTTTTCCACCGTCAACGGCAGCCCCATTTCGTAGCAGAAAATGGTTTTGTGCTCCGCGCCGTGATAAGAAAACACCCGTTTCATGTCCGACTGCCGGGAAACCAGGCAGAGGTACAGGAAGAAAATGGCGATGCGCACCGCGCCTTCAATCAGATTGCGGAGAAAAAAGCTTGGGATGAGGTCCTGCAGCAGTCCGAACACCAGCGCAGGCAGCAAAATGAACACGCCCACGGAAAAGAACACGCCCAGCGCCGCCGCCAGGTAGATAATGGCCTGGTTGAAGCCGTCTGAGCCGAGTTTCTTTTCCAGCCACTGTTCCAACCTGGAGGGCTCGGATGCTTGGTCGGATTCTTCCTCCGGATAGAACTCGGCGGAGAACATCAGCGCCTTTACGCCCCGGACCATGGAATCCAAAAAGTTTACGGTGCCCCGGATGAAGGGAAAGCCCAGGATGGGGTAGCGCTCTTTGATGAGCGTCAGCGCCTCCTCTTTGATCTCAATGCCGCCGTCCGGACGGCGCACTGCGATGGCTTCTTTTTCCGGGCCCCGCATCAGAATGCCCTCAATGAGAGCCTGCCCCCCGATGGAGGTGCGGAAGCAGACCTCAGGGGTGGTTGCTTGCTTGGACATAGGGTTTTCGCTGCTCCTTCTGTAATATAGCAAAATCAGAGATGGATAACAAGAAGAAATATTCCGATAAAGTCCCAAATAACGGACTGTGTTTGCCGGGCGATGGAGGGGCAGGCTCGGAACACACCTGCAGGCATTACTGGGGTGCCGGCTGGGTCATGGGCAGAGAAATCGTCACCACACAGCCTCCGCCCTGAGCGTTGGAGATGTCCAGGGTGCCGCCGTGGCGGGTGATGATTTCATCGCAGACAGACAGACCGATGCCGCTGCCCCGCACCTTGGAGGATGCCTTGTAGAACATCTCCTTCACATGGGGCAGGTCCTTTTCTGCGATGCCGGGGCCGTGGTCCCGGATCCGTATGACCACCATGCCGTTTTCCACTTTGAGGCTGGCCTGAATGAGCTGATTCTCGCCGCCGTGCTTCGCCGCATTGTCCAGCACGTTGGAGAACACCTGACGCAGCCGTGCCGGGTCGCCGGGAATGGGGTCCAGCACATCGGCGGTATCTTTGTACTCCAGCCGGATATTTTTCTTTCGATAGTACTGGCGGTAGGTGAAAATTGCGTCTTCGAACTCCGCCTGAATGTCCACATCTTCCATATTCAGAGTGAAACGGCCGTCCTCAATACGGGAGAATTCCAGCAGCTCCTCTACCATTTTAGACAGGCGGTGGCCCTCGCTGGCGATGATGGACAGGCCCTTCTGGACGCTCTCCTCATCGGAAATCTCCCCGGTGAGCAGGGTCTCGCTCCAGCCGTTGATGGCGGTCAGCGGCGTGCGCAGCTCATGAGACATGGAGGAAATAAACTCGGATTTCATTTTCTCCGTCTGGCTGATCTTGGAGGACATATCGTTGATGGCGTCAATGAGGTCGCCGATCTCATCGTTGAACTGCTTTTCAATTTGAATACCGTAGCTGCCGCCGGCGATGCTCCGGGTGGTGTCGGTAATGCGGGCGATGGGGGTGATAACGGATTTGATGAAGTACATATTCACCAGATACACCAGTGTGACCACCAGCGCGGCGAGGAGGGTGACAAAGCACACCATGATTACGATCTGGCGGTCGATCAGCGCCAGGCTGGTGACCACCCGCATAACTCCCTGCACTTCACCGTTGCTGACAATGGGAGAGGACACCGCCATGATGCGCTCCTGGGTTTCAGGGCTTTTCCCCACCCAGGAGAACACGCTTTGGTTGCTGATGGCGTTGGTGATATCCGCAGTGGCGGGGGCGCCGCCGGAGGTGAGGCCGTAGGAAGACTGGATGATCCGCCCCTGTTTGTTGATAAACTGCAGCTCCAGCTTGTCCCGGTCGTCAAAATCCGACAGGTAGTGCCTGGCCATGTTCAGATAGGTGCTCTCGTTGGTGGCGTAGTTGGAAAAGACCACACTGGCGATTTTGGCCCGGTTTTCCAGATTGGTGCGGACGCTGGTGTAAAAATAGCTGCTGAAAGAGACAGTAAACAGAATAATGACCATCAGCGCCAGCGCCAGCACAGCGGAAAGGCTGTTGATCATCCAGCGGTTGCGCAGACCGCGGCTGACCGGCTCCAGCTTAATGGGGGGAAGCTTTGATTTGGGATTGCGGGATTCACGCCGGGGAACGGCGCGCTTTTTTTCTTTTTTTGCCATGGCAAAAGCCCCCTATGCTCAGAAACCCCACTTGTAACCAAAGCCCCAGACGGTGGTGATGTAGGTGGGGTTGGTGGGGTCATCCTCTACCTTCAGACGCAGGCGGCGGATGTTGACGTCCACAATTTTCACTTCGCCGTAGTAATCCCGTCCCCACACGGACTCCAGGATCTCCTCCCGGCTCAGCGCCTTGCCCGGGTTGTCCATAAACAGCTTCATGACGGAATACTCCACCTGAGTCAGCTTAATGCGCTGGCCGTTTTTGGACAGGGTGCGGTTCCGGGTGTTCAGAAGGAAGGGGGGCTGGGAGATCTCGCCGTTGTCCACAGGGGCGGTGTCGCCCCCCAGCCGGCGGGACAGGGCGTCCACCCGGGCGGTGAGCTCCGCGGGGGAAAAGGGTTTGGTGACGTAGTCGTCGGCGCCGGTCATCAAACCGGTGACCTTGTCCATCTCCTGGGTACGGGCGGTGAGCATGATGATGCCCACCTTGCTGTTGCTGGCCCGGATGCGGTGACAGACCTCAAAGCCGTCGATTCCCGGGAGCATGACGTCCAGCAGCGCCAGACGGATGTCCGGATGCTGCTTCAGCAGCTCCAGTGCTTCTTCGCCGCTTCCGGCTTCTACGGTCTCATAGCCCGCCCGCTTCAGGTTCAGCACCACAAAGGAGCGGATGTTGGCTTCATCTTCCAAAACAAGAACTTTTTTCATGGAATAACCTCATACTATCTGATAAAGAATCTGAACGAATTCATAAGCCAGGATGTGCGGCTGGCTGCGTCAGTCCGAGGACCAGTCTGTCAGGATCAGGTGGAAGCTCTCCTCCAGGTCCCCGGGAGACAGGGACCACTCCGAAGAGGAATCCAGCAGCTCCAGGGAGTAACAGGCGCTGCTGTCCTGGTTGAGCAGAATGCGGTTTCCCTCCACAGCCCGGGACATCCGATTGGAGCCGGTGTTTTTGTAGATGGCGAGAAACGGCTTTCCCTTGGAAGGGCCGTCCCTGTAGTAGAAAAAGACGCCCCGCTCGTTGGTGTTGCTGACCGCAATGTCCTTCCTGGCCAGAGAAAAGTGCCCCTGCCAGTCGTCGGGCAGCTCCAGATACCACCCGTCAGCGCTGTTGTAATAGGTGGAGCAGACGAAGGTGCTGGTGCCGTTGGCGTCGAACTGCTGCCAGCTGATGCCGTAAAAGCTGTCCGGAGGCAGCTCCTTCTCGTAAGCAGGGATGGTGTAGGGAGAGGGCAGCTCCAGCACACCGTCCCCATTGATGTCCTGGGCGTTGGTCAGGTTGTAGCGAATGGTGGCGTCGCTGTTCAGGGTCTCGGGATTCAGCGTCAGGTTGCTCAGAGTGCCTTTTGACAGTGCCAGAAGGTCTGTGATCTGGGAAGAAGAGCTGCCCACATTGCTGAGAATTGTGCCGGTGACATACAACACCGGGGTGCCGTCTGACAGGATGCCCACCTGCGTCCGGTCAATGGCGGACATACTGGCGGACAGGCTGGCGGTGCTGGCCAGGACCAGCCGGTCGGCGGACTTGTCGTAGTAGCTGGCGGTGCTGAGCGCCTGGCCGCTGTTGTCAACGTTGAGCAATACCAGCTCATTTTCTCCGTCCTGATCCAAATCCAGGGCACTGTAGCGGGTATAGCTGGCAGGGGTCATCAGCTCGGTGGGCTGATAGTTGGCCAGGGAGTAAGCGGAGAGGGTGTACACCGTGCTGGAGGTCTGCCAGGAGACCACGATTTCCAGGGGGGTGTCCTCCGACCCGACCAGCTGACATGCCAGCGCGGAGTTGATATTGGTGCCGTTGCCGGCGATGACGCAGGCGGTTTCGTAAACGCCCTCAGAATTCTTTTTGAAGATGTAAAGTTTCAGTGGGGATTCTGATGCAGAGGTGTCCCGGAGAAAGGCAATGGCCTCGTCCTCGCCGTCTCCGTCCAGATCCCGCAGGTGAACGGGCTGGGTGGTGGAGCCGGTCAGCGGCGGTGCGTACTCCAGTCCGGAGTCCAGCAGCTCCTGCAGACAGGTTTGCAGAGAGGTGTATTCCTCAGACAGACGGGGCAGGGCGTAGAGACTTTCCGGAGACTTAAAGAGAAAATCTGACACATTGCAGCCGGACAGGGTCAGCATGAACAGTGTGCAGAGAAGCAGGCTCAGCCATTTCCGCATGGGGATCACCTCCAACAAATGAATGATTCCGGGGATGCAGCTGCTGATGAAATCTGCCATTCCGTTGGCCAATCAGGGTGCATACCAAATCTATTTTAGTATAGCACAGAACCGGAAAAAAGCATATGAAATTTTTGTGTATTTTCCCCTGTGATTGGTTTATGCCAACCATAGTGTGACGTGGGTAACTGAAATAGTCAAGGGCAGCATAAAGCTGCCCCGGCGCGGAAAAGCCCCACCGCTGTTTGCGGTGGGGCCGAAAGAATCAGTTTTCGCCTATATAGGTGTAGTAAAGATCGTCATCGTTGACGGTTTTGCGAATGGATTCGTAGACGTTGGAGGAGCGTTCCTTCATTTCCTCCAGCAGCTCGTCAGACAGAGGGACGATTTCACAGCCGTGATCCTCCATGATCTGGATGCGGTCTGCGGCACGTTCCGCCGCCTGCTCCCGGGCGTAGGCCTTGGCGGTGTCCGCGGCCTGCTGAATGATCTCCTGCTGCTCCGGGGTCAGGCCCTGGAAGAACTCCTCGCTGACGATGAGGGAGATCAGGTGGGGCAGGTGGTTGGTCTGAATGGCGTACTTCTGCTGCTCGTAGAGCTTGGAAGAGACAATGACCTCGTAGGGGTTCTCCTGGGCGTCGATGGTGCCCTGAGACAGGCCGATGTACACCTCGGAGAAGGTCATGGGAGTGGGTGCCGCGCCCAGCGCCTTCCAGAAGGCGATGTGGTTGGCGTTTTCCATGGTGCGGATCTTGATCCCCTTGAAATCGCTGAGCTTTTCCACCTTCACGTTGGAGGACATGACCCGGAAGTTCTGGTCCGCCATGCCCAGCAGGCGGAAGCCGCCGGCCAGGTAGATGTCGTTGATTTTATGGACAAAGTCCTCGTTGTCAAAGACTGCCTGCACATCCTTGATATCGCTGTACACGCAGGGCAGGTCAAACAGCGCCAGCTTGGGCAGGTAGCTGACCTGAGGAGCGGTGTTCTGCACCACAAAGGGAATGTCGCCCACCTCGCAGCTTTCCAGCAGTTCGGTGTCGCCGCCCAGCGCGCTGTTGGAGTACACCTGAATCCGCATTTCTCCGTTGGAGAGCTTTTCCACTTCCTCCGCAAATTTCTCGGAGTAGAGCTGGGTGACGGTGTCCTCAGAGGAGGAGTGGGCCAGCACCCACGCCAGCCCCTGAGAGTCGTCTCCGCAGCCGGTGAGGAACAGGCAGCAGAACAGGGTTGCCAGAGCGGTCAGGAGAAGAATCTTCTTTTTCATGATACGTTCCCCCTTTTACAGCAGTACCAGGCTGACGCCCGGGATGTAGGTGATGAGCAGCAGCGCCGCGAAGAACAGCACGATCATGGGCAGTGCCTTCTTTGCAATGTCCGTCACGGACACATCAGACAGGGAACTTGCCACGAACAGATTCACGCCGATGGGCGGGGTGACGAAGCCGATGGCCAGGTTGCACACCATCATGATGCCGAAGTGGACCGGATTCATGCCGAAGGTGGAGACCACGGGCAGCAGAATGGGGGTCAGAATCAGGATGGCCGGGGTGGTATCCATGACCATGCCCACCACCAGCAGCAGCAGGTTGATGACCAGCAGCAGCAGGTACAGGTTATGGAAGTTGGCGGTGATCCAGGTGCTGACCGTCTGGGGAACCTGCAGCAGGGTCAGGATCCGGGAGAAGGCCACGCTGGCCGCCAGGATGAACAGGATGGGACCATAGGTTTTGGTGGCCTCCACGCAGATGTTGTACAGATCCTTGGGCGTCAGGCTGCGGTAGACAAACAGGCTGATGATGAGGGCGTAGAACACGGAAATAACCGCTGCCTCCGTGGGAGTGGCAATGCTGCCGTAAATGCAGCCCAGAATGATCACCGGGGTCAGCAGCGCCCAGAAGCTGTTCAAAAATACCTTGCCGAAGCCCAGGTCCTTCAGGGGCTGTACCACCCGGGCGACGGCTTCCTTGTCCTCGCCGTGGCGCTTGCAGTAGAACACCGCATAGCCCATCAGAACGGCGGCGATGAGGATGCCGGGGATGATGCCGGCCAGGAACATGTCGCTGACGGACACGCCGGAGGCCTGGGCATACAGAATGAAGGGAATGGAGGGCGGAATGATGACGCCCAGACCGCCGGCTACGGCTACCAGCGCCACGCAGAACTTTTTGTCGTACCCCATTTCCAGCATCAGCGGAATGGTCATGGAGCCGACAGCGGCGACGGTGGCGGGGGCGGAGCCGGAGATGGCGCCGTAGAACAGGCAGGTGATGACCACCGCACAGGGGATGCCGGCGGTCAGGTTGCCGATGAAGTAGGCAAACACATCAAAAATCTTGCGGGACACACCGCCCTTGGCCATGATGATGCCGGAGAGCACAAACATGGGGATGGCCAGCAAGGTGAAGGAGTTCAGACCGCCCAACATGGAGCGGACGATGTAAGTGCCGCCGACGGTGGAGCCGCCGATGAGGTTTGGTAGCATACTTGCGATGCCCAGCGTCATACCGATGGGGAAGGCGCAGATGAGCAGCACCACAAACAGAAGCATAATCAGCGCAGTGGTCAAAACATCCGACCTCCTTCCCGAAGATTGTGGATGGCCTCAAGGATGCACTGGAACAGGCGGACAGAGACCAGAATGAAGCCCACCAGCGGAGCGGCCTGCACCAGCGTCATGGGAATGCCCATAGCCGGACTGGTGGAGCCGTTGTGCATGCACTGCTGAAGATACCGCAGAGAGAAGGGGACCATGTAAACGCAGAAGCAGAGCAGCAGCGCGTTGCGCACGATGTCGATGTAATCTGCGGTTTTCTCCGGGAGCAGCGCCTCGAACTGGGTGATTTTAATGGAGATTTTTTTCTTGACGCAGTAGCTCAGGCTGATAAAGCCCGCCCAAATGAACAGGAACCGCACCAGCTCCTCCGACCAGGTCAGGGACTGGTGAAAGCAGTAGCGGCAGACCACCTGCACGATCATCAGCAGCGCCATAATGACCAGCAGAAGCACCATCAGGAATTCTTCCAGCTTGTCATCGACCAATTTCAGGAATTTCATTGAAACACCTCTTTTTCTTGTTCTCCCAATAAAATGATTTGCTCTTCCTATTGGTTTAATCGAATGATGTAAACCTATTTTAGCAATTAACTATTGACTATGCAATAGAGAAATGGAAATTGGATGATTTTTTTGTGCAATACTTATAGTTTTATCAATAAAATTGCTATAAGTCGACAATGCTATCATTTGGACTCATAGAAAAAATTGATTGGTTGCAGAGGGGAATTTGTGCTGTACGCCACGGTGAGAGTGGAGACGTCGGCACACATCCTTCGGGAACGCAGCCGGGGCCTGTGCCAAAAAGAAAGAGGAGAAAACCCGCAGGTTTCTCCTCTTCATGTAAAAATTTGTGAGATGGATCAGCCGTAAGCACGGACGGCTTCTACCGCATCCAGGATCAGCTTTCGATCCTTTATCCGGTCGGACGGGTTCGGACCGACCTGCACCTCGGTTCCGCTGCAGAGGTCAACGCCCCAGGGACGAAGGGCCTCAATTGCCTTGGGAAGGTTATCAGGAGTCAGGCCGCCGGCCAGGAAGAAATCCCGTTTGACATTTTTGACGATGTTCCAGTCCAATGCCTTGCCGGAAACGGGGCCGCAGTCCAGAAGAATGTGATCCGCCGCGGAGTTTTCCGCATAGGGAATCACGTCCGGAGAGTGTACCCGGCAGCCCTTGATCACCGGCTTGCCATAGTTCATCATCTGCAGGCTGGTGATGTACTCTTCAGATTCAGTGCCGTGAAGCTGAACCATATCGACAACACCCTGCCGCAGGGCCACCAGCACATCGGAAAACTTATCGTTGACAAATACACCCACCAAAGGAATGTTGGGATCCAACCGCTTGCGGATAAGCTTTGCCTGCTCAAAGTCGATGCCTCGCCAGAAACGGCGGCAGAGCATGACTCCGGCGTAATCCGGCTTTGCTTCGTTGACGAAGTCCACGTCCTCCACGCGACGCAGTCCGCAAATCTTGATTTTCGTTGACATAGATTCTATCCCTTCTGCACAATGTATTATGCGAAGATCCGCCAAAGATTACAAAACGTACAAGCACCATTATACACGCAGAAGCGGAGAAAAGCAAATGGTTAAAATGGTGAATGTCCGCAAAAAATCAGAAAGGCAAAACACAAAAAACTTATATATGTTATAAACTGTTTCCCTTTTTTCTAAAAGTCTGAGGGAAAATCAGAAAGTCTGAGGGAAAATCAGAAGTTTTTTATCTGCCTTCTGCGGTACGATCAGCGGAAGACGCCGAAGGCAGACACAGATGAATAATACAATGCGCTAATGAATTAGATTATTAAAGAATTATATACACAGGGACGGCTGATGTCAAGTAAAAGATGAAAGCGGAACAAGCTTTTGCCCATGAATTTTTCAAGCTGTATCCCATTCTATAGGGGGAGAGTTTCTCCGGTTTTGATTTATTACGTGAAAGCAATGGAATCATAGGCGCGATGCAATTGTAACACAAATTACTTCGGGAGGGAAGGACAAAAAAACAGCCCCGGATGAACCGGGGCTGTCGGAAACAACATCTTTACTGGTCATTCTTCACCAGAGCGAAGGAGAACTCTGCGGTGACGCACAGCTTGCCGTTGACAAAACCCTTGGCGGCGCACCAGTAGAAGGGACCCTTCTGCTTGATGACTTTGCTCTCGCTTTCCAGCGTGTCGCCCGGCTTTACCGGACGCTTAAAGCGCACCTTGTCCAGGCTGGTGAACATGGGGGTCACATCCGGGGTGGCCAAGCCGGCCAGCAGCACACAGGCGCCCTGTGCCATCATCTCGCACAGAATGACGCCTGGCACCACCGGGTTGCCGGGGAAGTGGCCCTTGAGGAAAAACTCCTCGCCGGAAACGTGATATTTGGCGTGAGCGACTTCGCCCTCCACCGTGGCCTCCTGCACCAGCAGCATATTGTCGCGGTGGGGGATAATTTTCTTGATTTCTTCCTGATTCATGGATTATTCCTCCGGGGTTTCTTCTGTTGGTTCCTCTGCTTCGGGTGCTTCCGCAGGCTCCTCCTCAGCGGCCTCTCCGCCGGAGGGATTCAGCAGATCCATGATAAAGTTTCTGCCCCGGCGCAGACCGGCGACGCCCAGAGAAGCGCCGGCTTTGGCGGTGTTGATCACAGCTTCAGCGGTTTTGGACACAGCGGCCTTGGCTGCGTCGGTGTCCAGCGTGACATCCTCAACCACATCGCCGGTGTCCTCGCTCTCCGCTTCGGCTGCCGCTGCAACGGGTTCCTCCTGGGGAGCGGCCTCGGGTTCGGTGTCTTCCTCGTCCTCCAGCTCCACGTCATAGGCACCGGGGGTTCCGCCGGCCAGATACTCATCCTTCTTGGATTTCAGGAAGCTGGCGCCGGCCTTGACGGTGTCAAACACAGCGCTGCCGGCCTTTGCGGCGGTGTCGCGGACCTTTGCAGCGGCGGCGTCCAGATCCACGTCCAGCCCGGGTTCCGCTTCCTCCTCCGTGCTGCGCTCCTCCTCAGCGGCTTCGGCCTCCACAGGGGCGGCGGCAGCCTTGAAGCGCTCCCAGGGAGTCGCGGGGGGCGCAGGAGGAGCCAGTTTCAGGCGAATGGAGGTATGGCGCTCCTTGTATTCCAGCTCGGACAGGCCGTTTTCCTTCATAAAGTCCACAATTTCACGGATCTCGTTCAGTTTCATAGTCAATACCTTTCCTTTCCCGGTATGGTGTCAGGTTCATCGGCGCGATGATTCGCTTTCGTGAGGCTATTATCGCACAAATGAAGGCGGAGGGGTGTGAACGAACGGTAAATTCCAGATTAAAAAGCGTTAAAAGCCGATTCAGAGCTTTTGAAAGGCGATGCAGCCGTTGTGTCCGCCAAAGCCCAGGGAGATGGACAGAGCGGTGTCCAGCTGGGTTTCTTTTGCGGCATTGGGTGTGATGTCCAGATCGCAGTCCGGGTCGGGAACCTGGTAGCCCACCGTGGGGGGAACGATGTTATGCTCCAGCGCCAGCACGGAGAACACTGCCTCTGTCGCGCCGGCGGCGCCCAGCATATGGCCTGTGGCGCCCTTGGTGGAGGACACGTGCAGCTGATAAGCTGCCTCCTCGCCAAAGCCCCGCTTGATGGACAGGGTCTCAATGCGGTCGTTCATGGGGGTGGAGGTGCCGTGGGCGTTGACGTAGACCCGGCTGGGGTCGTATTCCCTGACAGTGGACAGCGCCTGGGCAATGGCGTCGCCGCCGCCTTCGCCCTCGGGGTCGGGAGCGGTGATGTGGTGGGCATCGCAGGTGGAGCCGTAGCCCACTACCTCGCAGTAGATTTTTGCGCCCCGGGCTTTGGCGTGCTCGTACTCCTCCAGAACCAGACAGGCGGCACCCTCGCCCATGACAAAGCCGTTGCGCTCCTTGTCAAAGGGAATGGAGGCGCGGTCCGGGTCCTCGGAGCAGCTCAGCGCCTGGCAGTTGATGAATCCGGCCACACCCACCGGGACAATGGCAGCTTCGGAGCCGCCGGCGTACATGGCGTCAGCGTAGCCGTGAAGAATGTTCCGGTACGCCTCGCCGATGGCGTGGGTAGAGGAGGCGCAGGCAGTGGCGATGTCCAGGCAGGGACCCTTGCAGTTGTGTTTGATGGCCACAGTACCGGCGCTGGCGTTGCCCATCATGTTGGTGATGGTGTAGGGGGAGACCCGGCGGGGGCCCCTGCTGACCAGCTTCCTGTCTTCTGCTGACATGGTGCCCAGGCCTCCGATGCCGGTGGAGAAGTAGCAGCCCAGGCGCTTGGGGTCCAAGCTGCCGTCAATGCCGGAATCCTCGGCGGCCTGGGCGGCGGCGGCGACGGCGTACTGGACGGACAGGTCGCTGCGGCGCACCTCGCTGCGGTCCATATACTTCAGCGGGTCAAACGCTTTGAGCTCGGCGGCCAGCGTGGCTTTGAAGCCCTCCAGATCGAAGCGGGTGATTTTTGCAATGCCGTGTTTTCCGGCAATCAGGTTGTTCCATGCGGTGGGGACATCGTTGCCGATGGCGTTGACCGCGCCAAGGCCGGTGACGACAACTCTTCTCATGGCAGTTCATCCTTTCAAATAAATCTA